>CADEFK010000233.1 GCA_902826595.1 uncultured bacterium | reverse complement strand
CGGTTTGACCTGGGTATTCATGTGTATAGTTCCTTGTAAGAAAGATTTCATTTGATAACGGACAAGTAATAATAACTACTACGCGAACTTACGGGCGAGGTTCCCTTTCTTGAGGTTCCATTCGGTCTTAATGCCTGTATTCTCGATTGTCGAAAGCACGCGCCCGGGCTCGCCGAGGTCGCTCCATTCGACGTCTTTTACGGCGAATGCCAGAAGGCTCTCTGTCGAGACCTCGAGGACCCTGTGCGAGAAGTTGGTCGGGGTTAGTTTTTCATACACGTAATCGATCGCGTCGCTTTCTCCCGGGGTCCTTATCATGTCTGACGCCGCTATGAAGTCGCGATAGAGAGAAGGGATGGCTCCGCGTATGATACTCAGGAAGGCCAAAGCCTTTCCGGTCATGACGAAGCTGTTCCAGAGGCAGCCTTTGTTGAGGAGCTCGGCCGCCTTCGATCTGCCGGGTTTTTCCCAGAAGCGTTTGACCCGCATCAGGGGGCCCGGAAATGCGCCGGCTGTTTGAGTATAGGGCTCGATCCATCCGTATTCGGTTTCCGCGGAGCCGGGCGTGATACCGAGAAGGACTATCTTTCCGGGCTCCCGCTCGACGCCTTTGAATGCGTCATCGACCTGATTCATGAATATCCCGTCATCCGAGAGGTAATGGTCGGACGGGAAGAACGTGACCGACGCTTTGGGGTCGATCTTGGCTATCCGGAGCAGGCTGTACAGGATCGCCGGGGCCGTGCCGAGGTTTGCGGGCTGGTCCGCGAACTGGCTCCGGTCGAATTTATCGTAGAGGTAGTTGTAGAACCTTTCATGGGTCCGCGTCACTGACAGAAGTATGTTATTCCGGTGAATCCCCATTTCGACGCGTTTCACCGTCCTCTCGAGAAGCGACTCGTCGCCCAGGATTCGGCAGAATTGCTTGGGCCTCTCGTCGCCCGATATGATTCTGGTTAACGAGCGGAGCCGCGTGCCGTCGCCCCCTGCCAAAATTATGCCCCATCTATGACCTTCGGAAACGACTTTGCCGCCGCGATGATTAGATTTTTGAGGAGCCTCCAAGAGCGCTTTCATGTGGGTATCCTTGTGATTTAAATTCTTAAATTTTTCCTAATTATAATGCACGTTTGACCCCTGTATACCGAGGTGCATCATATAGAGCCCGCTCTGCGCGCAGAGAAAGAGTGTTTTTCCGTCCTCCCCTCCCCAGGCCATGTTGTGTACGTGCCTGGGAGCGATAATGGTCCCTATATGCTTTCCGCCGGCTGAGATCACCCAGAGCCCGCCCGGGCCCGAGACATAAAGGTTCCCCTCGGAATCGACCTTTATACCGTCTATTGCGTCCTCACCGGGCGCGCCGGTCATGTCGAAGAACCTTTCCCCATCCGCCAGCGTGCCGTCTTTTTTAACTTCGTAGCGCATCACGACTTTGTTCTCCGGGTCCCAGTTCCCGACGTAGAGATACTTTTCATCGGGCGAAAATGCTATTCCGTTGGGCCCTTTCAACTCCTTATTCAATAAGACGATCTCA
>CADEFK010000232.1 GCA_902826595.1 uncultured bacterium | reverse complement strand
TGCCTTGACCTTATCTACCCCAAGTAATAGTTTTCTCAACAACCGCTATTTGATAACAAAGGTATATTTCCCTCCGATAATACTTCCCATCGCCTCGATAGTAGCGGTACTTGTCGACTTTTGTATTGCATTCGTCGTATTGGTGGCGATGATAATTTATTATGGGATTATACCATCGGCTGCTATATTAGTGCTGCCCCTCTTCGTGCTGCTCGCGATGGCATCCGCTCTGGCAGTGAGCATGTGGTTATCGGCATTAAACGTCCAGTATCGGGACGTCCGTCATCTCATTCCTTTTATGACTCAAATCTGGCTCTTCGTGACGCCGATTGCTTACCCCAGCAGCCTCGTCCCCGAAAAATGGCAGTTCATATACGGTCTTAACCCTATGGCGGGAGTCGTGGAGGGATTTAGATGGGCGCTTCTCGGAAAATCAAACGTGAGCTGGTCGCTGGTAACCATATCTTCCCTTATGGTCTTGTTTCTCTTAGTAGGCGGCGTGCTGTACTTCAGACGAATGGAAAGAACGTTCGCGGACGTGGTTTAAAATGAGCGATATATATATAAAAGTCAGAGGCATAGGTAAAGAATACCGGATAGGCGAGAGAAACGAATATAAGACTATCAGGGACAGTATTACGGGCTTTACCTCGAGGAACTATAAAAAACTGATTTCGGGCTTCGATAGAAAACCCGGCGCCGGCACGCAGTACACGGATTCCCGTGCGGAAATAAAGCCGCTGAATAATTATTTTTGGTCCCTTAAAGACGTGAGTTTCGACGTCGGCAAGGGGGAGGTCGTAGGAATCATAGGCCGAAACGGCGCCGGAAAAAGCACGCTGCTTAAAATTATAACGGGAATTACCGAACCGACTGAAGGGAGGATCGACTTATACGGCAGAATAGCTTCTCTTCTCGAAGTCGGCACCGGCTTCCACCTCGAATTGACCGGGAGGGAAAACATTTATTTAAACGGCGCCATACTCGGCATGAAAAGGCGGGAAATAGACAGGAAATTTGATGAGATAGTAGATTTTTCGGAAATCCTGCAGTTTATTGATACTCCTGTCAAATATTATTCCTCCGGAATGAGGATCCGCCTGGGTTTTTCGGTTGCGGCCCATCTCGAACCCGAAATTCTCCTGATAGACGAGGTTCTTGCCGTGGGGGACGCGGCATTCCAGAAAAAGTGCCTGGGCAAGTTGAACAACGTAGCGACGTCTGAGGGCAGGACGGTGCTGTTCGTTAGCCACGATATGGCCGCCATCCTTTCATTGTGTCACAGAACAATTCTGCTGGAAAACGGGCAGAAAGCCTCCGAGGGCGCGACTGATCACGTTGTGCAGGATTACATGCAGCTGATGAGTGCGACATACGAAACCCCTCTGGAGGAGAGAAAAGATCGCGAAGGCGACTCGAGCGTTATGGTAACTTCCCTCAAGATCGAGAGTTCGGAACCGTATGCTCCTATCCGCGTAGGTGACCGATTAAATATCGTAATCGGGTATAAGAGCGATAACCCGGTTCGCTATCCGCGGATTATAATCAGAATACGGGACTTCAGGACTCGCGTAAAT
>CADEFK010000231.1 GCA_902826595.1 uncultured bacterium | reverse complement strand
GGACACGATGATAATGCGAGTTATTTGCAATCAGCCAAAAGCGACCAATTCTTACGCGCGCTCAGAATTGTTGGTCGAAATGACAGGGTAGGTTGGGCTGATGATATCCGGAAGGATCGTAGAGACACACAATGTGTGTCGCGGCTGGAAGCCGCTCCTACAGGCAGGGTTTGGAAAATTACCGGAGCTCGCTCCTGAAGGTCTCCTTCGCGAAAAGCACGGCGATGAGGGAGATCGCGCAGGATGCGGCCATGTAAATTCCGGGCGCGGTGATGTCACCGGTCCTGTCGATGAGGTATGACGCGATGAGCGGGGCGGAGCCCCCGAATACGGAGAACCCTATCACGTTCCCCATCGATATGCCGCTCATCCTGACCCTCGTCGGGAAGCTCTCGACCATGTAAGCGGCGAACGCCCCGGCGAAAATCACGTTCATGAGCCCGGCCCCGAACTGGACGATTATCTTGAGCGCGAGGTCGCCGCCTGCGAACACTCTGAAAAGGAGGAGCCCCATTACGAGCTCGCCCGCGCAGCCGATGATTATAGCGGGCTTCCTCCCGACCCTGTCCGAGAAGTAGCCGCTCAGGGGCACGAGCATCGTGCATAGAGCAAGGTTCATTGTGTTGATGTTGAGCATCTGAGAGAGCGTCATGCCGCCGTACTTCGCCGCGAACGTCGGGAGGTAAACGAATATGAGGTAGAAGCTCACGGCGAACATTATCGTCGCCGCGAAGATTATGAGCACGGGCTTCCAGTGCCCGGTCAGGGATTCTTTAAGCGGCGAATCGGACGTCTTGCCTGCGCGTTTCAGGTCGAGGAACATTGCGGACTCGCGGACTGTTTTCCTGAGCGAGTAAGCCGCTATGCCGGAGACCGCGCCCAGGAGGAACGGTATCCTCCAGCCCCACGAGAGGAGCTCGTCATGCGTGAGGGCGCTCGAGACGAGGCCGCATACCAGGGACGCGAGAAGTATCCCCGCAGTCGTGCTGAAGAGCGATATGCTCCCGTATAGGCCCCGGAAGCGCGGGGGCGCGATCTCTGTCAGAAGAGAGAGGGTAGCCGACCTCTCCCCGCCCACGGAGAGCGCCTGGCCTATCCTCAGTATTATGAGGAGCACGGTCGCGGCTATTCCTATCCCGCCGTAAGTCGGGAGAAGCCCGATGAGCACCGTCGGGAAAGTCATCAGAATAACCGTGAATATGAACGCGTTCTTCCTGCCGAACCTGTCGCCCAGGCTCGATACGACGACCGAGCCCAGGGGGCGGAAGAGGAACGAGAGCGCGAAGACCATGAAGGTCGAGAGGAGCGCCGTCGTCCCGTCCGTGAAGGGGAAGAACAGCTCGGAGAGCACGACCGCGTAGAAGCCGAAGATCGAGAAGTCGTACCATTCGAGGATGATGGCGAGGGAGCTCGCTAGGACGGTCTTCTTGTGGGGCAGGAGCTGGGTTTCTTGCGCGGGCATAGGTCGGGGGCTTTTTTCAAGGGATTATAGTGTTTTTGGAATTTTATTGCAATAAAGAGGTGAGGAAACATACTTTTTCGAGAGCACGCACATAGTGTGTTTTATGGAAAGCTCTACATAATT
>CADEFK010000230.1 GCA_902826595.1 uncultured bacterium | reverse complement strand
AAGGACGGAAGATGCCGTAATAATCTGCTAATTAGTACAACCACGTAACCAGTTCTGAAGAAAAGTGCAGAAATTCGACCACTCGATTAAAATAGTTAAAATAAAATATTAACATTTGCGCGAAAGCATGTTACAATTTGAGAGAATTTAAAGGAGGATATACCATGGCACGCCCGATCCTTCCGGTTATAGCCCTGTTACTGGCATTCGCGGTTTATGCGCGCGGGGCGGACGCCCCGATGCCGGAGGGATACGGCGTAGTCGTGGATGTGCACTGGCCCTCACAGCCGGGGCACCACAGGTTCAACGTTGGCAACGGGGACATAGTCACGGGGACGTACGGCTGGTACAGCCCGCCCGGAGCGATCGGCCCTGAAGACTACAACGTGCTCATAATCACAAAGCCCATAAGCAAGGCCCGCACGTATATCGTGTTCGAGGCGTCGAACATAGACCCCGAGGTGCTGAAGGAGAAATTAGGCAGGCTCGAGGGCGAGATAGACGACGTCGGGACCGACGAGGGCGCACTAAAGCCGGGCGACATGGTGCACATAACGACGGAGGACTTCAAGGGCCTCACCAAGATAACGCTCGACTTCACGCGCGGGGAGAAGATGAAGCCCGTAGCGCAGTTCTCGTTCATCAACCACCTGACGCACCCGAGGACAGACCCGATGGATCCGGCATACCCCTATATACCCTACATATCCGAGATCGAGTAAGAGCGGGATTCGCCGCTATTGGAATTATTTCAGGACACCCCCTAAGCACTTTCGGAAAGACAAAAACTTAGACGCTGAAACGAGTTCAGGGGGACAACATTTATCGTCCTTCGACAAGCTCCAGGCTTCGCCAAGGCTGCGCCCGGTAAGCAGGACGAACGGGCTAGGGACCGCAGTGGACGAATAGAGCCAAGACAAAAAATTCAAAGCCCGCATCCCCGGCGACGAAGATACGGGCTTTCCTGATAAAGCGCTCCCTGTTCCAAATCCGGTTTACCTTTTCAATACAAATTTGAATTTAATAAGCGCCGCGGGTCCCTGACCCCTGCCCGGGGTTATGGGACCCCCGCAGCGCGCTACATTGTTCCGAGTGACGAACAGTCATGTTCTGCCTCAGAACGCATTTTGCCGTTCCAGTATGTTGTCCGTGGGCAGGTCCCCGGCGGAGTACACTATCTTCTCCACGTCGGGCGGCACTCCCTGTTCGACGAAGCTCATGAGCCTTCCGTTACTGACTTCGGCGCTTATGTTGAATCCGGTCGTCAGCTGCTCCTGCTGGGCTTCCGTGATTTTGATCTCTTGCTCGATGCCGGTTCCGCTCTCGACCATTCTCATTTCGTTATCACCTACGAGCGTAACGGTCCCCAGTACAGTGCCGGATGACCCTTCCATATACTGAGGAATGTACCGGCGGCGGTTATAGTCGTCGGGATCATTCGCGGCGCGAGTCCTTTCCATTTCGATCTCGAAGTCCCTCGCCTGGGCGTCTGCATCCTGCCCTTCGTATTGAATTTGCTGAGGGGCCAAGCCTTCGTATCCCGCCTGCTCCGGCACGGACTCGCTGGCGACAGACAGCGCTCCGAGC
>CADEFK010000229.1 GCA_902826595.1 uncultured bacterium | reverse complement strand
AGCGCCGCCGAGTCATTCAAATAGAAAAAAGGGGGGGCCGATCCGCCAATGTTCCTTTCGGATTCGGCCCCCGAGGTAAGGCACTTAGTTTAATCCGGGTCCCTGCCCGGGTTTTTTTCACTTAACTAGAATGCGCGCGGCTGCTCGAGCACGTTCACGTCAGGCAGATTCTCCGCCGAGTAAACTATGTCGTGCACGTTCTGCGGAATGCCCATTTCCTGATACGATACCAGTCTGCCGTTTCTAAGCTCGGCGCTGATCGCATACCCGGTCGTGAGCTGCTTCTCCTGAGCGTCGGATACTATGATCTCGTGGGCTATGCCCGTATCGGTCTCGGTGAGCCTTATCATGTCGTCGCCGACAAGGGTGATAACGCCCACTATGGACCCGGAGGAACCTTCCATATTCCTGGGGACATACTGAAGCCTCTCCTGACGGTCGAGCTCTCTCTGATATGTGCTTTCAGCGGGAGCGTTCTGGTAGGCGGGAGCCATGGGCTGGGTTTCCTGGGACCTTTCCATTACCGCGTCAAAGTCCTCCTGCCCGGCCTGCGCTCCGGTCTCTCCAGCGCTTCCGGTCGCCGCAAAGCCCACAACAGCCAGCATTACCCCTAAACTCATTCCTAGTAACCTGTTCATTTCTACACCTCCTGTAGTCGATTTTAGTTACACGGGAATAGTAAATGCAACGACGGTGCCAAATCCGCATGGAAGCAATATATTACGTAATTCCGGCAGATTACCGGATAGAGCAGAGCCCAGGCGTGCGGCCGCGGGGGCCGGATTGTATGGATTCATACTGAGCGTGGTGTATAGGGATATACAAGATAATCCTTAGGGCCCGGTGCGCTCCGGGTGTTGATTCAAAAAATATTTTAATTGTTCTTGACTTCATAACCGGGCCTGATATTATATTGATAACGATGTTCAATTTCATCAATGGATATACAACTAACACGAAAGTTAGCCGCGCGGAGCAGAGGGCCGCAGCGGACGACAAACTTGTTACCTCACCCTCCCCCGTCAATCCGGGTTCGGGACCCTTCCACAACAACTCTTGTCAAAGCTGTCACGCCAAATACGGCAGCGCCGGCATGGATGATACCTTAACCTCCCTACAGTTCATGGTACGCATTCAGGACGTCGGCGCTGCTCTGGGTCCCAACCCGTTGCCGGGGATTTTTGAATATAGAATTTCGGCGACGGGTTTTGTCCCGGGGGTTACTGCGGATTATCTCTCTTCGGGGGCCGTTCTGTAGGGGCTAGTCTCGGGGGAAGCGGTTACCCGCCGCGCCGGGATCAGGCGCGCCGTTCTTTCCAGCAATATTCATATAAATCCCGGGAGCGGAGGCAATACTCAGACGCCATCTCAAACACTCTACTTATTCTCCACTCCGCTCCCAGCCCTAATACGCTAAAACGCGCCGGGCCTGATTCGCAGCCGGGCGCTCTTCTCCGCCGGATTTAGTCCTTCTTCTTTTTCGCGGGCTTTTTCTCTTCGGCCGTCGTTTCCCTGACCGGGGCCTGCCGGTTCGGGTTGTCGACCACCATACCCGTGTGAAGCGCGTATATGACGCGGTTTATCATATGGTGGACGTTCGTGTATTTGTCTTCGAGCTGGTACTGGGCGAGTTCGAGCCAGTCGATCAGGATTGCGGTTACAGGTATATT
>CADEFK010000228.1 GCA_902826595.1 uncultured bacterium | reverse complement strand
CCGCCGCCGGTCTTGTAGCCGAAGCTGGCGTACACCCTTCTTCTCGACTGCTTTGCGTGCTGGCGGAAGGGGTCCAGTATCTCGGTGTCGCTGAGCCCCGTGTAAAAATCGAAGGGCCCGTAGACCTGCCCGGTGCCTAGGTAGTTCTTGAAGTAGCCGAAAGAGCCGATATTGCTTCTGGCCTCTATGAGCCCGGCATCGTAGCCGGTCTTGGTCACGAAGTTTATAGCCCCGCCGAGGGTGTTGCCCCCGAACCTGAGGGAGTTGGCCCCCTTGAACACCTCTATCCACTTCACCGCCATCGGCTCTATCGATTCGAAGTCGCTGAACCCGTCGGCGTTTCCGTAGACGAACCCGTCCAGGAGCAGCGTGATGCCCCGGAGGTGAAAGTTGTTCCTCAGGCCCGAGCCGCGGATGTTTATCTGCGTCTCGTCGCCGAAGCGCGGCCTGACGATGACGCCCGGAACGTAATTCAGAATGTCCTTGAAATTCGTCGCCCGCGACTGCTCTATTTCCTTCTCGTCGATAAACCCTATACCGCCCGGGGTCGTATCTATTATCTCTTCCTCCGCCTGCTCCTCCGTGAGGCTCCTGTCGGGGATGGCGATGTCGGTGAAAGCCGTGTCCTCGACGACTACCGTTTCCATCTGATGCCGGTCATCCCCGGTCCCAGCCTGGGCGGATTCATTCTCCTGTCCGTAAGCGGTGAGAGCGGCGGAGGCCAGCATTACTAATAATGCGAGTAAAACGCGCATGGTTCTCCTCCTGAATTTTTCTCGCGCGGGGCGCTCGTTCGCGGCGGTATGCGCGTGGGGATAGAGGCTATCGGCCTCCGTCCTTTATCGTGGACGCGCCGGTACCAAGCCTCAGGCGGCGGCTCGACACCCGTACCGCACCCCAAAGGGCGCTGCGTGCGATTATATGATTAAAAAGCTGTCAGGAAAAAACGGAGAATGCCGGAGGGGAGCGTCCAGAAAGCTCTTTGAGATGGAAGCTTGCGTATGCCGGCTCCGTGAATTCGCTCCTGTAGAGAACGAACTCTTCCGTGACCGGCGTGATTATTTCTTCTGTTTGGATGAATTGGTGCCGCTTGAGGTTGCACGAGTAGCAGACGCAGTGTTTCTGGTTGCCCTCTTTCTGGTTCCCGTCCTCGAGAAAATGCGTAACGAGCATGACGGTTGGCTCGGTCTGGTGCGAAGGGCAGTGCTCGATGGAGTAAGCGAGCTCATGCTGTACGAATGAGGGCGGGATGTAGCTCAGGACGGAATAAGAGACGAAGCTCGCCGCGAAGACGAGTATGAACCCTACAGAGATCGAGCGTTTGAATAATTTATTCCGCATACAATCATGCCCGCATTATAACGGATTCTCTAAAATAAACTGATTCGCCGTATATGTCAAAACGGGGGCGCTGACGGGGGACGGACCGCCGCTGTTACACCGCCCGCCGCCGCTGTATAATATTTCTTCGGGGGGTATAGGCGCATGCTGACCGGGCCAGATAACGGAAAGACCCCGCTTTCGGTTCTCGTCGTGGACGACGAGGCCAACATACGAAGGACTCTCGCCGTCTGCCTCGAGACGAGGGGGCACCGCGTCACCGAAGCCGCCACCGGCGGGGAGGCGCTCGGCTATGCGGACAGGCACGCATTTGAACTCGTGTTTTTAGACCC
>CADEFK010000227.1 GCA_902826595.1 uncultured bacterium | reverse complement strand
CATGCGCACGGGATTAAATTAACATGCTTTTGAAGGGGTTGTAAAGGGGGGTCGCAATCACTTGCCATGCACGGCGAGGTACGCGGCGTCCCCGAATGACCGAGTAATTTCAAGGCCGAGCTTGTGCGCATTCAACATAGCATCAAGTAACGAGTCCGGAGAAACATCGAAGGGCTCATTCTGAATAAACGGTAATTCAACGGCGGCTTTGCATATCTTACGAAGTGTCTCCATATCGCGCTCCGGGTTTAACGACATCTGACCCAGATGCGCAGGCAGGCCCACACTGGAAAAGAAGGCGCCGACTTTATGGGCCTCGTCGTCCTTTCCCTCGAGAACGAGATGCGTCATGAGGCCGATTGCCACCATCTCGCCGTGGAGGTAGTTTTTGTGGAGAGAAGGAATTACGGTAAGGCCCTGAGCGACGCAGTGAGCGGTAGCCAACCCGCAGCTTTCGAACCCGATCCCGCTCATGAGCGTGTTCGCCTCAACGACACGCTCTACAGATTCATTCACCTGTGAGTCCCTTACGGCTTCGACAGCCTTAACGCCGTTGTCGTAGAGCGTATCAGCACATAGTTCGGCTATTGCGACAGAGGTTATGGTGGGACGCGTGCCCAGCATTGCCTTCCCCTTCGGGTTCTGGAAACAGGTGCGCGCTTCATACCACGTGGCCATCGCGTCGCCCATGCCGGATACGATGAAACGCACCGGGGCCTGAGCGGCGATTCTCGTGTCCACGATCACAAGGGCCGGGTTGAGCGGATATAGCTCGACGTCACGAAATTTACCGTCGGAAAAATATATCGCCGACAAGCCCGCGCACGGGGCGTCCGTCGATGCGGTCGTCGGACATATGACGGCGGGTACATGCAGGCGGTGAGCCACACCCCTTCCCGTATCGAGGCACTTCCCTCCGCCGATCGCGACAATAGAATCTACAAGAGTTCTTTCCTTCATTAACAACTCCGTCACGCGCTCGATTTCCTCGAAAGAACACTCCCCCGGAAATGTGACGAGGGTCCCGGCAATGCCTGAGCGTTTTAAACTTTGTGATACCATCTCGCCAAACCTTTTTTCCCCTCCCCCCGAGAGCAGCACTGCCGTATGGCCGCTGCCGACGAGCCCGAGATAGAGCCCGAGATTGCCCAGAACGCCGTCCCCCTGTATATATTTTTGCGGAGTGTTGAGTACATTTGGAATGATTTTATTCACGCTTGCTTCGGCGGAGAAAACCTTGTCCGGCATGAACGGTTCATGCTTCGAGCCTGTATCTTTCTTCACCTTTCTCATCGTTTCATCTCCCAATTTGAGACCGATTAAGTAACAAATTTTTCTGAAATATAACATAAAGAAGAAAGTAATAAATTTTGAGAATGGGGCGACGTTTTTTTAAATGCAGGGTGTTGGATGCTGATTTTACTTTCTGTGTGGGAATTAACCCTTTCGAATTCACCGACTAGTCTTCGGGTGTTTATAAGAAAGGTATAGGAATACGAAGCCGACGGCGGGGAGTATGATATCGGTCGGGAGGACGAGGCCGACGTTGCCGGGCGAGAAATTATGCGCGGCTATCATCTGATAGATATGGCCCCCTGCCGCACCCAATGAAAAAACGGCAGGCGGGATATACGTGGCGACACGGAAGGGTAACCCCGCCCGGAACGCCATCACGCCGACGATCCCGATTCCGAGAC
>CADEFK010000226.1 GCA_902826595.1 uncultured bacterium | reverse complement strand
TATAGACGGGGGGAGGCGAAAAAAGACGCAAAATCGACGAATATTTTGTTACTTCACCGACTTTGTTAAGAAAAGTCCCGTATCCCGATACTCGCGGCACTGGGAATATTCGCTCGCCGGGTAAAATTACTGGCAATTTCCCCGATACTTGGCTAAACTTTATATATCAAAACGGCAGGAGGTAAGGCAACATGAAGAAGGTACTGTTTGCATTGGCCATCACACTGGGAATCGCGCTAGGCGGGATCGTATTGACGACTTCAAACGTGCTCGCCTGCGGCGGAAAGGACAAGGACACGACTTCGGACCAGCCGACAGATTCAGGTTCGGGCGATTCGACCCAGTCATAAGCTTTATTTGACCGGAAGAAATAATCAAATATGCAGAATACCCCGGAGCGCCCAGAGAGGCGTTCCGGGGTTTTTTTATTATCCAGGCATCGGTCCGGAATGCTCTTTTCCGATAACCCCAGGATACCGTCCGGCCTTGAAACCTCACGGAGAATTCGGGATAATAACTAATCTGATTTACAATTAATCTAATAGAGGCAGGGCGTAATCAAATGAGCGAATATCCAAAGATTGCCGAAGGCATAGACATAAGCGAGGTAGAGGACGGCTACGTCATCTATCAGAGCGAGAAGGACAAGGTCCACTACCTCAACAAAACCGCCGTGCTGGTGCTCGAAGCCTGCACTGGCAAAAACTCGGAGGCCGATATCAGGGCGATCGTAAGGGAGGCGTATCAGCTCCCTGAGGACCCGGTGAAGGAAGTCGCCGACTGTCTCAATACACTCATTCAGGAAGGGCTGGTTAAATAATCCACAGGAGAATACACCGCCTCCTCAATACGGCCGTCACCATAACGACCGATGACGAGTCCGTCGCCGGGCGTCTCGGTTTCATATTGCACGACGCCGAGCAGGACTTCCCCATAACGAACGAAGCCGAATACGGAGTTGCGTTTAACGGCCGCACCTACGAGATAAAGAGAAACGGAGAGGCATGTTACGCCTCGGACGATATATCCAAGACGATTTTCAACCTCATGTGGCTTATGATCGCGGAGGCCCTGAGGGGGATCACCGACCGCATCCGCATACACTCGGGATGCGGGGAATGGGAGGGGCGGAGGTTCATGGTCGTGGGCGACAAGGGGGCCGGAAAAACGACCCTGATGCTCCGTCTCGTGTACGGCGGGTTCCGCATATTGAGCGACGAGCTCGCGCTCGTCAGGGACGGGAAGGCGCTGCCGTTCCCGAGGCGTTTCCACATAAAGCAGGAGAGCACGAGGCTCCTCACATTCATGTCCGGGCTCATTGACAGGCTCCCCTATAACTGGACGAGTTACGGCCACAAGATGTACTCATTCACCCCCCGCGACGCCGGGCGCGACTGGAAGATAGAAGAAGCGGACGTGCGCGCCGTCATCTATCTCGAGCCGAACCACGGCGGGGAATCGCGCATAGAGGAATGTCCAAAGTACAGGATGGTCGAGAAGGTGATGCCGATGTCTTTCCTCTCGGAGAAGGACGACCATCTGAAGATAGGCGGTCTCTGCGGGCTCATCGACAATGCCGAGTGCTGGGTGCTCCACGTGGGCGACCTCGAAGGGGCGGTCTCGGGTTTACAGCAAAAATTGTCTGTGCTATAATGCGTATCAGGCATCTACCTATAAAACGAGGAGGCGTATCATGAGCGATAAAAAGTTTCTGGACGGAGTTAATCCCGAGAG
>CADEFK010000225.1 GCA_902826595.1 uncultured bacterium | reverse complement strand
GCCCCCTGGAAGTAAGGTCATTATCAGGATCTGAAGCTTTAACAGGGTTACGATTAAGAATACAAAAAAGCGGGGAGCACCGGAAGATGCTTCCCCGCTTTTTATTTATATTTGGATTTTCCTTTTCAGTCCCAAAGCTTTAGATTCCTAGCTCCCTCGCGATGACGATGTGCTGTATCTCGGACGTGCCTTCGGTGATGGAGGCGAGCTTGGCGTCCCTGTAGTACCTCTCGACGGGGAACTCGACCCCGTACCCGTACCCGCCCAGCACCTGCACGGCTTCGGTCGCGACCCACTGAACGACCTCGGCCGCGTGGAGTTTAGCCATGGAGGCCTCCTTGAGCGCCTTCCTGTCGTTGCTGTAGAGCCAGGCCGCCTTGTATACGAGGAGCCTCGCTGTTTCTATCTTGACCGCCATCTCGGCTAGCTTAAAACTGATGGCCTGGAACTTCGATATATGCTTCCCGAACGCCTCCCTCTCCTTCGAATATCTGAGGGCGAACTCGAACGCCGCCTGCGAGAGACCGACGGATTTGGCGGCGTGGGTTATGCGCGCGCCCAATAGAGTATCCATTGCGCCGTTAAATCCCCCTTCGCCGACGAGAAGGTTCTCCTCCGGTATCTCGCAGTTCTCGAACACGAGCTCCGCCGTGTCCGCGGACCTGTGTCCGAGCTTGTGTATCTTGTTCTTCTCGGTAAAGCCGGGGGCGTCCGAGTCCACGATGAAGAGGCTTATACCCGTGCCTTTCTTCGACTTGTCCGTGTATGCGGCGACTATGACGAAATCGGCCATAGTGCCGTTCGTGATCCAGGTCTTGGTCCCGTTGAGGTAGTATCTCCCGTCCTTCTTCGTTGCGGTCGCGCGTATGCTCCTCGCGTCCGAGCCCGCGTCGGGCTCGGTAAGCCCGAGCGCGCCTATGACCTTGCCCTCTATACCCGGTATCAGATACTTCTTCTTTTGTTCATCAGTGCCGAATTTATGCACAGGTACGCAGGATAGGCTCGTATGAGCGTTTATGCACATGGCTATACCGGCGTTTATGCGCCCCATCTCCTCGGCGAATATACATTCCGTCAACTTGTCCAGCCCCACTCCGCCGTACTCCTCCGGGAAGGAGATGCCGAGGAAACCCATCTCCCCGAGCTTGGGGAATATTTCCCTCGGGAACTTTTCGTTCTTTTCCGCGTCCTCCACGAGCGGCGCTATCTCGTTTTCGCCGAAGTCCCGGATAGTGTCCCTGAACATCTGCTGTTCTTCCGTAAACTCGAAATCAATAGGCATAGTGCCCTCCAAAACGGCTGTCTTTTTTTGAAATTGATTATAGCACGATTATGAAATTTGTGTAATAAAGTCAACCGGCGGGGATAAATTTACCTTGACTTTTTTTTCACATTTTTATTATAGTAGTAATGGGACCGGGGAGCTTGAGGTAACAAAACACACTAAGGAGGTATTAGCCATGGCCGTTGCAAGGATCACAGAGATAATAGGCTCTTCCCCGAAATCGTGGGACGACGCCGTAAAGAACGCCCTCGAGAGGGCGAACAAGACGCTCCGCGGGCTCACAGGCATAGAGGTAACAAAGATGAACGCCGCTGTGGGCAAGGGCGGAAAGATCACGGAATACAGGGCGCATATAAGAATTACGTTTATATTGGAAGGCTAGCACGTATCGGACGGAAACGAGATGAGGGGAGCGGTCCTTAAAGCGCATCGCGGCTTGACAGGTATGGGTGTTTGGAATTGA
>CADEFK010000224.1 GCA_902826595.1 uncultured bacterium | reverse complement strand
GGGCGCGCATTCACATTTGAAGAGTACCGGGGATTCCCCGTGGGGTCTCAGGTGGGCCAACGTAAAGCCCCCGACGGCGTATATGAAAGCGGTCGCGGAGGGAAAGAAGCCGGTAGTTTTCTCCGAGCGGCTTACCATGGAAGAGGCTATCGAGGACAGAATCATAATGGGCTTCAGGCTGAATGAAGGGCTCGACATAAAGGCGCTCAGAAATAATTACGGCGTCGCGCCCGATCAGGACCGTATCGATTCCCTAAGGGAAGACGGATTTCTGGAGTTCTCTGGAAATTCCATCAGGCTCACGAAAAAGGGGACGCTCCTCTCGGACGAGATCATAGTCAGGCTAGTGAATTCTCTCGCCTAGATAGAGTCAACCCTTTTCAGAAAGTGCTTGATTCCCCCGAGAGATATAAAATAAGATTCCCCCTCCTTTTCGGCGTATCTCATGAGCTCATAACCGGCTGGTCTCGAAAACCTGGCTTCAAACCTATTATTCTTTACTTTGGCATAGGGTATATTCCCGTCGGTCACCCGGAGGGACCCGAAGTCTAGAATCTCCTCGGTCTCGTCGTTGAGCCTCAGATAAAGCTCATCGCCCCGCCTGTAGACCATCCTGACGACGTAGGGGGCGTCCTCCACATCCACGTAAAGCCTCCCGCTCCCTTCGTCGACGAAGAACCTTCCCTCCTCGTCCATGTCGAGGAGCCTGTTGTTGTAAAGATACGTCCCCCTGTGCCTTATCTTTATCCCGTCCTGAAACCAGTTTCCCGTCTTGTCTATGTAAAAACTGTATTTCGTTTCTCTTTGTTTGCGGTCCTCAGCCATGGGTATCTATTATAACGGAGGATGCCCGGACAATCCCGCAGCGCCTTTCATTCCCCCATTACCTTTACGATCACCCTCTTTCTCCTCCCTCCGTCGAATTCGGCGTAAAATACCCTTTGCCAGGGCCCGAGGTCGAGGTCCCCTTTCGTAACTGGCAGTATTACCTGGTGGTGCATAATCAGGTTCTTCAGGTGCGCGTCCCCGTTGTCCTCTCCGGTTTCGTGGTGCCTGTAATCGCGGCGGTAAGGCGCCAGGCGCTCGAGCCATTCCCATATGTCTTCTATGAGCCCGTCCTCGAGGTCGTTTACATAGACGGCCGCCGTGATATGCATCGCGGATACGAGCGCCATCCCCTCCCGCACACCGCTCCTTTTGACTATATCCCTTACGGTGTCCGTGATGTGCACCATCTCCCTCTTCCCTTTGGTATTGAACCACAGGTACTCCGTCATGAATTGCATCTTGTCCTCCCCTGTATGTTGTATCATATGAGTGTAATTCCAGTCAGGGAGAGATACGAATATGATAATAGAGCTGAGCGTAATCCCGATCGGGGCCGGCACATCGCTCTCGGAATATATTGCCGACGTGATGAGGGTCATCGAGTCGAGCGGCCTCAAATACGAATCCCATTCCATGGGGACCAATATCGAGTGCGGGTGGGACGACGTCACGCCGCTCGTGAGGAAATGCCACGAAGCGCTGAGAGCGAAGGGCGTCGGGCGTATAAGCACCACGGTCAGGATAAGCGAGAGGACCGACAAGCCCTATACGATGGAAGGGAAGATGAAGAGCCTCGGTGAGAAGCTCAATATCGGTTGATCCGCACGCAGTGTGTGCTTCTACGATACTTCCGAATCTCTTCCTCTCATGCCGGCAACGAAACCCAACCCGTTCACCCTGAGCTTGTCGAAGGGTGGTTATTTCCGACATTACAGAAT
>CADEFK010000223.1 GCA_902826595.1 uncultured bacterium | reverse complement strand
CTAACAACGTGAACGACCTAGAAGCGTGCGCGGGGATGAAGGAGACGGGGTGCAGGCAGGCGTCTACCGAATGCGGAGGGGACGGGGTAGTGGTGTTCTTCGGACTTGCGGCCCCGGTCGATGCGCCCATGATAGGCCCCCCGAGACAGCCGTAGAAGATGGTTGAGATTTCAGTTGTATCCTGCCTTGTCCATACAATTATCATGTAATTTATAACGCACTTCGACAGGTTTCCGGCTTCGTCGGAACGAACCACTCGTCAGGACGGTGTTTTCTTCTTTTGTTGTCATTCCCGACACCGATCGGGAATCTATGTTTTTAAATTAAAACAAGAAAAGACGAGATTCCCGCTTCTGCGGGAATGACATAGAAAAAACTGGTCTCAGAGCCGCTACTCCGGCCGGTAAACCGGCAGGGCCGTTTCCGAGACAAGGATCGGAGCGCCTAACAGAACCGTTTTCTCGAACCACTCCGAGTCCTCTATCGGAATACGCAGGCAGCCGTGGCTTGCGTTGTACGGTGGGACCTCGGTATCCCCGTGCACGGCGTATCCCCCTTGTTCGAAATAGACCGGGTTGTAGAGGTCGCCCAGGTGTCCGGTGTGTATGCCGTGTATGTGGGCGAAGAATTTAAAATCCCCGACAGGTGTCTTCGCGCTCCCGTATCCCCCTTCAGGCTCCTTGAAAGGCTTGTTGGCTCCGCTCGGTATGGGTAGTATCCTGAGTCTCGCATCGTCATTATAGACTACGAGCACCTGACGAGCGAGGTCGGACTCGACGTGGACACCCTTATGATCCTTCGAATGGACCGGAAATACGGGGGTGTCGAGCGCCTCCAAGACATCCGGAGTGATGAACCCGCTCCTCACGAGACCGTTCATCTTCTGAAACGCCGTCAGGGCGCACTCGAGCTGCTCGTCAGCCACGCCGTCCAGTCCGCCCGGATTATACTTGAGGCCGGCGAGAATCTTCTCGACCTCCGTCACCTGCTCTACAGGGTATGCGGGGGCAGCGGCCGCATCCAGGTCGGGGCCGTCGCTGTGTGACGGGGTCGTATCGAGGCACGTCGTGACCTGGTCCTCCTTGGATGGCGCGGCGTAGGAAGCGTCGGACTCCGCTGAAGCTCCGACCGACGAGAAGGAAAGAAAGACGATTAAGCCCGTAAGCACGCTCAATTTCATCGGATTCATTTTATTCTACTGACCCACATTAAGTCAATAAAGAGGGGATAAATTTTGTTTGTCTTGTTACAGTCGCATAAAGGACAAATCCACCCTGACCTATTTGGAATAATGCAACATTCATCCAAGATTTGACTTACTTCGGCGCCTTTGTTATCGGGACGTCCGGTTCTTGCACACGTTCAGGACCGTTCTCGCAAAGACAATATAAGCCTGTCGTCGCGAGGCTCCGAACCCTTGCGCGAAGGAGCCGCGGCGATCTCGCTCTTTCATGAGATTGCTTCGTTTAACTCTCAATGACAAGACAAATAATCGATTAAGCAAATATTAATCTCCTTGACTGATCCGGGCGAATGTTTATCATAAGAGTATCGGTAAATACGCTCGGGAGGCGTGCATATAAGTAAAATATACGGAAAAACATCAGGACTCACGAGAAGCGAGACAGGCAGCCTTGAAAGGCTTTACAGAAGGAAAATCCCCCCGAAAGAAATAATAACACTGGAACTTGCGAGAACGCTCACGAGGCTCACGCACGAGCTCAGAAGGGGCATCTCCGTCCTTATAGACAGGAAGGGGAAGGTGTCCGCTATATTCC
>CADEFK010000222.1 GCA_902826595.1 uncultured bacterium | reverse complement strand
GAGTCGCGCACGCAATGCCTATATTTCCTAATTCAGCCATCGAGTAACGGTTTATGACCCGGCATCCCGCTCGTGATAATACCTCCTCCTTCGCCCTCGTATAAGGCTCCGCCAATGCAGAAACAGGTGCCGGAAATATCGAGCCCATTTTCATTGGCGGCCATGCAGACCCTTACAGCCGAGCTCGCCTGCGTATCGAAAAAGGCCGGCCTACCCTCCTTTTGCTTGAGCGAAAGCCATCTCGCCACTTCAATAGCGTCCTCAAGGGGCGCATATTCAGGCGCGGGTAAAGGCCTGAATAATACCCTGCTAGCCAAAACAGTATAATAAGTGAAAAATGCGAATCGCAGCGACTCGGGCGCCATACTAAACCTGCTTGTAGAAAACCACCTGTCTACCCTACGCCCTATTTTAGTCAGACGGAGCATTACATTCATGCCCGTCGTAACGGGAGGCACCTCCCTCCAGATTCCTATAGGCGTTTCCCCGACATTGAAGCCTTCGAGTGCAAGTTGAGTACATGCTGCGTCGTGCTCGAGCAGGTCGAGGTCCATGATGACGCGCGTCGCGGACCCGCGCGAGCCGCTCGTCCGCGAGCTGTATTGCCTGCTCAGGAGCGGGTTGTCGAAATCATGAAGCCCCACGGCGATTTCGAGCCCCGGACGGCTTATTGGAACACGCCTCTTGAATTCGTCAATCGTGATATAGATCCCCAGAGCATGCAGACGCTCGAGGCTGCCTTCGACACCGTGCTGCCGCACGAGCCCGGCGAAGTCTCCGTATTCCACACCGGCGTGCCGGAGGAGCTTAAGATAGGGGCTCCTGGGATTGGAATAGACACCCCTCTCGACTATGGCGAGGAAAGACCGCTCCCTCGATTTCATCTGTTCTTCGAGCATTCGCCGACAATTATCGGGCGTCAGCGTATTGCGGAGGAAGCTGTTAAGCCCCCAGGCGTACCTTGCAGCCATCTTTATACCGTCAAGCATTGTAGACCACTCTCACGGAACGCGTTCCAATACCCCGTCTGTAACGACCGAGACACCTATATTGTTATTAGTAAACTATAAGGTTTGGTTCAATCTGCATTATTAGCGAAAGAATTATCCGACCGCTTTCCGCGGCCTGCGCGCCGTCACTATAGGGTGCAGCAATTTGCGACCCAGCGCTTTATCCTACATATTCTCTCCGGAGAATCGCTTTTCTGAGCAGGGAAACGTTATCGCGAACAGGATACAATTTCCTCTCGAGTAGCAGCTCCGTGAAATCCGTCCTTTTTACCCGCCCGCGTTCTTTGATAATCTCCCCGGCGCCAAGAGGCTTCATGGGTTTTGCAACGTAATCGTACTGCAGCACCCTCGCCACCCGTATGAAAGCCGGGTTTATATTTTTATCGAACACGCGAAACCCCTCCTTGGGTCTCGGTCATGTACCGGTTTCTCATCCCCTTTAAGTATCCCCGCCCTCCAGCGGCACAACTGCGACTAGCACCGCTTCATCCCCGAGAACGCGTGTCGTATGGCCTTCGCCCGCGGTATCCACCAGGACGCGGACATCCCCCGCGCCGAACGTATGTCTGCTCCCGTCACGGAACCCATGCTCGAGCCTTCCGGACAGAATGATGACGATCTGTCTACGGGGAGCTGGGTGCCAGTCGAGGAACGTGCCCGGCGGAAATTCCTTGAAAAACATGGTCGATGCAGTCCTCAGAGACTTCCAGAACGGGTTCTCGGGCGGAAGCTTCTCGATATGGGACCTATTGTCTTCGCCTCTATAGATTCTATA
>CADEFK010000221.1 GCA_902826595.1 uncultured bacterium | reverse complement strand
TCCCGTCGAGATGGGCGCTGAAAGCGGCCTGCCCGCTCTCGTTTATTCCTGAGAGCAGCTGGAAGTTGCCGAAAATGCCGTTTCCGCCCGGCACAGCATCTCCCTCCCGCGCGAGCTCGATGACGCCCCCCTCGGACGCGAGGTAAATGCCCTCGTTGTCGTTTTCTCCGCCGGATGATCCCGATATGCGTCCGACGAATGCGACCTGGCCGTTTTCATTCGGACCCGCCGGGTCGAAGAAGTCTTCGAATACGCCGTTACCGCCCGGCACGGGATCGCCTTTTCTGGCGAGATGCGTGATGCCTGACGAATCGGCGATAAATAAAGCCCTGTCATCGTCCGTACCCGCAAGAGCGGCCACGAACGCTATCCGGCCGTTCCCGCTGAGCTCGCCATATCTGTAAGCGCAGTCGAGGAAGCCCGGTATGCAGAGCTTGAATATAGTGCCTCCTTCCGGAGCCGCTTCCCCTTCGAGGACGAGGACTTCTATTCCTTCTTCGCTCCCCAGATAATAACCTTCCGTGTCGCCGAACTCATCGTCGGGCGATTCCGCAGTCCTGCCGACGAACGCGACCCGCGCCTGATCGTTCACTCCGATAAGCTGAAGAAAGCTCCTGAATATGCCCCCTCCGTCCGGGGCTGTATCCCCGGTCTTCACCACTTCCATGAGCCCGCCCGCATCGGCTATGTACAGGACAAGCCTTCTTGTGTCCTCCGTAATGTTCTCGAGCGATACGAAGGACACCAGACCGCCCGTGCTCGGGCCTGCCAGTCGAAGGAAGCCGGCAAAGGTCGCCTGTCCGTCGGGCGCCGTCTGCCCCCTCTGGGCCAGCCTGGTTGCGAGCGAGTTCGGGGGAGGGAAGGGGTCATCGCCACCTCCGCCGTTTTCGTCACATCCTGCGGCTGTAAAGATAGATAAAATTACTGCAATCAATAAAAAACTTCCAATCCCGGTAGGGTGTTTCATCAAAATCCTCCTTCTTCAGATGAACAATCTATAAATTGCGAACCCATGCAATTAACGTTCGATAAAATAACTCGTTCCGGCTATTCAAATTACATTAATTCTACGGCTATTTTACGCAGTGCGGATTAAATTTTTTTGTTGAATGAGCCGGCCCAAGGGTGCTCTTAATCAGTCATCCACGACTGTTCACTGTCTCATCCTCTAAATAGTCCTTGTCAAATGCGCCCCCCGGTTAATAGTTATGGAGAAATCGGAAAACGGGAGGCTGTACATGATAAAACGGGCACCTTACATAAAGACGGCGCCCGAAGCCATAAAGGCTTTTTCTTCAGGGGCCGGTTATTTCGAGAATTCATCGATTGAGCCCAGGCTCAGGTATCTGGTGCAGCTCCGCGTCTCGCGGATAAACGGCTGCGCCTACTGCGTGGACCTGCATACCAATCAGCTGAGAAAAGAGGGCGAAACGCCGCAGCGTATAGACTGCGTCCTGGTATGGCGGGAGGTTCCATTTTATAGCGAGCGCGCGGCTCTCGAATGGACGGAGGCCGTGACGCTTATTAAAGACCCTCACGCGCCCGATTCAGCTTACGAAGCCGTCAGCGCGCAGTTCGCGGAAAAGGAGCTAATCGACCTTACGCTCGTGATCGCGGACATGAACTTCTGGAACAGGATCGCGATAAGCTTCAAGCGTCTTCCGGGGAAGAGGGGGTGAGGGGGTGTTTCGACAGCGTTTTACCCCTACCACGGACTCGCAATGAAACAATAGCGGGGGCGCTTTGGAGAGAAAGGTGCATATCAGGAGGTTGCAGCTTCGCGCCCCGGCTATTGTATATTAGATACGGCCGGGCTGTTTTCACTT
>CADEFK010000220.1 GCA_902826595.1 uncultured bacterium | reverse complement strand
GTGCTCCGTCACGGCCGGGAGACTCGGGAGCTCGACGGCGGTCTCGTCGTCGAGTATGCCGTAGGGAGGGTCGCCGACCGCCTTTATCGACTCGCGGAGGTTCCTTATCTCGCCAAACTCGGGCGAGCTGAGGAAGTCGAAATCGATCAGCGTGGTCCTCTGTCTGCCGCTTTCCCTGAAGCTGTATGAAATTTTAGACGCCTCGTGCTCGGGGTCGTCGTGAATCTGCCAGTCGAGACCCGTAATTTCCGGGTGTCTCGCCTCGATCCAGTCCTTTATCCCCTGGAGATGACCGTCGAGCTCGACCGACTTGTCCGTCTTGAGATGCCCTTTCCTGATCCCTTCCCTGCTGGCGAATGCGTCAACTATCCTCATGTCTCTCCTCCATTTCCCTATCCTCTCAAGGGCTTTGGCATAGGAGATCGATTTCTTTATGATGTCGAAGAGCCTTGCCCCTTTTATCTCCTTCGCGCCGTTCCCGTTCGGTGAAACGTTCAATACTATCCCGTTTGTGCCGTGCTCGAGGAAATAATCCTCATATACGTGGTCGTCTTTAAGGTACTTCTCTTCCTTCCCGCGTTTCACCCTGTAGAGCGGGGGCTGGGCGACGTAGAGGTGGCCTCTGTCTATAACCTCGGCGAACTGCCTGAAGAAGAATGTCAGAAGGAGTGTCCTGATATGAGAGCCGTCCACGTCGGCGTCGGTCATGAGTATGATCTTGTGGTACCTGAGCTTCGTGATATCGAAGTCGTCGCCCCCTATGCCCGTGCCGAGGACAGTGATTAGGGTCCTTATCTCCTCGTTGCCGAGCATCTTGTCGAACCTGGCTTTCTCCACGTTGAGTATCTTTCCGCGGAGCGGCAGGACGGCTTGATTGTACCGGGCCCTCGCCTGTTTCGCGGAGCCTCCGGCGGACTCGCCCTCGACTATGAACAGCTCGCAGAGCCCGGGGTCGCGCTCCTGGCAGTCGGCGAGCTTCCCAGGGAGTGAGCCCGATTCGAGCGCGCTCTTTCTCCTCGTGAGCTCCCTTGCCTTCCTCGCTGCCTCCCTCGCCCGAGCGGCATCGACGGTTTTTTCGATTATCTTTCTCGCGACCGAAGGGTTTTCCTCGAAAAACGTCCCGAGCTTGTCGTTAAGCAGCGTCTCCACGATCCCCTTCACGTCCGTATTCCCGAGCTTGGTCTTGGTCTGTCCCTCGAACTTGGGGTCGGGCAGCTTTACGCTTATTACGCCCGTAAGCCCTTCCCTCGTGTCGTCGCCGCTGAGTGTGACCTTGGCGTTTTTCAGGAGGCCCTTATCTTCCGCGTACTTGTTAACCGTCCTCGTAAGCGCGCCCCTGAAACCGGTGAGGTGGGTGCCGCCCTCGATGTTGTTTATGTTATTCGCGTAACAGAAAATCGTCTCGGTATAGCCGTCGTTATACTGGAGGGCCACTTCCACGATGATGTCGTCCTTCTCCCCCGATACGTATATAGGGTCGGGATGGAGCGGCTTCTTGTTCTTGTTGAGCTCCTCGACGAAGGCGACGATACCGCCCTTATAGTAGAATTCCTGGCCCTTCCCGGTCCTCTCGTCGGTGAGCTGGACGACGAGGCCCCTGTTGAGGAACGCGAGCTCCCTTATCCTGTGAGCGAGCGTATCGTAGCTGAATTCGTAAATCTCGAAGATCTGGGGGTCGGGCTTGAACCTTATCTTGGTGCCTCTCCTGTCGGTCTTTCCTGTCTCCTTGAGCTCGGAAACGGCGTTGCCGCGCTCGTATTTCTGGAACCAGACCTTCCCGTCCCTCCTGATTTCGAGGTTGAGGTATTCCGAGAGTGCATTGACAACCGTCACACTGACTCCGTGAAGCCCT
>CADEFK010000219.1 GCA_902826595.1 uncultured bacterium | reverse complement strand
TGAACATATGCGCATTTTGTGAGCCTCCCCGTACAATTATCATTAACGGCTTTATCTATATATGCAACCTCGGTTATTCAGCCAGACCCAGAGTCGAATCGACCGAGCCCAGCTGCTCGCTTATGCCTGTAATGAAGAATATATCCGGCCCTGTGAAATCGACTCCCGGCTCGCCCGGCCTGATCGCGAGCGACTGCACGCCGTCGAAGAGGTCCGAGTCCGGATTGAAGGCCCTTATGCCTGCAGGGAAGGGAGCGATGTAGGGGAACGGATTCAATTCATCGGTGTCGGTGTCGACGACGGCTATCTGATCCGTGCTGAAGAGCGTAGTGAACAGGAGGTTATCTCTTATTGCAACATCGGCTGTAAAATTAAGCCCCGTAGTGTCGGTGATGACGATCGGATCGTCCGTGCCATTAACGACTTCACGGGAAACGAGGTCGAACTTCAGCAATGCGCCCACCAGCCCGAGACCGGTGTATGCGAATCCGTCTGATGTAGTTGCTATAGCGTCCGGCAAGCATACGAGCGGATTTTCGTCGCTGAGCGGGATCGGGATAGTATCGGTTACCGCATCAGTCTGCGGATTGATGATGTCGATCGAAGGGGGGAAATCGGTATCGCAAAAGAATTCGCTGAAGTCCGGAGTGGAAGTGACATTCCCGGCATTGACCAGAAAAATTTCTCCGCCGAATACAATAATGCTCGTGCTGCCCGCTCCGGTGGCCTGTATAGTTGTAACGAACTGGTTATTCTCCGCCCTGATCACGGCTACGAAACCGTTCCCGTTTGGCTCTGAAAACGTCAGCAAATTGTCATTAGAGATATACACCTTTCCGTTTGCAATTGCCACTCCTGAAGGGTCGTCAAACGGGTTGCCCGCTATTACGCGCACCTCCTGACACGGCTCTGTTGTCCCTTGGTGTCCTGCTTCCACGAACAGGATCTCGCAGGTTCTCGTTTCTACATTTACAAGGGCGGCGCTTTGGCCTACGTTATTGGCCACGTAGGCGCGCGTGTCGTTCAGAAACCCCATTTCGATGGGGTTAGAGCCCGGCGGCACTGCGATTTTTCCGATTTCTTCAGGAGGGTTCTGATTCAAATCGAATATTTGTATATTGTTGGTGAATCCATTTACAACGTATGCCCTGTCGCCCCTTATCTCTATATCCGCGGGTACGCTGCCGAGAGTCGCGATGTTTTCCTCGACGGCGTCCGACAGCAGCGTAACGCCGATTACCGTGTCTTGAACCACCTCACCGTCCTCCGTCACGAGTACATTGAACTCGTCGTCCGTATTCCCTGTAAAAGTCGGGTCGAAGCTCCCGTCCTGAGCCCCTGTCGTGGTCTCGGTCTCACCCGTGTCGAGGTTAGTTACATCCACTGTGCTCCCCGGAGGCACTGAGCCTGGGAGTCCCCCGACTTTTATCGTTTCTTCGGAGCCCGCCTTCTCGGCGACCGCGAGTATTGCGCCCGTCGGAACAAAGCCTCCGCCGCCCCCCGTTTCCTCGCACGAAACGAGCGCTAGACAGGCCGAAACGAATAATAAGAATGATAATAATGTTTTCATGTCTAACTCCTCCTGTGATGAATATTCTTTTATTTTTGTCTCATTTCAGAAATTCACTCCCGCCGTCGCGAAGTAAGTCCTCCCCGGCAGAGGGAAATCGAGGGCGTCCCTCACGTCGAGATTATTGAACAGGTTCTTTATCTCGAACGTGACGAAAAACTTTTTCCACTCCGCCTTCGCGCCTGCGTCGTACGTCGTTCTCGCCGGAGTCGTCTTCGAGTCAGGGAATGCGCTAAGAGGGATTTTGTCCACGTAGTGGGTTTCCCAGAAGAGCGAGAGGTAATTAAAATCGAATACCGCTCTCA
>CADEFK010000218.1 GCA_902826595.1 uncultured bacterium | reverse complement strand
AGAGGGTCCTGAGCGCAAGCGCTACCTGGGCTTCCTGCGGGACCAGCGGATGGCAGCACATGAACATCATCCACAACCGGTCGTCTCTGATCTCGTCCTTGAAAGACACCGTATCCTCTCCTCCGGAAAATACAGGGGCGCTCTCCATAAAAAAAGCGATATCGATTTCCTTATTCCGGAAAACCTTGTCGCGCCTTATCAGGTCTAGCGCCAGGTTTTTCGAAACCTGCGTGATCCAGGCGGCGGGGTTCTTGGGGATACCGTAATAGGGCCAGGTCTGTAACGCCCTGGCGAGCGCCTCCTGAACAACGTCCTCGGCAAGGTTCAGGTGTTTGGCCCCGAAAATCCTCGTCAGGGTAGAGACTATCTTACCCGCTTCATGGCGGAAACAATGCTCCACGACACTTGTTATCTCCCCGGGCTCAGTTCCTCGGGAGATGCCGGAGTCAGTCATCCGATACTTACGCCTCTCAATTGAATTGCGACGCGCCCGCTCGAGACACCCCTTCTTCCTCATCTTTGTCGAGGAGGCTAAGCGCGACAGCGCACTCGGGGGCAACCGGCCTGACCTCGACCGTCGCGCCATACATTAAGGCTGGGTACTCCTTCGCGATCTCGGCCGCCTCGTCGAGGCTGTCCACAAGAAGTAGAAAATAACCGGCGATCGCTTCCTTGGATTCCGCAAACGGACCGTCCGATACGACCCTGCCGTTTTTCTGTGAGACGATCTTGCCCTCGGACATGAGCGGCTTACCGGCCTTTGCCTTGCCCTCCGCAATCAACCGATCGTACCAGGCATACATCCGCGTAATAACCTCTTGTATTTCTTCAGGCGAAAGGCCTTTATGCCACCCGGTGCCCCGGAACAACAACATATATTCTGTAATCGGCTCTGTAGCCATAATCGTTCTCCTCAATAAATGTATTTACTCGCATCTATACGACGAACTAACGAGGGCATTCGGAACAACGCTTGAAATATTTATTTAATCAGTCCCCCCGGACATTCCCATAATAATTATACGCTGTCCCGCTCCCCGGAACCACAGAAACTTCCATGAGCCGGTCGTCTTGCACAGCGGCCGCGCTCCACCCGGGGTGGATAATCCAGCGCTACGGTTTAAGGTTAAAGAGCGCCTGGTTCGTCTGCATGTCTATAGGCACCGAGTGGTGGTCGTGAGTGATCACCCATTTACCGTCTAACTTCCTGTAGCAGACCGTCCCCCGCGCCCACATGTCCATCTCCTTCCCGTCGGTCATCTTTCCGGTGAAGCGGTAGAGTCCGTGGCTGAACGCCATACCGTCACCCGTTGTGATGCTGAGATCGCGGACCTCGCACTCGATAGGGCCCTCGAACGCGGGTAAACACATCTCCCAGATTTTCCTGTACTCATCCCGTCCCTTGTATTCGAGGGGCGGCATGATGTCGAACAGCCTGATTTCAGGGGCGTAGAACGACATAATAGCGTCGATGTCTCTTCTCCGCATCGCCTCTCTCCAATCGTCGATCAGCTTCCGGATCTCCGTTTCCTGATTAGCCTTCGTAGCGCTCATGTTATTCTCCTTTCGATGAAATTATTCTTCTTCCAGAACTGACAATATATTACCGGCAGGGTCTTTAAACCACGCTATCCTGGGCCCCTCGCCGCGGAAGATGCCTGTTTCGTCCGTCTTTAGCTCGTCCATGTCATAAATCTCAAACCGTACGCCGCGCTTGGTCAGTTGCTCCACCGCATCTTCAACATCGTCCACGGGGAAATTGAGTATTGTAAAAGTCGCCGGAGTGTGGTTGGGTTTCGGATATATCAATATATCGGTTCCGCCCGCGATGTGCAGGGTTAACATGCCGTCTGATTCCGAAACTTCAAGCCCGAGCGTCTTACCGTAAAACCTTTTGGCTTCTTCAATGTCGTTTACAGAAAAGCC
>CADEFK010000217.1 GCA_902826595.1 uncultured bacterium | reverse complement strand
CGCAAATTCTGTAATGTCGGGAAGAGAAAGAATTTCTGGATTAATTTGAGTGTAAGGTGACACCCCCATCCTCACCTTCCCCCCTCCAGGGGGAAGGAATTAAGAATACAGTGTGAACGGGTTGGGTTGAGCGGTGTGGATTGATCGTATGCCCGCGGGTGCTCACCCGCCGCAAATTCTGTAATGTCGGGAAGAGAAAGAATTTCTGGATTAATTTGAGTGTAAGGTGACACCCCCATCCTAACCACATGCTCGACAAATCGGAGAGCATGGTCACAGTTACCCAAGTGGCTAAAGGGTCAGGGCGTCCTACTGATTTTGTTTTCAGCACATACCGCATTATATGGCATCTCACAGCAATTAGCCTGGGGCGACCGGTTTCTCACTCGATCGAAACCGTTGCTTGCTCGAAGCAGTTCCCCCTCCAGGGGGAAGGAATTAAGAATACAGGGTGAACGGGTCGGGTTGAGCGGCGTGGACTTTATCTTCGCCTACAACACCTCGTGCATCTTCGCCGAGTCCGCGGGGTCGACGGGGAATTCAACGCTCTCGTAGAAGATAGACATGGTGCATTCGTACTTGTCCAGATCTGTCTTCCTGTTGTCGAGCTCCATCATGATGTTGGTCCTGTTGTTGATCGTGGGCCAGATGAACTTGATCGCGTAGATGCCGCTGCAAATCCTTTCGGGGTGCGCGTAGACGTCGTCCTGGGTATCGTTCTCGCCGTATTTCGCCATGCCTTTCGGCTCCTTGCCGGTCTCCTCGATTATCTCATCCGCTTTTCGGTCTAACTCATCGAGATAATCGTCCGCCTTCGCCTCTGGGTTGTCCATGTGTAGAATGGCCATGCCGAGCTTGCCGTTCGGGAAGAGGTAGACGAGGTTGTAGTCGGGCACGTCGATATCGATGGACAGCTCCATCGATTTCCCGTCCAGGTCGGGATGCGTATGGATAATTTGGCGTTTGGGCCCGCCTTTAATCAAGTACACGAGTATGCTGTCAGTTTCCTTGATTTTCTCGGCCTTTTCGTGCTTCATGACCTCTTCCTTCGACATACCCCACCTGACGTCCCTCAGGTCCGGCTTTTCGCCCGCCGCGAAGGACTGGGCCGCGGTGGACAGCGATAATAAGGCGATTACGGCAAGTGATTTGATGTTCATGGGTCTCCGCTCCGGTTACCGGTGTTACGGATATTATAGTGCCTGCCGGACGGGGGGCGCAAGGGGGCATGTGCGGCGGGGGGAACGCGTATTGATGAAGCCGGGAAGCGCTGATATAATAAACGCACCAATCCGGCCGGTTCCGAAAGAAGGGGTATATGGCTCACGACGTGTTTATCAGCCACTCGGCGAAGGACAAAAAAGTCGCCGAATCTATTTGCCAGGCGCTCGAGAAGGACGGCGTCTCGTGCTGGATCGCTCCCAGGAACATCGTCCCCGGCAGAAAGTGGGGCGGCTCCATCATAGACGCGATAAACGGCAGCAAGGTTATGGTGCTCGTGTTCTCGAAGAACGCCAACGAGTCGCAGCAGATACTGAGGGAAGTGGAGCGGTCTGTGAACAAGGGCATTCCCGTTATCCCGTTCCGCATCGACGAGATAGACCCGAACAAGGACCTCGAATATTACATCATGACCGAGCACTGGCTTGACGCGTTCACGAAGCCCATGGACCAGCACGTCAAGCGTCTGGGCGAGACCGTCAGGAGCCTGGTGCCGTACAAGGAGAAAATTACGGAGGAAAACGGCGGGGCCGGTACGAAGGAAGACGAGTCCGGCGAGCTCGACCTCGAGGGCAGGAAGCTCGCCGAGGAGATCGACAGGATAAGGGAAGAGAGAGGGGACGATGTTGTGGTCCCCCCGGAGCCCGTATCGAAGACAAAGCAGATAGCTGCGGCCGTTGCGGCTCTCGCGGCGTTCGCCGCGCTGAGCGCGTATTTCGGGCTCCTGGTCGTTTTCATACCCGTTGTGTGCATAATCGCCGCCTGGTGGCTCATCGGAAATTTCA
>CADEFK010000216.1 GCA_902826595.1 uncultured bacterium | reverse complement strand
CAAAAAATTCCCGCTTCCGATTCCCCTTTTTTATGTAATACTATTTCCGAGAGAGAAGTTCCCGACCGGCAGTCAACCGCAGATATCGTCAGGCGCTTCACCTGACCGACCGTGATTTGAAAGTTTGTATAACCGCTGCAGCAAACACACAGGAGTGTTTTATGAAAATAGTCGTGTTGTCGAGAAACAAGAAACTCTATTCCACACGCCGTCTCGTCGAGGCCGCGGAAATGATGGGTCACGAAGTCGAAGTCGTAGATTTCCTCAAATGCTACATGGTCGTAAAGAGGGGGAACCCCGAGGTTTACTACTACGGGAAGAAGCTCAAAGGCGTTGACGCCGTCATCCCCCGTATCGGGGCGTCGCGCACGTTCTACGGCACGGCCGTGGTACGCCAGTTCGAGATGATGCACGTCTTCTCGGTGAACGAATCGCAGGCGATCGCCAGGTCCCGCGACAAGCTCCGCAGCATGCAGATACTCGCGCGCGCCGGCATCGGCATGCCCGTCACCGCCTTCGCGTCCGACCCCACGGACATCAACCACATTATCGAGCTCGTGGGCGGCACGCCGCTCGTCATAAAACTCCTCCACGGCACACAGGGCATCGGCGTCGTGCTGGCGGAAACCCGGAAGGCCGCAAAATCGGTCATGGAGGCCTTCTACGGCGTCAAGGCGAACATGCTCATACAGGAATTCATAAAAGAGGCGAAGGGCGCCGACGTGAGGGCGTTCGTAGTCGGGGGCGAGGTCATAGGCGCCATGAGACGCCAGGGCCCGGAGGGCGAATTCCGCTCGAACCTGCACAGGGGCGGCACGTCGAAGATGATCGACCTCAGCCGTCAGGAGCTCAAGACCGCAGTGAACGCGGCCAAGCTCCTGGGGCTTAACGTCGCCGGGGTGGACCTGCTCCAGTCCTCGAAGGGCCCGATGGTGCTGGAGGTGAATTCCTCTCCGGGCCTGGAAGGCATCGAAGGCGCGACAGGCATTGACGCCGCGTCCAGGATCATTAAATTCATAGAAGACAACGCGCACGTGCGCGGCATGAGGCGCGACCGCATAAGGGTATAGATGAAGAGGTCGATAAAAATAAACGGCAAGCATATCCCGAGGGGCGGGAAGGAGTTCCTCCGCATCGAGGTCGGCTCCCACAGGAGGGAGGGCGCCGTCAGACTGCCCGTCTGCGTCTGGCGTGGCCAGGAGGACGGGCCGGTGCTCCTTATCACCGCCGGTCTCCACGGGGACGAGCTCAACGGCGTCGAGTCGCTGAGACGCATGATAACTGACGGCTCCATAGTGCCCGACGCGGGCACGGTGATCGCGATTCCCATAGCGAACGTCTGGGGCTTCCTCAACTCCTCTCGTTACCTTCCCGACGGCAAGGACTTGAACAGGGGCTTCCCCGGATCGCGCACGGGCCCACTTTCCCAGAAGATGGCGCTCGCGATAATGCAGCACCTGCTCCCCGAGGCGGACTGCGGCCTCGACCTCCACTCGGGCGGCGTCAACGAGAACTACCCGCACATCAGGTGCGTGACCGGAGCGCCCGGCAACATGGAGCTCGCGCTGGCGTTCGCGCCGCCGTTCATACTCGATTCCCCGCTCATGGAGGGCACGTTCCGGAAGGCGGCGTGGCTCGGCGGAAAGAACGTGCTCGTTTACGAGGGAGGGGAATCCCGCTCGATATCCGAATTCGCCGTCACCGAATGCATAAACGGCATACTCAGAATCATGGACCATTTCGGCATGTCCGATACCGGCGCGCCCGAAAGGAACGAGACCAGGATCGTCGAAAAAAGCTCTTTCGTCAGGGCCGGGTGCCCGGGCGATTATTACCCGTGCGTCCGGTGCGGCGCGGAAGTCGCTAAGGGAGAGCCCCTCGCCCGCGTATTCGATACCGCGAGCGGCGAGCATTCCGAAATCACCGCGCAGGAGAACGCCGTCGCGCTCTCGGTCAGGCACGCTCAGCCCATACGCGAAGGCGACCTTCTTATCCACCTCGGCATCCCCGTTT
>CADEFK010000215.1 GCA_902826595.1 uncultured bacterium | reverse complement strand
ACGACGCCACCGCAGGTGAGCTCGCGGAAGCGCCGGTCCGATATGAAGACGGCAGAAACGATAGCTGGGAGTCGCGGCCGGCCGAGATCCGGCACTTATGAGGCATGAGCCGCGCGTCTCAGCGTTTTCAGCATACCGAATAAAACATTCAGGAGGTAAACTATGTCCAAGTTAACTGATTCAATGCGGGAGTTTCTGAACGGGCGCCATTATGCCACTCTGGCGACGCTCAACGAGGACGGCACTATCCACCTCACGCCGGTGTGGTACCTCTTTGAGGAAGGGCGTTTTTACGTAGAAACGTCTCCCTCCGCGCGGAAGGCCAGGAATGTTATCGCCCGCCCGCAGGCTTCGATCGTGGTCGACACCCGGAGGAAGCAGGGGGACGAGCTGTGGGTGAGCGCGTCGGGGACGACGGAGATAATCCAGGGAGAGCGTTTCAATGAGATTGCCGGAAAAATTCTTAAGCGCTACATAACAAAGGCCGGGCTCGAGGACCCGAGGGTAGGGCCCGGGTTTTCAGCGGGGGGCGGGGTCGTTATTTGCCTCACGCCCCATTCCTGGGGATCGTGGGATTTCAAGAGCCTCGACGATCAATATTTCGGCGGTATCCTGAGACAGACGCCCGAGAAGTGGTTTCATACAGTTGATTAAAGAAACGTTCCCGTTAATATTCGCTGGCATCTTCGTTCGATATCCCCATTCGGCCGCAATTCCTCTAGAACCTCGTTTCCGGACATGCTTTCGCAATCTGCATGAAGATTAAATCTCTCGATGTGTCCATAAGCCGCCCGCCCGTTTGTAGTATTAGCAAACGAGAAGTCGGGTATGAAAAGAAGGTGATATATGAAAAGCAATAAATCGGTTTCAAGAGACAAAGGGCGCGTGCTGCATGATTCCACAGATTATGTAAGATGGACGGCGGCTGCCGGCGTCTGGGGAGGCAGTCATGCTTGATCATGTCATTTTTGTTCTGGTCTTTACCGCCGCAATCGGCAGCGGACTCGTTGCGGGCATCTTCTTTGCGTTCTCCTCCTTTGTGATGTCTGCGCTTGGCCGCTTGCCTCAGGAACAGGGCGTGGCGGCCATGCAGGAGATCAACGTTACGGTGATAAATCCGGTATTCATGTCGGCCTTCTTGGGCACAGGCCTGCTGTGCGCGGCGCTCGTCGTGCTATCGTATTTCCGGTGGGGTAATGCGGGCAGCACGCTCGTCCTGATCGCAAGTCTGACCTATATTGTTGGTTGCGTCATAGTGACGATTGCCTGCAACGTCCCGCTCAACAATGCGCTTGCTGCGGTTGAGGCGGGGTCGCCGGAAGCAGCTTACGTTTGGTCGCGTTATCTGCACGAGTGGACAGCTTGGAATACGGTTCGCACGGTGGCACCAATCGTTTCTGCGATATTGTTCCTCGTTGCTCTGTTTTAGGACTACGGCCGTTTGGTCCGTTATTCGCTCGCATGGAGATTAGATGTTGCCGCTCGGCCGCGGGGGACCTCAACTTCGTTTCCGGGTACACTTTCAGGGTATGCATAAAAATAAAATCCCTCAATGTGTCCGTAATCTGCCAACTCGTTCGTCGTATATATGTAAATAAACAAAAAGGAGAAAAATCATGAGCACGAATAAAGCCAGTGACGAAGCCCGTATACGGGGGCTGATAGACAATTGGGCGGAGAAATTCCGCGCCAAAGACATCGACGGGATTATGTCCATTTATGCGCCGGACATAGTGTCGTTCGACGCCATAGCCCGGCTGCAGTTCAAGGGAGTGGATGAGTACAGAAAGCACTGGGAAGCCTGTCTTTCTTTCTGTCAGGGTCCGATAACCTTCGAGATACGGGACATGAATATCACGGTTGGAGACGGCGTCGCGTTCTCATATTATCTCAACAGGTGCGGCGGGACTGACGAGAGCGGCGAGGAAAAAGCCTCGTGGATGCGTGCGACCCTATGCTTCCAAAAGATAAACGGACAATGGATGGTTGTTCACGAGCACTTCTCGTCCCCATTCGATATGG
>CADEFK010000214.1 GCA_902826595.1 uncultured bacterium | reverse complement strand
CGCAAACGAATACGACGGCAGGAGGCCACCTGCCGCCTCCGCCTCCTCCGTGATGAAAAGTACCACGTCGGGCCGCTCTTCTGCGACCGCCTTCTTCAAATATTCGCGCCCGAGGAGGACGTCGGCGAATGGGAGCGCGCCCAGAAGCTTCCCGCCTATGCGAGGCATCCTGAGGACGCGCGCACCGTCCCCGTCCCTGGGGTCGTCGTGACTCCTGCCGTACCCGGGCGCGAGCACTACAGTGTCAATGCCGGAGTCGTAAAGCCCCCTGGCGAGCTTGACGCTGGTCGTCGCGAGCCCGCCCAGAAAGGGGGGGAATTCGTGGGTATAAATGAGGACTTTCATGAACCGGGGCCGATAGTTATGCGCCGGGGCCGCGCCTTTTCCGGAGGTCTGCCCGATTGCGCTTTACTGTATAATACACTATATTTCACCCCGTATTTCAGACACCGCACGGCTGATAATCGGCGGCGAAGGTCCGTTCCTTTCCGCGGGCGCACGGTGTCGGGAGGGCGCGATGAACGAGCTCGAATCCGAGCTTCTCAAATATATGTGCAAGGGCACGGGGCAGGGGAATTCGAACACCGAAAAACTCACGCAGCGGGTTCTGGAATCCAGGCCCGGCCTCGACTACATAGAGACCAAGCTCAGGGTCGTAGAGACCTTAAAAGACCTCAGGGACAAGGGACACATACAGATAGTCACCATGAACTGGGAGCTCGGCGACGAGTTCCTTTTTATCTGCACCAACATCGTGGACTGAAACACATCCGCGGATACGGAGACGCCATTTGCCTGCGCTTGATTACATAAGGATCGTCGGGGTCGCAGACGTGTCCGGCGCGACCGGCGGAGAGCTCCACGTGACCTACAATATCGAATACTCGGGCGCTCGGGAGTTCAGCGCCCCGAAAATGGGCGTGATCACACTCGGCGTCTCGGACCTGGTGGACCCGGAGGGCCTCGACCCGGCCCAGGTGCGCGGCATCGCGGGCAGGCTCGTAAGGCAGATACTCGTCAGGGAAAGGAACGATGACGGCTCCATAGGCATCTATCACATGCTCGGGCTCCCGCTCAGGGAATGGATCATGAAAAACACACCCATTCTCAATCAGTGACCACGGCGCGGGCGGCGCGAAACCAGCCTGCAACACTTAAAATTATAGAATTTTACCGCCTGAAAGAATCCCTCTTACCAGACATAATTTTATCGTGTATAATCAGTCCAGCGGATTTAAGTAGTTTACTTAGTTCTTTGACAACCCGAGCCTAGAAGCATGTCCGGTCTGCCGGATCCCTGTCCGGTATGGATTTAAAAAGATTTTGTCTCTCTAGGAGGTATAGGTATGGTACTTAGGAATTCCCTTATTTTGCTGATTTCCCTTCTCCTTCCGGCGGCAGCATTCGCGGCTGACAAATACACCGTGAAAAAAGGAGATAACCTCTACGATTTATCCAGGAAGTTCGGAGTTTCGGTCGACGATATAAAGTCCACCAACAATTTAAGCGACGCAAGATTGGATATAGGCGATGTGCTTATAATCCCCGGCGCAGACAGCGCGGGTAATCCGGTTAACACGCGTAGTACGGTTAATAATCAGGATGGGAGCAATAATAAAGAGTACGTAGTAAGCAAAGGCGATACGCTGGGTGAGATAGCCGAAAAATACGGCCTCACCTCATCAGACTTACAGAGCGAAAACGGATTAAAAACCACCAAACTAAAAATAGGGCAAAAGCTATTAATCCCCTCCGGGCAAGGCTCGATTGAAAAATCGGACGTTACCGTAACGTCGTCTGTAAAAACCACTGAGACCGGGACCGTTTCGGCCCCCGTTAGAAAAAACACGGCATACACCGTTAAAAGCGGCGACACGCTCGGCCACATAGCGGCCGGGTACGGCTTGTCGAGCCGCGAGCTGAAAACTGCAAACGGCCTCAAGTCCGACAGGCTGAGCGTGGGCCAGACCCTGGTCATTCCGTCGGGCGCTTCCGAACCGGCTGCATCTACCGCGGCCGTATCCGTGAAGGAAGAGCCCGCGCAGAACCCCGCCCCTGTGACCGCATCCG
>CADEFK010000213.1 GCA_902826595.1 uncultured bacterium | reverse complement strand
TCGTTACTCTCACTTCCTTCATCTTTTTCTTCAACTACCACTCCTTCATTCTATTGCCGCTTCGTATAGAGGAGCTCGGCGGAACTGAGTCCACTATCGGATTTATAATGGGGGCGGCTTCCATGGCGACGATACTTACCACCCCTTCGGTAGGTATCTTGATAGACAAGTGGGGGAAGAAGTGGTTCCTCCTCGCGGGCGGATTGCTCATGTCGGTCACTTCCCTCCCTTTTGCGTTCATGGATTCCCTCGGCTTCGCGTTTCCCGCGCTCAGGGTCCTGCACGGGGCCGCACTCTCCCTCTGCTTCGTGTCGGCGGGGACTCTCATCGCGGACGTCTCTTCCCCTGCGAAAAGGAGTCAGGCCATCGGTATCTTCGGGCTCTTCAGCGTGATAAATTTCGCGCTCGCGCCGTACATCGGGAAAAAGATCGTGGAGGCGTACGGCTTCGGGGATTTATTCGTCTTCGATTTCATTTTCGGGTCTTCCGCTTTCATCGCGGCGCTTTTCATCAGGGAGCCTGAGCCGCACCCGGGGGACAGTCAACCTGGGGGCAGCTACAAGAGCGTGCTTCTGAGAAAGGGGGTATTCGCCGCGGCTCTCGCCCTGATGGTCGCGGGGACGGGTTTTATTTCGGCGATTACGTTCGTTCCGGTGTTCGCCAAGCGCATCGGCGTACACTCCTTCGAGCTCTTTTTCATAACATACACGGCCGCCATAATCGCGGTCAGGCTCATAGGCGGGTGGATCCCGGACAAGTTCGGCAAGAAGAGGTCCTCGGTCCCGGCATTGTTCCTGTTCGCAATAAGCATTGTCGCAATCGGGTTTGCGTCAGGGACATCTGGCCTGATGCTGGCAGGCGTATTCTTCGGGCTAGGTCACGGTCTTTTCTACCCCGCGATATATGCCCTGGTCATAGACCTTTCGCGGCAAGCCGACAGGGGTAAAGCGGTCTCTATCTGCAGCGTGGCCTTCACATTCGGAGGGATGCTCGGCGTGTTTATTTACGGGGTGATCGCGGAGGCGTGGGGTTTCCGCCTGATGTTCGATATTGCGGGCTCTGTGTGCGCGATCGGTTTCCTTGCTTTCGCATTCATGGGAAAGGAGTCGGATGGCGCGGCTGTCGATTGAGCGAGCGGAAATAGTCCGGGGTCGGGTAAGATATACCGGTATAACGACGGAGGCGACAATGTCTGAGGAAAGGGATATGAAGAAGGATTTCCCCGTAGTGCCGTTCTGGGAATTCCTGGGAATTGAAATCGTGGAAATGCGACACGGATACGGGAAGCTCATAATACGCGCCGAAGAGAATCTAACTAATCCGTACGGATATACCCACGGCGGGGTCCTGTCCACGCTCGCCGACTCGGCGGCGGCAGTGGCGATTGCGGGAATGGTCGGGGACAAAGGTAAGAAGTTCATGACTATCGAGATGAAAATCAGCTATATCAGTCCTGTTACCGGGGGCGTCATAGAGGCGCACGCCAAAGCTTTGAGAGAGGGCAGGATAGTTCCCGCGGAGGTCGATATAATTAACGAAAATAAACTTGTTGCCAAGGCTATAGCCACGTATATTATTGTTGACGATAAGAAGGATTGAGTAATTCCCCGGACCTTATCCCGTTTTCATATAGCGCGTGCATCGGCTTGACGATAAACTCCTTATGGGGTAGAACCTTTAACTTTAATCATGGACAACGATCAGTTCGAGCAGAGAAAAGAAAAGCTTAATGAATTGAGAGCCTTAGGCATCAACCCGTTCGCGAACGGCTATAAGCCCGATATTCTCGCGGACGAGCTGATATCGAAATACGGAGAGACCCCGGCAAACGAGCTCGAAAGCCGGAATGAGGACTACTCGCTCGCGGGCAGGGTCGTCGGGCTGAGGGACTTCGGAAAGAGCATATTCTTCCATATAGCGGACAGGTCGGGGAGGATGCAGGGGTATCTGAAAACGGACGTCGCAGGCGAAGACAATCTGAAATTTTTTAAGAGGTATGTGGACCTGGGCGATTTCATCGGGATCAGCGGAAACCTCTTCAAGACGAGAACCGGCGAGCTGACCGTGAACGTGAAGGAATTCAAGCTCCTCACGAAAACCCT
>CADEFK010000212.1 GCA_902826595.1 uncultured bacterium | reverse complement strand
GCGCATATAAAAAGGCCTCTTACCGCGGCTCCGGCACGGCGTAAACAGTCATTCGTTTGCCCGCCCTGACTATTACGATCTCAACGGATACTCCCGGCTCGGCGAAGGCGAGCGCGCCCAGATAATCATAAACATTCTCTATCCTTATCCCGTCGAACTCGATTATCGTGTCGTCCTTCGCGAGTCCCGATTTCTCTGCGGGACTGTCCTTTTTTACGCCCGTGAGCCGCACACCTTTTTCACGGCTCGTATAGTCGGGCATTGTTCCCAGGTAGACGTTTAGCCCGGGCGGTCCATCATACGCCGTCGAACCGTCGGAGAACGTGACTTTCCCCCCGTCGCCGAGCATCGTAACGAGTTTCGCGATAAGCTCCAGGACATTTACTTCACCCTCCGCGTTTATCTTCTGCCAGCCATCGCCGGGCTTGTGATAGTCCTCGTGAAGCCCGGTAAAGAATAGAACGGCCGGAATATTGTCTGCGAAAAAAACCGTCTGGTCGCTCGGTCCGAATGCAGTGTCCATGTAGGTCAAATCGAGGCCGATCCCGGAATTCGCCCTGTCGATCAAGCCTTCCCACTCTTTCGACGAGCCGACGCCGATAGCCATGAGCTTGTTTTCAGCGAGCCTCCCTATCATATCCATGTTTATCATCGCGATTGTATTCTCAGGGGGCAGCTTGGGATTCTCCATGTAGTGCGAGGAGCCCAGGAGGCCGATTTCTTCACCCGAAAACGCTATGAAAAGGAGACTCCTTTTTAAGCGGTGCCGGCCCTGGGCGAAATACTCGCCCAGTTCGAGGAGGCCCGCCACGCCAGAGGCATTATCGTCTGCGCCATTATAAATTTCCCCCTTCCCCCGGACTGGGGACGCGAAATTTCCCCCGGTCCCCAGGTGGTCATAGTGGGCGCCGATCACTATGATCTCGTTCTTGAGCACGGGGTCTTCGCCGGGAAGGAGCCCGATCACGTTAGAGCCGTCCCCGCGCACCGTGACGAGATCAACCCTGATCTCGGCTTCCGATCCGGGTACAGGGAACGACCCTGTTTCCCTTTCCCGGTGCATCGCCTCGAATAAGCCGAGGTCTGCGCCCGCGGAGCGGATGATTTCCCGCGCCAGGTCCCTCCTGACCACAACAGCCTCGATGGAGGCCCCTCCTGACGGAAGCTCGAAGGCAAGGCTTTCCAGATCCTCCTCGGCGAGGGAATCCGGGGTCGTGAAAATCACGCCTTCCGCCCCTTTTTCCGCCGCATTCATCGCCTTATAGCTGATAGATGCGTAATCCGCGAAATGGCTCCCTTGAATCATATCCCCGGGCGCGCCTCTCAGCAGGAGCACGATCTTGCCGCTGACGTCAAACCCCTCGTAATCGTCATAGCCGAGCGCGGGGGCGCTTATCCCGTATCCCGCGAACACCAGTTCTCCGGAGGCGTAACCGCTTGCGGACACGGCAAGCGGGAAGAAATCCCGGCCCAATTCAAGCTGGCGCTTCTTCCCATTCACGGTGACGCTGAGGGAGTTCAGTTTCCCCGGTATTACCCTCTCGGGAAGCGGGAAATATTGATAGAACGTCCCGCGGTCGCCTGACGGCGCCAGGCCCGATGCCGCGAAATTATCCGCGATGTAACGCGCAGCCTTCTCCGCGCCCTTTTCACCCGTCATACGGCCCTCGAGCTCATCCGATGACAGGTACCGCACGTGCGCCATGACCTCTCGCGGGGTTATTTCCTGTGCGTCAAGGTCCGAAGCGGGTTCCTCCGCAAAGGAAATGGACAGAATAAGCAGGGACAGCAACAGAAGCAGAGAATATAACCGCATGACTTTATAAATTACCACAGTCCTTCAGGCGGTGATTTCAAACATGGAATTTCAGCAGGTATCAAAATCCGCAGATGCCTGTGACAGTTTGCAGACAATTCCAAACCGTGTAAGACTTATCTCCCGATACTGCACCGGGGAGCAAAAATGTATCCAGTATTATTCAGAATCGGCGATATATCCGTATCTTCTTTCTCGGTAATGGTCCTCTTGGGGTTCCTGGTCGCTTACGTGCTCGGGGAATACGAATTCAAGAGGAAAGGACTTAACGGCAACCTCGTGGACCTGCT
>CADEFK010000211.1 GCA_902826595.1 uncultured bacterium | reverse complement strand
CGCCTTCAGGGGGTCCGGGCTCAGTATGTCGAGGTCGGGGAATACGTAGATATCCTGGAGTGTGAGGGATTCCCTGCCGCCGTGCTTTATCAGTATGCCCGCGTCGCTGATGAAATCGGTGAAGCCTTCGCTGAATTCGGGATTGACATTCATATGCGTGACGGCCATTATCACGGCGCCGATCGTCCGGCTCCGATAAGTCTCCCAGAGAAAGGGTGAGCAAGCAAGTGGGTTCTTGTGCTTCGTGTTGACTTGCGGGAGCCGGTACTTATACAATAACTGTATTCCGGTCGACGCTCTTTCGTAAACCGGAATAGGGCAGTGCGGATGAAAGACAGGAAAACCGTAATCAGAATCGCTGGCGTCCTTTTTATAATGCTCTACGTCTCGTACTGCTATTTCCTCCAGAACCCTTCTAACTGGAATTCGGTGCCGCGCATAGCGCTTGTGCTTTCGATTATAGAGGACGGCAAGCTCACGATTAACGAATACAGGAAAGCAACAGGGGACATAGCCGTCTATAAACGCCAATTTTACTCCGACAAGGCGCCGGGTATGGCACTCATGGCCGTCCCGGTCGTGGCTGCCGCGCGTCCGTTTATAAAATCCAGCTTCCCGGAAGCCGAGTGGCTGAACGAGAGCGGAAGAACTACCCTCTATTTTGCTCTTATCCAGCAGATAGCGAATATGTTCACGACGGCGATTTTTATGGTGCTCGCTGCCCTCACGATCTATTTCCTCGCGCTCAGGCTGGGCGCGGGTCTCTCGGGCGCGGTGTTCGGCGCCCTCGCATACGGTCTCGCGACGCCGGCATGGGGATGGGCGACAGCGTTCTTCGGCCACAACCCGGCGGGCGCTTGTCTCATTATGGGGTTCGCCGCGGTTTATTATATAGCGGTTCCGCCGGGGGGTGTGAAGAAAGACGTGCTTCTCGGATTCGCGGCCGGGGCGCTTTTGTCGTGGGCCGTAGTTATAGAGATCCCCTCCGCCCCGGCTTCGGCCATTATCGGTCTTTTCGGCATATACAGCGCAAGAACATGGGAGAAGCGAAGGATAATACGGGTGTTCATGCCGGGGCTTGTAGGCGCTCTCGTCTTCATTTCTCCGATGCTCGTCTATAACTATATGATCACAGGCTCACCCTTTGGCTCTCTCTACAGCTATACGCTCTACTACTCCGGTATGCGGAAAGGGATTTTCGGGCTGACGTCCCTGGAGCCATCGTTGATCTTGAAACTGCTCTTTACCCCTGGGCACGGTCTTTTTTGGCTTTCGCCCGTACTTTTAACGGCCCCCTATGCGTTTTACAAGCTCTGGAAGACCCCGGGTGCCAAACCCGTTGCCGTTACCCTTGCCGCTGTGCCGCTCTATTACCTGCTCATGAATTCGTCCTATGAGTATTGGACCGGAGGGGGATCGACCGGGCCGCGCTACTTAACTCCGATGCTGCCGTTCCTGTGCCTGCCGCTCGCGGTGATGTGGTCTGGCGCGGGCAAGAGGTTTCGCGCGGTTCTGCTCGGGCTTTTCTCAATCAGTTTCCTTATAAGCCTCGCATCCGTGTCATTTTCCATGACGAAGGAGATCAGCCGGGATATCAACATTCTCACGGGATATATAATCCCCGGTTTTTTGGAGGGGGAAAGGTTCCAAATCAACGCGTTCCGGGTGTTTTTGCCTGATTCGCTGAAGCCCTTTCTAAAGGGGCAGACCGCGCTTATGCCTCTTTACGTCGTGCTCGCAATGTGCGGGGCTTACATCGTGAGGCTGATCAGGAGGCCGGAGATCCGGAATTAAGACGTGCCGTGATTTCTTGCGGGCGGTATTTTCAATCGGGTATATCGGGTATATAATATAGAGGTTCGGGGGAGGAGGAGCGGCTATCCCGAATACGGGTCTGACCTTTTAATCTACGGAAGGAGGATGAAGATATGAGGATATTCCTCGGAGCGCTGCTAGTTTTACTGATCGGGGCAAATGCATCGGGTGCCTGGGAAAATCTCCGCGAGTTCATATTCATAGAGGAGATGGGCGCTCCTGACGAGATCGAGCAGTACGACTCGGTCGAATACGTTACGGGCAAGAGCCAGCGGCACTTCAGGGAGGCCTGGGAGTTCGAGTATAACGAAGAGA
>CADEFK010000210.1 GCA_902826595.1 uncultured bacterium | reverse complement strand
ATTTTTGCTTCTTTTCATCAAGGAAAAGAAGGATAAAGAAAACCAGCCTTTCTCCTTCCTTTGTCTTCTCATAGACCACACTATGTGTGTTTTTACAATCTTGCATAATCCAGCGCCTCGAATAATATCCGTTCGCCCTGCTCGTCCGGCGAAGTCTCGTCGAAGCCGGGAGCCCGTCGAAGGGCGTATATTTCTTCGTCCCTACATGCAAAGAATCCGCCCTTTCCCCGGATTGACACAGCCCCCCCTTTATGAGATTATCTCTTATTAGGCGCACATCACGTTACGCGCCTCAACTGTACAAGGGAGAAAGCGCCCGTGCTCAAGACCCCCGAGGAATACGTCCAAAGCCTGAGAGAGCTCGACCCGGTCGTCTACATCAGGGGAAAACGCATCGAGAGCGTCCCCGACGAGCCCCTTCTCGAGCCCGGCGTGAACGCGGTCTCGGTCACGTACGAGTTCGCGCTCCTTCCCGAATACGCGGATACGATGACGGCCGTCTCGCACGTCACGGGCAGGAAGGTGAACCGGCTCCTCCACATCAACACTTCCCAGAACGACCTCCTCAAGAAGCTCGAGATGGTGAGGCTCCTCTGCCGCGAGACCGGCTGCGCGCAGCGCTACCTCTGCCACGACGCGTTAAACGCGCTTTACGAAACGACCCACAACGTAGACCTCCACTTCGGCACGGAATACCACGTAAAATTTCTCACGTATCTCGAATACCTTCAGGACGCCGACCTCACCGCGAGCGTCGCCATGACGGACGCCAAGGGCGACCGCTCCAAGCGCCCCCACGAGCAGCACGACCCCGATCTCTATCTCCGGATCGTCGGGCGGGACGACAGCGGCATTACGGTGAGGGGCATCAAGGCGATCGTCACGGGCGCGCCGTACACGCACGAAATAATAGTCCTCCCCACGCGCAGCATGACGGCGGAAGACCAGGACTACGCCGTATCTTTCGCGGTCCCTATAGATACCGAAGGGGTCGAGCTCGTCTCGCGCCAGGCCGGGAGGCCCGGGGAGTCGGGCGCGCCGCTCACCTCGCGCTACGGCCAGGCTACTGCGCAGATACTCTTCGACGACGTTTTCGTACCGTGGGACAGGGTCTTCCTCGCGGGCGAATGGGAGCTCGCGGGATCGCTCACCGAGAGCTTCGCCACCCACCACAGGGTCTCGTGCATAGGCGCGCGGGCCGGTCTCGGCGACATGCTCATCGGCGCGTCGGCCGCGCTTTCCGAGGCGAACGGCCTCGACCCCGAGAAAACGGGGCACATCAGGGACAAAATCGCGGACCTCATCAAGTACGTCGAGTCTTCCTACGCGTGCGGCGTCACTGCTGCGGTTTTCGGAAAGGAAACCCGCTCCGGCAACTTCATCCCCGACCCCGTTTACTCGAACATCGGGAAGCTCCTCCAGGGCACGCACATATACGAAATGTTCAGGATAGTCCACGACACCGCAGGCGGCATACTCGTTGCGTCTCCATACCCGGAGGACATCGAGTCCCCACCCGTGGGGGAAAGGCTCGCGCGCTATCTCCAGTGCAGAGAAGACGTTCCGACAGACTACAGGCTTTCCGTAGCGAGGCTGCTCGAAGACATCACCGCCTCATACCAGGGCGGCTGGTATTCCGTGATAAGCATATCGGGCGGAGGCTCGCCCGAAGCCACGCGCCTCCAGATCATGCGCAAATACGACATCGACGAGCGGAAATCCCTGGCCGAAAAGATCTCCGGGGCCTGATAGATCCGTTTTTACTCCTCCTCATTCACAAATAGCCAAACTAGACCCCGTTCGTTCTGCTTGCCGGGCGTAGCCTTTTATCCTCCGAAGCTTTCCAGTCGGCCGAAGCCTTAACTGAGTCCGAAGCATAGGGGGATAGCAAAGCCGGAAGCCCGTCGAAGGGTCTACATTAATACTCCTGTCATTCCCGACGATTGCGCACGAGTACTGTTTCGAGCGTGCGAGAAATAGGTCGGTTCTCGCTGATTTTACGATTGTTGATAATTCATGGAAAAGCCCCCTAAATTCAAATACAATCGGTCGCTTCAGGCCGATTGCAATGAAGTCCCATAACCGGGGTATTCCGTCACACAAGTTAAAAAGCTGATCGGGAATCTCGCTTTTTCCTTCCCG
>CADEFK010000209.1 GCA_902826595.1 uncultured bacterium | reverse complement strand
TTAATAATACCGAGAAATCTCCGCGGGCGATGCTTTCTCTGATATCGGTCATTAATCTGCCGTAATAACTGAGGTTATGAAGAGTGAGGAGACGCAGTACCAGTATTTCCTTCGACATGTAGAGGTGTCTCAGATAAGCTCTCGAGAAATTCCCGCACGTGTAACACCCGCAATTTTCGTCAACCGGACCCTCATCCTCCGCGTACCGGGCATTTTTTATAACCAGTTTTCCGTGACTTGTAAAGAGAGTGCCGTTGCGCGCGTTGCGCGTGGGTATGACGCAATCGAAGAGATCCACCCCCGCCGAGACGGCATGAACTATGTCCCCGGGCTTGCCGATTCCCATGAGATACCGCGGTTTTTCAGGCGGCAGGTGCTCGATAGTGGATTCTGTGATTTCGTAGGTTTTTGAAGAATCCTCCCCGATCCCGAGCCCGCCGAGAGAATACCCGTCGAACCCGATCCCGGTGAGCCCCTCCGCCGATTCGCGCCTCAGATCCGCATAAACGCCCCCCTGGACTATTCCGAAGAGAGCGTTATCGTGACTTCTTTTCGCCTCTTTGCAGCGTTTTGCCCAACGGGTGGTCAGACCGACCGATTTTTTCATGTATTCGTGCTTCGAGGGGTATGGCGGGCATTCGTCGAGGCACATCATTATGTCGACGCCGAGGGACTCCTGTATCTCGATGCACTTTTCAGGCGTAAGCACATGACTGCTGCCGTCGAGATGAGACCTGAAGGTTATCCCGTCCTCCTTGATCTTTCTCGTTTTCGAAAGGCTCAGGACCTGGAACCCGCCGCTGTCGGTCGTTATCGGGCGGGGCCATGACATGAACCTGTGAAGCCCCCCCAATTTTTCTATTGTCTTGTGCCCGGGGCGGAGGTACATGTGGTAGGCATTCACGATGACCATCTCGAAGCCGAGCGACTCGACCTCGGCGGGACTGAGCGACTTTACCGAAGCCTGCGTCGCCACGGGCATGAACGCGGGCGTATCGACGGAGCCGTGGGCGGTATGGATTCTGCCCAGCCTGGCGCCTGTTCCGGTATCACGTTTTAGTATTTCGAATCTGAACATATCGGGGCTGACTTCGGATCACTTTAGAGAAATCAACCGGAAAGAGCGCAATCTCCGGTCAAAGGTCAAGGACGTCCTTCATGGTATATACCCCAGGCGGCTTGCCGTAGACCCATTTAACGGCGCGAAGGACCCCCTTTGCGAAATTGTCCCTGCTGAAGGCCCTGTGGGTAAGCTCTATTCTCTCACCCTCGCCCAGGAACATGACGGTGTGCTCCCCGACCACGTCGCCGCCCCTGAGCGACTGTATGCCGATCTCATGCTGTTTCCGCTCGCCTACACTACCGTGCCTCTCGAATCTGGCGACCTCCTGGAAATCCCTGCCCAGGCCCTCCGAGGCGGCCTGCCCGATCATCAACGCCGTGCCGCTCGGGGAGTCGACCTTATGCCTGTGGTGGGCCTCGAAGATTTCGACGTCATATTCGTCTCCCAGCGTGCGCGCGAGTATCCTGGTCGCTTCAATCATCACGTTGACGCCGATGCTCATATTGGCCGAAACCACGCATGGAAAGCCCCGGCAGAGCTTTCTCAGCTCACCCTCTTCTTTTTCCGTAAAGCCCGTAGTCCCAATGACCATGGACTTGCCTTCGCCCGAGGCGTACGAGGCATTAAGGAGGGTTGATTTCGGGGACGAGAAATCCACTATCACGTCGGCCCCGAAAGAGGACTCGGCGATATCGCTCGTTATGGGGACGCCTATCTCCCCCACGCCTGCGATGATTCCTGCATCAATCCCGAGCGAATGGTGCCTCTCGGCTTCCTTGGCCCCGACTATCTTTATCCCCCCGTCCCCGGAGAGGTAATAGATTATCCTCTGCCCCATCCTCCCTGCGGCGCCCGTCACGGATACCCTTATCATCGGCTACTCGTTCACCTTTAAATCCTTCTCTTTCTCTATACAGTTCTCGAAACAATTCCCCGCAGTCACTTTCCACTTGTCCTCAAATATGCCCAGGTCATATTGACTCTTTTGAGTCATCTCAATAATCTGACCAGTCTTCAGAGATTTAACTCTGGTTTTAAGCTCCACCACCACTATGGCCGTCCTGTCGTAAATTTGGGTCCCCAGCACGTGAAAATCGATAATGGATATCTGATTATCC
>CADEFK010000208.1 GCA_902826595.1 uncultured bacterium | reverse complement strand
AAGTGAAAACAGCCCGGCCGTATCTAATATACAATAGCCGGGGCGCGAAGCTGCACTCTCCTGATATGCACCTTTTCTTCCTAAGCGCCCCGCTATTTTTCTAATCTTGGATCAGATTGCAGGCTCCAAATATATATATAGGAATAATTCTTCCCCTCACCCCCTCTTCCCCGGAAGCCTCCTGAAGCTTATAGCGATCCTGTTCCAGAAGTTCATGTTTGCGATGACGAAAGTCAGATCCACAAGCTCCTTCTCGGAAAACCGCGCGCTAACGATCCCATAAGCGAAGTCGGGCGCGTGAGTGTCTTTAATAAGCGTCACGGCCTCGGCCATTCGAGAGCCGCGCGCTCCCTCTCGTCATAGAACGGGACCTCCCTCCACACGACGAGGCAGTCGATGCGCTGCTGCGTCTCCCCTTCCCTCCTCAGCTGATTGGTATGCAGGTCCACGCAGTATGCGCAGCCGTTTATCTGCGAGACGCGGAGCTGCACCAGATACCTGAGTCTTGGCTCTATAGATGAATTTTCGAGATAATTGGCCCCTGAAGAAAAAGCTTTTATGGCATCGGGCGCCGTCTTTATGTAAGCCGCTCGTTTAATCATAATACGCCTCCCGTTTGCCGTTCTCTATATAACTATTATCTGGGGGGAGGTGTTTCTCAAGGAGTATTTAGTGGGCGGGACAGTTAAGTGTCAGAAGCAGACGAATGGTTCGGAGGATACGTCAACATTTATGATGACGGTCCCCTCGACATTGCCGTCTTCGTTTATTCTCAAGTCGACAAATACATCTCTGGAATCCCTGCATAGGAGCGTATCGCATGTCTCCGGATTAACGCACTCTTCAGGATCTCCGGGAGGTAGTGTAAATTCCATAGTCTCCGATACGCATTCGAGCGGCTTGCAGAGACCGGGCGGGAGGAATAAATCCGGAGCGATGCAGTCGCTCTCCGCAAGCTCCTCGCGTGTAATACACCCGCCGCCCCCGCCGTCGCATGAAAGAACAAGGAAACACGCCGCCGCCGTTATTATGAACCCCAAGAATCTCGATCTCATACCCGTATTTTACTAATTTTGCAATAACTTATCAATACTTAACGCCTTATCCCCTGCATTTCCCGGTTCATTCGATACAAAATATAATCCGCAGGGCTTAAAAGAGACGTAGAATTAATGTAATTTGAAAAGGCGGAATGGAGGACAACCCAGGCTGCACGCATAGTCGATTCGACGGATTCCATTCGGCGGAGGAGATATTCCATGTATAAATTCATCAAGCCGGTATTTGTCGTATTAATCTCGGGTTTCATATTTATAATGACAATCGGCGGTTGCGAAAACGGCGGGGGCGGGGGAGATGACCCGTTCCCTCCCCCTAATGCGCTCGCGACCAGGCTGGCCCAGAGGGGGCAGACGGCGCCTGATGGTCAGGCGACTTTCATCGGCTTCTTACGGCTCGCGGGCCCAAGCAAGGGCGGCCTCGTGGCCTTCCTGTCTCTTGAGAGAATCACGGAGGACTTCAGGAGGCTGGTCCTTTACCTGGCCGACACCAGCGGGCTTACGGAATTGGCGAGGAACGGAGAGACGGCTCCCGGAGGGGGCATATTCAGGGACTTCCCGCAGATAATCGGAGTGAACGACCAGGCAGAGGTCGCTTTCGTCGGCAGGACAGCCGAATCGCCCGACGATGAGTTCGGCGACACCGAAGGTTATTATCTGGGGAGCGAAGAAGGGATTGAAGTCCTAGTCGTCGAAGGTGACGCGGCTCCCGGAGGAGGCACCATATTCAAGCTCTGCATACCGGGCTTCCTCGGCTGCGCTTACAGATACGGCGATCTCAGCGGGAACGGCCGGATAGCGTTCGTGGCCGCTCTTGCGGGTACGGACGATGACAGGGCTTTATTTATCGCCGATTCCTCGGGAATCACCGAGATCGCGCGCAAAGGCGACCCTGTGCCCGGAGACAACGGCGTGTTCGAGGACTTCTTCGATCCTGCGGGTTCGAATTTATCCGGCCAGGTCGCGTTCATCGGACGCATATCGGGCTCGTCGGGCGGCGAAAGCGACAACGAGGGCATCTACCTCGCCGGCGAGGGCGGCATCATAGAGCTCGCCCGCGAGGGAAACCCGGTGCCGGGCGGAAACGGCGTTTTCGGTAACTTCCAGGATCTCTCAGGAATAAACGAGAGCGGGCAGGCCGCTTTCAGCGCCCATCTCGACGGGA
>CADEFK010000207.1 GCA_902826595.1 uncultured bacterium | reverse complement strand
AAAATTTGACGATAAAGACAAATATACGGGAGAGGGCAAGAGGATCGGAAAGGATAAGCTCATCGGGCTCTACGGCGATTGGGTAAGGCAGTACCCGATTATATCGATAGAGGACCCTCTCGCGGAAGACGACTGGGAGGGGTGGCGCATGATCACGAGCGAGCTCGGGGGCAGGGTTCAGATCGTGGGGGACGACCTGTTCGTGACCAATACGAAGAGGCTCGAGAGAGGGATCAAGGAAAAGGCCGCGAACTCGATACTCGTCAAGGTGAACCAGATAGGATCTCTCACCGAAACGCTCGACGCCATAAGAACGGCGGAGAAGGCCGGATATACATATATCATATCGCACCGCTCCGGGGAGACGGAGGACTCGACTATAGCCGATATATCGGTCGCCACGAATTCGGGACAGATCAAAACCGGTTCGGCGTCCAGGAGCGACAGGATAGCCAAATACAACCAGCTCCTCCGAATTGAAGAAGAGCTCGGGAGCGGAGCCGCGTATCCGGGCAGATCGGCGTTTAAGGTCTGAGGGTGCGCCTCTTTGAACAAACCATCATTGATTAATGGGAGTTAGTACTTATATTTCAACTGTATAGCTAAGGTATCATGGTATAGTGACCTATATAAGTGCTTCATTATTATGTATAATTTAGCTCTGAAGATAAGCAGGTAAAGGGAAAGGACATGTCCAAGAAAACACTTTTCAGAAAGATATGGGATGCTCACGTAGTGTATGAAGAGGCCGGGAAACCGACCTTGATTTACATCGATCTCCACCTTGTTCATGAAGTCACCTCGCCCCAGGCGTTCGAGGGGCTCAGGCTCTCCGGAAGGCGCGTAAGGAGGCCCGATCTCACATACGCCACCATGGACCACAACGTGCCGACCACAAACAGGGCGCTTCCCATAGAGGACCCTATATCGGCGCAGCAGATAGAGGTACTGGTTAAGAACTGCGAGGAGTTCGGCGTTACGCTCTTCGGCCTCAAGGTCAACAGCGAAATGCAGGGCATAGTGCACGTCATAGGGCCCGAGCTCGGGCTTACGAAGCCCGGCCTCACGATCGTGTGCGGGGACAGTCATACCTCGACTCACGGGGCCTTCGGCGCCCTCGCATTCGGAATAGGCACGAGCGAGGTCGAGCACGTGCTTGCGACGCAGTGCCTGAGACAGACCCTCCCCAATGAGTTCGAGGTAAAGGTCATAGGAGAGCGCGGCTACGGAGTAACAGCCAAGGACATAATCCTCAGCATCATAGGTCACATCGGCACGGCAGGCGCAACCGGGACGGTGGTGGAGTACCGCGGCCCCGCGATCGAGGCCTTGACGATGGAAGAAAGGATGACCATATGCAATATGTCGATCGAAGCGGGGGCAAGGGCGGGCATGATAGCGCCCGACGATAAAACATTCGAATACGTAAAGGGGCGGAGATACGCGCCCGTAGGCAGGGAGTACGACGAAGCGGTCGCCGAGTGGAGGAAGCTCAGGACCGACGACGGGGCAGTATTCGATAAATCGATTACGCTCGACGCCTCCGAAATGGCCCCGCAGGTGAGCTGGGGTACGAACCCCGGCATGGTCACGGACATCACCGGAACGGTGCCGGACCCGGACGCGATGGACGACGAGAACAGCCGGAAGGCGGCCCGGAGCGCGCTCGAATACATGGGGCTTGAACCCAGGACCCCGATAAGAGACATAAAGATCGACAGGGTTTTCATAGGCTCGTGCACGAATTCGAGGATACGGGACCTGGCGGAGGCGGCGAAGATAGTGAAGGGCAGGAAGGTTTCGCCCTCGGTCAAGGCCATGGTAGTCCCGGGCTCGCAGCTCGTAAAGCTCCAGGCGGAAAAGATAGGCCTCGACAGGATATTCAAGGAGGCCGGGTTCGAATGGAGGGAATCGGGGTGCAGCATGTGTCTCGGGATGAATCCGGACATCCTCATGCCCGGCGAGAGGTGCGCGAGCACGTCGAACAGGAACTTCGAGGGACGCCAGGGAAAGGGCGGCAGGACTCACCTTGTAAGCCCGATAATGGCCGCCGCCGCGGCGATAGAAGGGCACTTCGTAGACGTAAGGGAATGGGATTTACAAAAAGAAATCTAAAGAGGAAAAAAATATGGAACCGCTTAAAATAGTCACCGGGGTGGCCGCCCCTCTCGACAGGATGAACGTAGACACCGACCAGATAATACCGAAGCAGTTTCTAAAGAGGATTGAGAGGACGGGTTTCGG
>CADEFK010000206.1 GCA_902826595.1 uncultured bacterium | reverse complement strand
ACTGGCATTGGCGGTTTTGGTCCTCGCCTTCCGCTCCCGACCCTGCCGCGCCGATGAAAAGCATGACTGGAGGAGCGATTGGGGCCTCAAGGAGGGGTTCGATATAGCCATAGATACCGAGGGGTATCATTTCCCGGTCTCTATAGCGTTCGTTCCCGAGCCGGGGAGCGGCCCCAAGGATCCCCGCTACTTCGTAACCGAGCTCAGGGGAAAGGTTAAAGTCGTCACGAACGACAGGAGCGTATATACCTTCGCCGAGGACATCTTTAGGTTTAAGCCCGCGGAGGAGCTGCCCTCCCAGTCCGGCGAAAGCGGACTTACGGGAATCTGCCTCGACCCCCGACACGGATACGTCTTCATTACATTCGTTTACGAAGACGACAATAAAGTACTGAGGAACAATGTAGTGAGGTTCCATTCGGAGCCGGGAACGTTCTCACTGTCGCCGGACTCCATGCTCGCGTTTACGGATATTTTTTATGGATCCGTCACCGGGGTGTCCCATCAGATAGGGCCGTGTCAGGTCTATGACGACACCCTCTATGTCGGGGTGGGTGACGGATATACGGTGATCAATGACGAACAGGACCGAAACAATACGAGCCGGAGCATCGACTCCGTACTCGGAAAGATACTCCGCATGACCCTCGACGGAAAACCCGTAGCGTCGAACCCATATTACGTGGACGGCGACATGAAGAAATCGAGAAATTATGTCTGGGCAAAGGGGTTCAGGAACCCTTTCGGGCTCAAGGTAGTCAACGGGCGCGTATTCGTCGCCGACAACGGCCCGTCCGTGGACAGGTTCATAGAGGTTAAGGAAGGGGACGACTACCTCTGGGACGGAACTGACTGGAGTATCGGGGCTAACTCATTGCAGGTTTTGTCGCCTGCGACCGGTGTTACGCAGCTCGACTTCATTCCGGATGACGGGATGATTTTCCCGGAGGAGTACAGGGGGAGGTTCTATCTTGCGTTATGCGGCTACCCGAGCACGCAAGTTATAAGGGAGGCCGACAGGGGTATAGTCAGTCTCAGGTACGGATTAGTGGGTAGCGAAATGCTCAGTCCGCCGGATTACCTGTTGAAGTACAGGGGCGAGGGGCTGCAGATGATAACCGGACTCGGCGCGGGCCCGGACGGTCTCTATTTCCTCCCGCTTTACCCCGATGCCGAAGGCAGGAGTTACGTCCTCAAGATCGGCAATGACAAGGGCAGCCGCCACCCGTACGGTCTCGAGGATTTCAGGGACACCTTCGGATTTATGAAGGGCCGCGGCTGTTGCACCTGCCATACGTTTGAAGGACACGGCTTGGGGGGAGGCGGTCCGAGTCTCGATAAAGCGCGCTTGATTGCGGCGATAGGAGAGAGGGTATCGTCGCCGGAATATTCCGCCCTGGTGAGGGAGCTTGACGAAACCGGCCGTGAGCCGTTCAGCAGCTTCAGGGAGGCGAGGAGGAAGGTGCTGGAAACACAGGGGCTCGATAAGGTCAGGACATGGATCAAGTACCGTATCATGGAGCCCAGGTTCGACAGTCCCCATGCCCGGATGCCAAATATGGGCATTTCGGAGCGAGACGCTGGGATGATCGCCGACTACCTCCTGAGCGAGGAGAGGGTCGATAGAAACAGCGCGGATATGCGCGTGATGAGGTTTATGAGGAATTATATACCGAGGCTTAAGTACAGGTACCTCGTATATTCCTTTCTTCTCGGTTCAGCTGCAACGCTGCTCATAGCGGGAGGTTACGCCCTCATGCGGAGGAAGAAATGATCCCGGGCTTGAATGACGCTGCCGTTAGCATGCGACCCTGAGTGAAATCAATCCCCGTGCGGAATTCTCTCGGCTTTACTCATAACTGATTACACAATATTATCATGTGAGTGATTCGGCAATCTCTTGAGTCCGAGGAATTCCCGGCGCGACGATCTGATGAGAAATAAATTTTTACTATCCATATCGATATGCGGCGTGCTAATTCTTTACACGGCCCCTTCTTCAGGTCAGGAGGAAAGCCCCGGCCTCTCTGATCCGGAGACACTTGACCCGGTCGTCGTAACCGGTACCGCATCTCCGGCGGAGCTCAGCAAGAGCACGGGGAGCGTCACGGTCATAACCAAAGAGACGATCGAGGCGAGCCATGCGGTGAGCGTGGGAGAGCTCCTGGAACGGGTCCCCGGTCTCTACGTCGATCAGCCCGCGTCCCGGGGAGGAGTGACGTCGGTATATATAAGGGGCGGAGATCCCAAC
>CADEFK010000205.1 GCA_902826595.1 uncultured bacterium | reverse complement strand
AGGACTCAGGCCTTTGGAGCCTGCTGTGGTGGTTCGAGTCCACCCGCCCCAGCCAGCAAGCGAAATTGTTCCCGGCTTTAATCTCAAACAGCGCAGTCAAATGACATCAGACAATATCAATAAGCTGAATCCGTCCCAGGCGGAAGCCGTGACCCACGCTGGCGGGCCTGTGCTCGTACTGGCAGGCGCGGGCTCGGGGAAGACGAGAATAATCACGGAGAGGATCGCTTATCTCATCGAGAAGAAAGGCGAGGACGCCTCCGGAATATTGGCGGTCACCTTCACGAATAAAGCCTCAAACGAGATGAAGGAGAGGCTCCGCCGCCTTATAGGACCCGCGACGAAAAGCCTCTGGCTCGGGACATTCCACTCGATATGCCTGAGGATTCTGAAGCGGGAAATAAAACACCTGAACGGCTTCAGACAGGACTTTATCATTTACGACGACGGGGACCAGCTGAAGCTTATCAAGGAATGCATGGAGCGGCTCAACATCGGAGAGAAGGAGCTCGACCCGAGGTCGGTGAGGTCGAAGATCGACGGCGCGAAGAATAAGGGGCTCGATCCCGGAGAGGCGGGGAGAGTTACATACGACGAGAGGGTTTCGAAAATCTACGCCCTTTACGAAGAGGAGCTCAGGAAGCTGAACGCGCTTGATTTCGGGGACCTGCTCTACGTAACAGTCAGGCTCTTCAGGGAAAAACCGGACGTCCTGCGCAATTACCAGGAGACGTTCCGCCACATACTGGTCGACGAATACCAGGATACTAACCACATGCAGTATAAGATCGTCGAGCTCCTTTCGAGGAAGCACAGGGATATATTCGTCGTAGGGGACGACAACCAGTCGATATACGGATGGCGGGGGGCGGATATAACGAACATACTCAACTTCGAAAGGGATTATCCCGATTCGAGGGTGATAAAGCTCGAAAAGAACTACAGGTCGACAAAGAACATACTGAGCGCGGCTAACGGGCTGATACGGAAAAATTCGAACAGGCACGACAAGAACCTCTGGACGGAGAACCCGGAGGGGGAGAAGCTCCAGTACTACGCGGCTCACGACGAAAGGGACGAGGCCAGGTACGTAGTGTCGCAGATAGAGTCCCTGGTGCTGAAGCGCGCCTGTAGATACAAGGACGCGGCGGTTTTCTACAGGACCAACAACCAGTCGAGGATCATGGAAGAGGAGCTCGTCAGAAAGGGGATCCCGTATACGATAGTCGGGGGGATTGGGTTTTATCAGCGGGCCGAGATAAAGGACATCATGGCGTACCTGAGGGTAATCGCGAACCCGCTCGACGACCTGAGCCTGAGGCGAATCGCGAACGTCCCACCTCGGGGTATAGGCAGGGGGACGATGGAGAGACTCGACGAGATCGCGAGAAATGAGGGCATATCGCTCATGGACGCCATGCAAAAGGCCGTCGGGGATAACGTCCTGCCCGCGAGGGCGGCGCTCAGCCTCGGGAAATTCCTCGACCTGATGGAACGGCTCATCGGTTACGGCGGGAAGTACGAGATCGGGAAGCTCCTAGACCTCGTGCTGGAGGAGACCAGGTACCTGGACATTCTCGAGAGGGAAGAGGAGAAGAGGGAGAACGTGGGGGAGATACTGAACCTTGCCGCTGAATTCGAGAAGGAGTCGGAGAAGGCGTGGCTCCGCGACTTTCTGGATACGCTCACGCTCGCGAGCGACGTCGACAGATACGACGAAAAGGACGACAGGGTTGCGCTCATGACGCTTCACTCGGCAAAGGGGCTCGAGTTCCCGCTGGCTTTCATAATAGGGCTCGAAGAGAACCTCATCCCGCACTTCAATTCCGCCAGGGACGGACATGTGGAGGAAGAGCGGAGGCTCTTATACGTGGGCCTGACGAGGGCGAAGGAAATGATACACCTCACGAGCGCCGCCAGGAGGAGGGTGTTCGGGAAAGAGGAAAGGCCCGTGCCCTCGAGATTCCTGACCGACATACCGAAGGAGCTCATTGAATTGAAAAGCTATTACGGGTCGTCATACGGGGGGTTCGGAACGCACAGTTATCCACCGGAAAAAAGAGAAGCAGCGGAAGAACCGGACCGAAGCAGGCGCGCCGGGAACGGCGGGAGATACAAGGTGGGTCAGAGGATCGAGCACCCGTCCTTTGGGCAGGGGACTATAAAGGGCGTGGAAGGGACCGGGGAGAATGCCAAGGTCACGGTATCGTTTCCCCGGTACGGAACCAAGAAGATAATCGCGAGCTATCTCG
>CADEFK010000204.1 GCA_902826595.1 uncultured bacterium | reverse complement strand
AGAGGGAGGGGAGCCGTCAGCGAAGCTGATTATACTCTCACTCTCCATGGTGGCGCTTCCCCTGATTTTTTACGTATACATAAGGAAAAGCTGAACGGGAGTCCGAATTGATAGAGATAAAGAACGTAACCAAGAGCTTCGGAAAACTGAAGGCGGTCGACTCGGCGAGCTTCCGGGTTGAAAAGGGTGAAGCGGTATCGCTGCTCGGAACGAACGGCGCCGGAAAGAGCACGCTGATAAAATGCATACTCGGTCTCCTCGACTATACGGGGGATATTACCGTAGGCGGGCTCAGTGTGAAAGAACGTCCGAAGGAAGCGAAGTCCCTCATCGGATACCTGCCGCAGGAGCCTCTTTTCTATGATATGCGCACTCTGGACATAGTTCGGTTCTTCGCACGTCTGAGGAAAGCAGACGAGGGGCGCCCGGCGGAGGTGCTCGACAAGGTCGGTCTCGCGGAGCATTCATCCAAGTACGCTTCGGAGCTCTCGGGGGGGATGAGGCAGCGCCTCTCTTTCGCGATAGCGCTTCTTTCCGAGCCCATGTTCCTGATCCTCGACGAGCCTACATCGAACCTCGACGCACACGCGCGCGCCGAATTCCTGAGACTCATCAAGGATTACAAGGAGAACGGAAAGACAGTGATTTTTTCCTCGCATCGGCTGGATGAAGTCGACTATCTCGCGGACAGGGCGGTGCTCATGAAAGACGGCAGGGTCGTCATGGACGAGGAGCCGCACGCGCTCAGGCGGAAGCTCGGGCTCGGCACGAAGATGAATATCGCCGTCCCCGATGAGTACGTCACAATGGCGGCCTCGGCGCTCTCAAGCGCGGGCATTATCGTTCACGGGAAGAACGGCAGGGGATTCCTCGTCGAGGTGAAGGGAGGGGACAGCCTCCATCCGCTCCGGGAGCTTATGTCCAGGGACATACCCGTCCTCGGGTTCAGCGTGGAGGAGCCGACGATGGAAAACATACTCGAAGGAGCGGCCAGGGATGGAAATTAGGAATATACTCATACTCGCGGGGAAGGAAACGAGAGAGTCGCTTAAAAACAGGTGGTTCGTTTTATATACGGTCTCGTTCTGCGTCCTAGCCGTGCTCATACTTTCGATCGCGCCCGGGAGGAGCGAAATAGCTGGCATATCGGGCTACGGCAGGACCGCCGCGAGCCTGATCAACCTGGTGCTACTCTTCGTGCCGCTGATTGCACTCATAACGGGGTCTATAAGCATATCCGGGGAGAGGGAGAACGGTACGCTCCAGTACCTGCTCTCGCATCCGGTGACCAAGGCCGAGGTCTTCGTGGGGAAGTTCTTCGGCATGCTGGTCCCGATATGCTTCTCTATATCGCTCGGTTTCGGTCTCGCAGGTATTGGGGTTGCACTCAGGGGCGGGAGCGGCGACGCTCCGGAGTTCGTATTGACGGCGCTCCTTTCCGGACTCCTTGCCGCGTCTCTCCTGAGCGTAGGTTTGGTCGTCTCGGTTTTTTCGAAGAGGGCTTCGAAGGCGATAGGCGTCGCCGTGTTCCTATGGCTCTTCTTTATCGTACTCGGAGACCTAGGCATCATGGGCTCAGCCGTCGCCATGGACCTCGGAATAAAGCAGGTCTTTGCGCTTGCGCTTCTAAACCCTGCTGAGGTGTTCAAGATAGCTTCCGTTCTCGTGCTCAGCCCGAGGTTCGAGATACTCGGCCCTGTGGGCGTCTACGCTGTTCGTACGTTCGGCAGGGAAGGGGTGATATTCATACTCCTGTCCGTCATGGCGCTCTGGACAATAATACCGTTCGCATACGCCTTTATAACCTTCAGCATATCGAGGAGGGAGGAATCATGAGATACATGCTCATACTGCTTTTACTCCTGGGCTTCACCGCCTGCAGGGACAGGATAGATACAGGCCCTCACGCCGTACATTACGGCGAGGACGTCTGCGAGAGGTGCAGGATGATTATAAGTGACAAGCGCTTCGCCGCCCAGCTCATCACCGGGAGAGGCGAGGCCAAGAAATACGACGATATAGGGTGCATGGCCGACGATCTGAAAGACGCTCGGAAGCGGGGGGAGACCCCCCTGGCGGTTTATATAAGCGACTATAACACCGGGGAATGGCTCGAAGCGGGAAAGGCGTTTTATCTTCAAAACAGCGAGCTCAAATCCCCCATGGGCTACAATATAGCCGCGTTCGGCAGCGGGGAGGATATGAACGCGAGCCCGTTCGAAAAAAACGGAAAGGCCCCCGGCGGGCTCGATGCCCTCACGGAATAGGCTCCTGCGCACGACAGCGTGAGAATGAATCCGAGC
>CADEFK010000203.1 GCA_902826595.1 uncultured bacterium | reverse complement strand
ATTCCTCCGATTCCCGGAATATATATCAACGAAAACGTCTTTCCGGTATATTGTCGCTATGAGGATAACGTTCTTCATTCAGGACCTCGGGTTCGGAGGGGTCCTGCGCCAGGTCTCGCAGATGGCTTCGGCGCTCGACCGCAGGGGACATGACGTATCCGTAGTCGCGATGTATACGAAGGACCACAATTGGGAACATTTATGGAATGCGGATTCAGTTAATGTCAGAACGCTTTTCCCGCGAAAGCCTTACACGCACATTCCCGGGCCCATTACTTTAATAAAAGCCGTATCAAGATTAAAAGACATTTTAATGAAAGAAGAAACGGAGATAGTCTACACTTTTGTCGGCAACGCCGCGCTGTTTGTCTCATGGGCGGCGGTCTGCACAATATCCGGAAAAACCAAACTCGTATGGGGCATCCGCGGATCCGGTCGCAGATTCGAGCGGTTCAGCGATGATATTAGGTACAAAATCTTACTGTATGTTCAGAAATATCTATCTCCATATGTTCCCCTGGCTATCTCGAATTCCGATGAAGGGTTGTCGTTTCGGCTGGGCACGGGTCATAAATTTATAAAACAAATTGTGATCTATAATGGAATAGATACAGAAAAGTTTAAACCGGATAGCGAGGCGCGCAATCGACTCCGATTAGAATGGGGGGTTTTGAAAACGGAAATGCTTATAGGCACCGCCGGGCGCATCGTTTATGCCAAGGGTTTTCATCTGTTCTTGCAAGCCGCATCAATTATTGTTAAAGAGAGGCCGGATGTACGGTTCGTTTGTATCGGAGACGGAGAAGAACCGTACAAAAGAAGCATGGAGCTGCTGGGTAATGAATTAGGAATCAGCGATCGTCTGATTTGGTCCGGATTTAAAAATGACATGAACTCCGCTTTAAATACCCTGGATATATTTTGTTCTTCATCATACGGAGAGGGTTTCCCCAATGTCGTAGGAGAAGCCATGGCATGCGGCGTGCCCTGTGTTGTGACGGACGTGGGGGCGTCTGCTAAAATAGTGGGGGATCTGGGAATTGTTGTGCCTTCCGGTGATGCAAGGATGCTAGCCGAGGGGCTAAAACAAGCCTTGAACAAGCTGACCGATTTCGATTCCGGGCAATTACGCCGGAGGGTTATCGATAATTTTTCGGTAGAAAAGATGGTGGATAGGACGGAAATGGCGTTGAGAGAGGTTTTAAACGACTGTTAGCATTGTATTTTATAATCCGGTTACGGGTAGGAATATAAAGCTGTATCAATGGCGATCACAGGCTATCGGCTGGATTGAGGTTCACGAGCCCACACCTTGTAATATCGAATAATGTTAATGTACTATAGTTGTTCGTGAATGGATTCCTGAGGCGGAGAACCGACATCAACTGATTTATTGTAAATAACTATAAATAATGCTAGTTATATTTCGAGAGGGGAATGCTTATGAAGGAATTTTCTATAGCTTACACGCCCGACAGCGACGACGTGTTCAACTTCTACGCCTGGGAGCATGGCCGTGTGAGTCTCTCGGCCGGGGATTATGAGCCTGTTTTTCACCGGGGCCACATCATCGAGCTCAATCACGCAGCTCAAGAGGGACTCTACGACGTGGTCGCCGTATCCTCGGTTTTCTATCCCAGGGTGGCTGACCGTTATCAAATCCTCTGCGTCGGCAACAGCGTCGGCAGGAATTTCGGTCCCTGTCTCGTATCGAAACGACACAAGACGGCCGCGGAGCTTGCCGGAAGGCGGGTGGCGGTGGGAGGACACCCGACCACGGGCAGCGTGCTTGCGCTGATGTACTGTCCGGGTATCGAGCTCGTCGAGATGGAATTCGATGCCATATGCGACGCCGTCGCCGGGGACGAGGTGGATGCCGGGGTCATGATACACGAGGAGCTGATTCACTATATCGAAAAAGGGCTCGTGCTCGTATCCGATCTCGGGGCCGCGTGGTGCGAAGACACGGGACTCCCGCTGCCCGTGGGCCTCAATCTCGTAAAAAGGAGTCTCGGCCCGGAGCTTGCCCGGGATATAGCCGCGACGTGCCAGCGGTCTTTACTGTGGGGATTCGAGCATTCGCGTGAAGTCTATTCCTTCGCGAGCAAATTCGGCAGGGGGATGGCGAGGGAACACATCGAGATGTTCAGGATAGAGGATTTTCTCTGCATCCCCGAGGACGTCCGCGAGGCGATGAAAATAATGTTCGGACGTGTCGCATCTATGAATCTCGGGCCCGCGACCGATTCGTTTGAAGTGACGGAGGGAATCGAGAATCCCGAGCACCTGCTTGTCAAAGACAGCCGGGCGTCAGCATGATTCCAG
>CADEFK010000202.1 GCA_902826595.1 uncultured bacterium | reverse complement strand
GACGAGCAGCTTATGACGAGGTTCCGCGCCCAAGCGGGGGCGGGCAAAGCATAAGTTTCAAACCCGGGCTGTTCGGAGAAGGGGATTTTCATTACCTGACGGACGCGTTCTATCTCCGAGTAATCGTTCTCATCGACGGCTTTCCTTATAGCGCCCTCGGCTATATAGTTCCTGAGCACGTATTTGGGATTCACGGAATCCATCACCGCTTTCCTCTCACTGTCCATGCTGCCTTCCATCGTCAACCTGTTCCTGTACCGGTCAGCCCATCCGCCCGCCCGAAGCACGTCAACAAAAGATGAAGAAGCATTCGTCTCCCCTCCTGAGGCGGCCGTAGTGAAATTTCCGAGGGCCCTAAAGAAGGCGCTATAGTCCGTCTTGTTCTCAACCATGATTTCCAGGAGGCCGCGTATCAGCGCGCCGTCCCCGGGCATGCTCTCTCGTAGGCCGAGCTTCTTCCGCATGATATCCGTATAAAATTTGGCGTAGGAATCCCTAAACCCTGAGACGACTTCCTCCGATTTCGCGGAGCTCACGAGGGGACCGAGAGCGAGGGCAAGCTTCCGGAGGTTCCAGAGCGCAATAGAGGGCTGATTGGAATATGAATACCTGCCGAAGTGGTCGGAGTGGTTGGGGACGTAATCCGGGTCGTATGCCTCCATGAACCCGTAAGGCCCGTAATCGATCGTAAGCCCGGTAATGGACATATTGTCCGTATTCATTACGCCGTGGGTAAACCCCGAGGCCTGCCAGAGGGCAATGAGCCTGGCCGTCCTCTCTGTGACCTCTTCGAGGAACGCCCCGTATTTATCGTCTGCACCCGTCAAATGCGGGAAATGGTTTTCTATTACATAGTCACTGAGGAGCTTCACGTAATCCGGCCTGTCCGTGTAATGGAAAGCCTCGAACGACCCGAAGCGCACGTGGGTCTCGGCCAATCTCAGCATCATCGCCCCCTTCTCCGGGGTTTCGCGCTCGACCGTCTCGCCGCTCCCGACTATCGAGAGGGCGCGTGTGGTGGGGATGCGGAGCCCCTCCATCGCCTCGCTGCAAAGGTACTCCCTTATCACGGATCTCAGCACTGCCCTGCCGTCGAAGACGCGCGCGTATTTCGTGCGTCCCGCTCCCTTGAGATGGAGGTCGTATTTCCGCCTCTGCCCGTTCCTGACCTCGCCCAGGAGAATCGCCCTCCCGTCCCCGATATCGGGGTTGTAGACGCCGAACTGGTGGCCGGTGTAGTACATCGCTAGAGGGTCGGAGCCGGGGAGGAGCTTCCCGCCGGAAAAGTATTCGACGAAATCGGGGTTGTGAGCTTCGTCCGGATCGAGCCCTATGAGCCCGGCGGCGTCGGGGTTGAAAGCAACGAGGTGAGGGTTATCGAAGGGGGTCGGACGCACGAGGTCGTAAAAATCCGCGGGCAGCCTCCTGTATGTGTTATCGAATTCGAGCTCGTTTAATTTGCGCATAATACAGTGTAGTATCAGAAATACGTGTATTATAGGGATAAAGAAACAGTAAGTCGTTCTATATTCAAGCCGGCCCATGCAAGACTTGCCGATGAGATACCGCCATGCCTAAAGGCTCCATGAAGCACAGGAAGAATAAAATAAAGCGTCAGCACAGCATTATTAAAGGGCTCGGGAGCTTTCTCGAAACCTATATTTCCCCGCTCGATTTTGTAGAGTCGATTATCCCGGGTGAGATAAATGTCGGTAAGAAACCCGGAGAGAACCTTAAAGTCCGTTACAAGTACAGCACAGTGAGCGGCGCCAAGCTCATCGCCAGGAGCGGCACGTCCGTGCAGGAGGTTTTCGTGGTGACGAGCGCCCCGGAAAAGTTAAGGGAGGTAATCGAGAATTCCCAGGGTTGAGAATTAAAAAGAGACTATACTGAATTCTGCATTTAGGTGAACTCCATCACTTCAGATTTGACATTGTTTTATCTCAAGATCATCATCTTAGCAAATGTCGAGTGAGCAGTTTTCACCCACATTACATTGTTGTGATTGTTGACGATATAAAATTTGGTTTAACGATAAAGAAGGAATAAAATGAAACCAATCTATTTCGACTTTACAGTAAAAGATATTGAAACAGCAAGGAGCTTCTTCGAAAAAGTTTTTGGTTGGAGATTTGAGCGTTTTCCGATGCCTTATAAGTATTATAGAATTCAGGCAGGCGCTCCTGAAGAACCGGGAATTGATGGAGGAATAGGGGCCATTGAAGATACCAAGGTCAGTGGTGGTAAACCATTAACTCAGGTAACCATACCCGTTTCAAACATCGACAACCTAATTGCAATAGTAAAAGAAAATGGCGGTAAGGTAATTGAAGAGA
>CADEFK010000201.1 GCA_902826595.1 uncultured bacterium | reverse complement strand
GCCGAGCTGCGAAGGGGTGAGCTTCCAATCCGTAAGGGATTCTTTTCCGAGCCCGAATCTGATTGTGAGCTTGTTGATCTCCTCGAGCCTTCCCGGCAGCGGTCCAGGCTGCTGGATCATCTTAAGCTCTTCGAGGAGCTGAACGGTCTTTGGATCCCTTTCGAAGGGCTGTCCTACTTTGCCCTTATAGAACATGGTCTCGAACGGGGGGCGTCCCCTGGTTCCGCCGCCGTCCAGTTTCTCGGACGGATATCCTATGGTCATAAGCCAGCAGAACACGTACGATGGCGGGAGGTTGAATTTATCCTTCACGTTCCTCCTCGCTCCGCCGCTCGCGCCGTTAAGGCAGGTGCCGAGCCCTAAGGACGTCGCCGTGAGGATCGAGTTTTGAATCGCGTTTCCAAGGTCGATGCAGGCGAGCCTGTGGAGAACGAAATCCGGAAGAAGCGCAGGCAGCGGGAAGAGCCTGTTTACTCGGTCGTATTCCCAGCCGTGCGCCTTATCGAGGGCTCCCGTCCTCATAAGGTCGTGGAGCTGCTGTCCCTGGACGTCGTACGCCGAGAGGTCGTAGCACCAGAAAACGAGTATCGGAGCCATCTGCGTCGTGATCTGGCTCCAGTCCGAGATGAATTCCCAAATCTCCGGGTCTTCGTCCCTGTAAACCACTATAGCCCTCTGACCGTTGAAGTTGCCCGCTGAAGGAGCCACCCTTGCGGCTTCGAGCATAGCCTGTACTTTCCATCTTTCTACAGGCTTGTTTGGTTCATACCATCTTATCGATCTCCTCAAGCCTATCGACTCGAACGTATCGAGCGGTTTGACCTGACTAGCCTTTGGGAGATCATCTGAAATCAATGTACTCATTTCGGCCTCCTTATGAAATTATGTTTTTCTTACCAGACAATCAACCATATTATTATTTCCGCAAAAAAAAGTCAAGTTATTCGTGCAATAAAGGACTATTGGTTCTAATATTTCGCTCTAAATTCACCGCCCGGCCCCTGTCCGGGTTATACATAAGATCAGGCGCGGGGAAGCAGGTCCGCCACGCCCTTTATGTTTCATATCCAATGGTCTTAAATTCCTTAATAATTCAGGGTTGAATTCCCCGCTTTGATAACTATATTTAGATAAAAACAACCAGACGGAGATAACTCGATAATGAAATTCGACAAACTGACAATAAAAGCGCAGGAAGCCCTGGCCGAGGCTCAAACACTCGCGCAGGAGGCACAGAACCAGGTTGTGGACATCCCCCACGTGCTTTCGGCTCTTCTTTCGGAAGGAGGGATACCAGTACAGATACTCGGCAAGCTCGGGGTGAATACGGGCATAGTCCGGGAGATAGCCCTGAGGGAGGCGGCGAAGCTCCCCAAAGTGCAGGGGGAGTCCGAGCAGGTCTACCTCAGCCGCGAGCTGAGCAAAGCGTTCAAAACGGCGGAGAAGGAAGCTAAATCCCTGGGCGACGAGTACATAAGCACCGAGCACCTACTGCTCGGTATAGCTGAGGACGCGACCGGGGATCTCAAGAACGAATTCAAACGGTTAGGCATTACCAGGGACAGCATACTCCGCACGCTCAAGGATATAAGGGGTGGACAGACCGTGACGAGCCAGTCCCCGGAGGATACGCTCCAGTCGCTCAAGCAATACGGCAAGGACTTCACGGAGCTTGCGCGCGAGGGGAAGATAGACCCTGTCATCGGCAGGGACGACGAGATAAGGCGCGTCATACAGGTGCTCTCCCGGAGGACCAAGAACAACCCCGTGCTCATAGGCGAGCCGGGCGTAGGAAAGACCGCCATCGTCGAAGGCCTCGCACAGAGGATAGTGAACGGGGACGTGCCCGAGGGTCTCAAGAACAAGAAGCTCATATCGCTCGACATAGGGTCGCTGCTCGCAGGGGCGAAGTTCAGGGGACAGTTCGAGGAAAGGCTTAAGGCGGTGCTCAAGGAAGTCACGGAATCGAAAGGGGACGTGATACTCTTCATAGACGAGATACACACCGTCGTGGGCGCCGGGGCCGCCGAAGGAGCGGTAGACGCGTCCAACATGCTCAAGCCAGCCCTTGCGCGGGGGGAGCTCCACTGCATAGGCGCGACCACGCTCGACGAATACAGGAAATACATAGAAAAGGACGCCGCTCTCGAAAGGCGTTTCCAGCAGGTCTTCGTCGACGAGCCTTCCGTAGAGGAGACGATCTCGATACTCCGCGGGCTAAAGGAGAAGTACGAGGTCCATCACGGCGTAAAGATAAAGGACGAGGCGATCATCGCAGCGGCCGTGCTTTCCAACCGCTACATCACGGCGAGGTTCCTCCCGGATAAGGCCGTAGATCTCATAGACGAGGCAGCCGCCAAGCTCAAGATGGAGATAGACTCCC
>CADEFK010000200.1 GCA_902826595.1 uncultured bacterium | reverse complement strand
AATGGGGCGCGCCTTCAGGCCAGGTTGGACACGGACGGCAACATCCTCCGGCTTAAAGATCAGGACAGGTCGCAATGGGACCAGGCGATGATAGCCAGGGGTTTATTTCACCTGATGCAATCTACAGAAGGCGACGAGCTAAGCGTTTATCATCTTCAGGCAAGCATCGCCGCCTGTCACTGCGCGGCCAGGGACTATGAATCGACGGATTGGCGGCGGATCCTTCACTATTACGACCTGCTGGCAGGTATGGACGATTCCCCGGTCGTCGCTCTCAACCGTTCCGTGGCCGTCGCTTATGTTCACGGCCCGAGAGCGGGCATTGAAGCCGTCGAAGCCATCCACAACCTGGATCAGCTTGACTCTTATTACCTTTTGTATGCGGTCCTCGGAGAGTTCGAGGAGCGTCTCAAGAACAGGAAGGCTGCCGTAGAATATTTCCGCAAATCGCTTGAGCTTGCCACGATAAAGTCCGAGCGCAAGTTCTTCATGAAAAAGATACGGGCGCTCGAGAGCGGCCGGAGCGGCGCCTGATTAATCTTGCTGTAATAAAGGACGATTTCCCGGACCTCAGCATCGGATCGCATATTTAAGCCATCTTAATCTTTGTGATGTAAAATAAACCTATATTCTTCACCAGCCCTATCGGGAGGATGCTATGAGTTCGGATTTCTGGCCCGCACAGACAAAAAAACTTCGCGATATGATTGGGATGGAGCACCCGATTATACAGGCTCCCATGGCGGGCGGGCCTACTACGCCCGAATTAGTCGCCGCCGTGTCGAACGCTGGAGGCCTGGGCTCTTACCCCGGCGGATACCTTTCTCCTGATGAGATAGATTCCGCGATCCGGAAGATTCGCGCGCTAACCGATAAACCTTTTGCCGTAAACCTGTTTACCCCGGAGAAGACCCTGCGCAGGAAAACCCCGGCTAAAGTGATGAAAAAACTAGGCGAGATCGCGGGCGAGGTGGGAGCGGAGCTTCCCAGAGAGATTGCGGCTGAGGGCTTCTCATTCGAGGAACAGCTCGGGGCCGTCCTCGATAACAACGTCCCCGTATTCAGCTTCACGTTCGGGATACCGAAGAGTAAGCATATGAAGGAGCTTCGTAGAAGGAAAGTCACGGTCATCGGCACGGCCACCTGCGTCGCCGAAGGGGTGATGCTCGAAGAAGCCGGGTGCAGCGCAGTTGCCGCTCAGGGGAGCGAGGCAGGAGGGCACAGGGGCTCTTTCGCTCATGCCGGGGAATTTCCTCTCGTCGGAAGCATGCCGCTCACGCCGCAGATAGTCGATAAGGTGAGTGTGCCCGTCATATGCTCGGGAGGAATTATGGACGGGCGGGGCATCGCGGCCGCGCTCGCTCTCGGGGCATCTGCTGTGCAGATGGGCACGGCGTTCCTTACATGCGAGGAGGCTGCGGTCCCCGCGCCATGGCTTGATGCGCTCAGGAATTCCCTCGATTCGAGCACTGTATTGACGAGGGTATATACGGGGAAATACGCGCGGGGGATACGGAACCGTTTTTACGACGAGATGTCGGGGCTGGAAGGCAAGGTCCCTGCCTATCCGGTTCAGAACTACCTCACGAGGCCGATCAGGAACGCATCGAGAGCGAAGGGCAACCCGGAGTTCATGTCCCTCTGGGCGGGGCAGGGCTCTGCGATGTCGAGGAGATGCACGGCTGCGGAGCTTGTGACTATGCTCGTCTCCGAGTACGGGGAAGCTGTCGCGAGGCTGGGCGGGGGGGCATAGGCCCGGTTTCAATTGCCGCGGCGGAGGCGGGCGTGTCTCTTTCCCGCCGGCATATTCCGCAGCGGCGATAATGCGCCTCTGTTACCGTAACGTTTCACTTATCCAGTATTTCGCCGCGGAGGCATCCGCCTTCGAGATCTCTCTTCATCAGGGATCCTGTTTCAGAGGAGTAACTCGATGCCGAACCTGGGCGCTTCCTCGATGACTTTCTGAATGTGCTCCTTCGAGGGGGGCGGGGGCAGAATCGTATCGTCATCGACGGGCTCTCCCACCGCATCGAAGAACTTCTCGAAGCCCGAGGGAGTGACGATTACGAGCATCCTGCCGATTTCGTCCGAATCGGACCTGAACGAATGTCTTATGCCGCGGGGGAGGGAAATAAAGTCACCCGGCTTCGCCCGGAATTCCTCGTCGCCGAGAAAAATCGAGAACTCGCCTCGCAGCACGTAAAAGGCCTCGTCTTCGTTCCTGTGTATGTGGGGCGGCGGTCCCGGGTCTCTGGGAGGCACGAGGGCCTCGAACAGGGAATACGCTCCCCCCGTGTCCACCCCTGTGGCGAGGTATGTATATATCGAACCGACGACAGCGACTGATTTCTTTTTCTTCATAGTATGCATATTCTTATCACCTCGTGGGTATTAAGGCTCGCGAATCTCAGAGA
>CADEFK010000199.1 GCA_902826595.1 uncultured bacterium | reverse complement strand
GTTAAGTATATTGTCAATGTTAAGGGGATAATCGAATCTATGGGCGTAAAAGAAAGGCGGGAGCGGGAAAAGCAGCAGGTGAGGCAGGAGATTCTGGACGCGGCGCGGGAGCTGTTCATCAAGGAAGGTTACGAGAACGTATCCATGCGCAAGATTGCCGAGAAGATCGAGTACTCGCCCACGACAATCTATCTTTATTTCGACGATAAGGCGGAGCTTGTCCGAAACCTGTGCGAAGAATCGTTCGTAAAGTTAGTGGAGATGTTCGAGGCTCTGGGCAGTGACCTCAGCGATCCGGTCACGGCTTTAAAGAAATGCGGCCGGGCATATATAGAATTCGGGCTCAAATACCCGAACGACTACAAGGTGACGTTCATGCTCAATCTGAGGCCGGACAAGGACCCTGAAGAATATCTCCGCGAGGGCTCGATGGGGATGCGGGCTTACGGCTATCTGAGAAAGAAAGTGGAGAAATGCGTCAGGCAGGGGAAGTTCCGGGACGCGGACGTTGAAACCGCAACACAGACCTTGTGGCTTGTCGTTCACGGGGTGACATCGCTCCTCATAACCCACCCGAATTTTCCGTGGACCGATAAGGAACGGCTGATCGACTTTACGCTAGAGAAGTTTACGAAGGGCCTGGAAGGCTGAATTGTTGAGGGTGTGAAGTGTATATGTGCGCTTGCACCGTGGAGAGTTGAAATGTTAAAGACTATTGTCATCACCGGCTGCTCTTCAGGCTTCGGGCGCGTGACCGCCCTTCACATGGCGAGCCTGGGCTGGCGGGTATTCGCAACTGTCCGCAAAGAGGCGGACGGGGAGAGTCTGCATGCCGAGGCTGGAGAGCGTGGCTCTGCCGAATATGTTACTCCGCTCGTCTGCGATATAACGGATGCCGCGCAGGTATCGGCAATGGGGCGCACTATCGCTGAAGCGTCTCCGCAGCTCGATGCACTCCTTAACAACGCTGGCACCGCGTTTCCCGCCCCTCTCGAGTTGATACCGCTGGATGCTCTCAGGTCTCAAATGGATGTGAACGTGATAGGGCACATGAGCGTGACCCAGACGCTACTCCCCCTGCTGAAAGCTGCCCGCGGCACCATAATCAACGTGACGAGCGTGGGCGGGCGCATCGCGCTGCCGCTCATCGGCGCATATAACGCGAGTAAATTCGCCATGGAAGCGCTGAGCGACGTGCTGAGGCTCGAACTCGCCCCGTTTGGTGTACGCGTGGTGGTAATAGAGCCCGGCACGAGCGCAACATCAATCTGGGAAACGAGCGGGAACCGGGCGAGGGATCTGCTTGAGGGCAGCGCGGATAGGAACCCATACATGCCGCTAATCGACTCCATAAACAATCATATCAGGGAGGATATCAAACGCGGTTTCCCGCCGCAGCGGTTTGCCGACTTGGTGCAGGAGATCCTAAATAACCCGCGGCCCCGTACACGCTACCAGATACCGCGCTCGGTATCCTGGATGATACTCCTCCGTAATCTCACGCCGGACAGGCTATGGGACCGGATGATGCGGAGGGCGATTAAATGGTGATACGCACGTATGAAGCGCGCGGCTGTAAACCCGGCATCGAATGACGGACTGCCGCGCTAGAAACAAATAAGAATGAGAAAGCGAGGAGGAAACTCTGATGCAGTGTAATGCAAAATACAATTGTGCTGTCCTTCGCGGCAGTGAAAACACGAACGGCGTTCCGGAGCCGGATTATAAAGAGCTCCGGGACGAGGAGCTGGTCGCGATATTCGTGGAGGAGGGGGACGGGAAGGCCTTCTCCGAGATCGTGGACCGTTACGCGGACAGGATCTACAAGACAGCTCTCAGGATAATGCATAACCCCTCTGACGCCGAGGACGTCTTTCAGGAGGTGTTCCTCATACTCGCCACAAAGGCGGGCACGTTCAGGAGGGAGTCGAAATTCTCGACCTGGCTCTACATGGTCGCCCTCAATACGAGCTACATGCGGATAAGGGCCGATAAAAAGTACCATACGAACGAAGTGAGCCTCGAGGACTATGCGCCGTACGACGAGACGGGCGCGCTCGGGGAAATCGCCTTAAAGGACTTCAGCCTGAGGCCTGACGGGGAGCTCCTCAGCCGGGAAGGGGTGGAGCTGATAACGAAAGCCGTAAACGAGCTTCCGCTCCCTTACAGGGCTGTTTTTCATCTGAGCCACGAACAGGGCCTCACAGCGGGCGAGACTGCGGAGGCCCTGGGCATATCCCTGAGCGCCGCCAAGTCCAGGATTCACAGGGCGAGGCTTTTCCTGAGGGACAGACTCGCCGATTATTTTTATGAAATGGGGAGATGACCCGCAGTCCTGCAGCTTGACTTCGGGAAAGTGGCGCGCCCGGAGGAACGGTTCCGATGAATAAGAGGAACCGGTCACTGGTGGCTGATTGCAACTTGGTCACTGTGCTTCGGGAAAGTGGCGCGCC
>CADEFK010000198.1 GCA_902826595.1 uncultured bacterium | reverse complement strand
CAAATTATGTAGTCGGATGATTTTTGCTTCTTTTCATCAAGGAAAAGAAGGATAAAGACAAACTGCCTTTCTCCTTCCTTTACCTTTTCATAAAACAGACGCCGTGTGTCTTTTCATAGACCACACTACGTGTGTTTTCATCAAGTAAAAGAAGAAATAATCTTCGCCTTATCTTTGCCTTTCATTTCTTTAATCTTTCCCGACATCCACAGAATCGATGGCGGACAAGCGCCCCCATTTTTAGTTAATCATAAAACGGATGTATTATTAACCCAAACGCCCGCTAGCGGCAGGCCCATCCGCCCGGCTCGCTTTTGATTCGGAATCACCTTCGGAATAATGAAAAACAAGAACGAGCTCGTCATACCCGTCCTGGTCCTTTTACTCCTCGTCTCGGTGGCCGCATGGATACTCCTCAGCTACACCGGAGACCTCTTCTACTATAAAAAACTCCGCGACAGCGGAGTCGAAACTACAGCCGTGGTTACGATGAAGGCGGTACTGAAGGACGGCCGTCTGGTGAGGTCCAATATTACGTCCTCTTCCGACGATCACCGCGTCATGGTCTCGCTGCGTCTGCCGGACGGCATCACGGGCGTATGCACGCTCCGTGTATCCAAGTACACGTACGACGTCGTCTCGAAACGCGACATTCTGAACGTCGCGTACCTCCCGGAAGACCCCGCCGAGTGCACGCTTCCCGACGGCATAGAGCTCAACCTCTACCTCATCCTCTCCCTCCTCGCCGTCGCCGTATTCCTGCTCCTCCTGGCCGCGGGTTTCGCCTTCTATATTTACAGGTCGTTCAGAAAACCTCCCCCCGGCAAGCTCGTCCCCACGACGACCGATCTCAGCCTTCCCCCGGGCGGACTCGATTGCCCAAAATGCGGCGCTCCCATGACGGAAGGCTATATGTCCACCGTCGGAGGCGTGTCCTGGCGCGACAGGGAGGACCCGATCGGCATCCCCACGATGTTCACCGGGCTCCCGGGTACGGCGTTCTGGATCAAACGGCCCGCCCTGCACGCATACAGGTGCGAGTCCTGCCGGATAATCATATTTAAATACGGCGGCTAGCCGTCTCACATCTCGCGTTTTTCATTATGCCTCTCGCAGCCCGACCGACTCCGCTTCCGTCTCATTCCCGGCCATTCAAGAAAATCCTTTAAATTCCTATTGTAATCCGGGTTTTTTACTTTAATCTTCATTATCGTACACACACTAATTCAGGAGCGGAGTTATGCGAAGAAAATTCTACCTCTCATTGATATTGATAGCCTTGATCGGATTTATGGGAACAGTGTCATGCAGGCGCGCGGACGAAAACGAGCAGGCGAAGACCGAATCCGGGAAGCAGGAGCCGTCTCAAATAGCGGCGCCCGAAGAGCCGGCCCGGCCCGAGAAAGCCTCCCCCGGAAGCGGAGACGCGGAAGTTGACGCAATACTCGCTAAATATTTCGATTCTTTAGGAGGCAGAGCCAAATGGAACGACGTCAAGACGCTCAAATACACGGGGAAAATGAATTCTATGGGCAAGCTGTTTCAGATGGCGATCGTTTACAAGCGTCCTGACAAGTGCAGGATAGATTTCAGCCTCGGCCACGTATACTTCATCCAGTCATACGACGGCAAAGAAGCTTGGAAATTTAACCCCACCACGGAGGGCAGCAAACCCGAGCTGCTCGAGGGCGAAGACGAATCGAGCCTTGTCGAGACCTGCGACTTCGACGGCCCGCTCGTCGACCCGGAATCGAAGGGCATTAAGGTTGAGCTTGTAGGGAAGGAAAAGATCGAGGACCGCGATGCCTACAACCTCAAGATCACGTTCAAGAGCGGAAACGTAGACAATTACTACCTCGACGCGAAGACATACCTGCCGTTCATGGTCAAAGGGACTACGAAACAGGACGGCAAGGTGATGCCATCGACCACGATCATCGACGAGTATATCGACACGGGCGGCGTGATGATCCCCTATTATTTCAAATTCGAGGCCGAAGGCGGTGAGGGCCCCGAGATCATCAAGGTATCGACGGTCGAGCTCAATCCCGAGATCGAGGACACAGTCTTCACATTCCCCCGCCGGATCGAGGACTCCTACTAACACGCAGACACATGTAGTGTGACTCCACAATCCTACCCAATCTCCTCAGCCTAAATCAGCTGCGGCGGCAATTTCATCTTTTGTTTTTAATTTCCTCCTTTCGTAAAGAACGGATGCGAACTAGTGAGCATTCGGACGCCATGACAACAAATGTACCTAAGTAAATTAACTTCCGGCTGAATGTTGCTTAAGTCCAAATAGGTAAGGGAGGATTTAGTATTAAATCCATTCACCATGAGCATGTCGAAGGGCGCATCTTTTTCTTCCCGACATTACAGAATTTGCGGCGGGTGAGCACCCGCGGGCATATGTTTCCCCTCACCTCTATCCAGCCCGTTCACCCTGAGCTTGTCGAAGGGTGATTATTTCCGACATTACAGAATTTGCGTGGAGAAAATCGATTGTACGAGCGTTA
>CADEFK010000197.1 GCA_902826595.1 uncultured bacterium | reverse complement strand
ATTAAATCGAAAAGACTGGATTCCCGATCGAGCCGGGAATGACATAATTAAAAACCAAGTTGCCGAGCTATTAGAATTTGATGGGGCTTTTTCCCGTGCTAAGCGGATTTGTAATACCTTAGCGAGGGCGTCCGTTTCTCGTGCACGCTCGGAAACGTGCTCGCAATGACACCAAAGGAATACGCAGGTTTACAACTACAAGTCCATTGTGTTTACTTACCCGCTCCATGGCGATAATCGGAAAACCGCCCGTGATAGCTCCTCCGCCGGACGCCGGCGAGGAGCAGGCCTCCGCGAGGCTTACAGCCGGCCGCTGGGTGCTCACCGCGACGATTCTCGGGTCGAGCATAGCGTCCATAGACGGCACCGCCGTGAACGTGGCGCTCCCCGCGCTCCAGGAAAAGCTGGGCGCGACCATCACGGACGCGCAGTGGGTTATAGAGGCTTACACGCTCTTCCTCGCGGCGTTGATACTCGTGGGCGGAGCGCTCGGGGACAGGTTCGGGAGGAGGCGCGTATATGCGGCGGGCGTCGCGCTCTTCGCGCTTTCGTCCGTGCTGTGCGGGCTCTCCCAGTCGATCCACCAGCTCATCGCCTTCCGAGCGCTCCAGGGCGTGGGAGGGGCGCTCCTCATACCGGGGAGCCTCTCGATAATAACGGTCTTCTTCAGCCCTGGCGAGAGAGGGAGGGCCATAGGCACGTGGTCCGCGTTCTCAGCTATAACTACCGCGCTCGGCCCGGTGCTGGGCGGATGGCTGATAGAGAACGTCTCGTGGCGGTGGATATTCTTCATCAACGTCCCGATAGCGGCCGCCGTGCTGACGATGCTCTTCCTCCGCGTGCCCGAGAGCAAGCGCGTGCTCTCGAGCGGCAGGGTGGACTGGGCGGGCGGCGTCCTCGCCACGCTCGGCCTGGGCGGTATGCTGTTCGGCCTCATCGAGAGCTCGAACTTCGGTTTCGGCAGCGCCCTCGTTATATCGTCTCTCGTCCTCGGGGCGCTCGCACTCGTATGCTTCGTCATAGTCGAAGCGAGGGAGGAGTCGCCCATGATGCCGCCCTCGCTCTTCCGCTCCGTAACCTTCACGGGGGCGAACGTCGCGACGCTCTTCATGTACGGCGCGCTCGGAGGGGTGTTCTTCTTCCTGCCGTTCGCACTCATTCAGGTGTATGGATACACGGCGACCGAGGCCGGAGCGTCGCTCCTGCCGATAATCCTCATAATATTCGTCCTCTCGCGCTGGGCGGGAGGGCTTACGGACAAGTACGGGGCCAGGGTCCCTTTCGCGGCTGGGACGATCGTGGCCGCGGCGGGGTATCTCTCGCTCGCGCTGTTCAACGGGGACGGAAGCTTTTTCAGCACCGTATTCCCCGGTGTATCGCTAATCGGTTTCGGGCTCGCGCTCAGCATCGCGCCCCTCACTACGGCGGTCATGAACGCGGTCGAGGTCGGGTACTCGGGGACGGCCTCGGGGATAAATAACGCCATGGCCAGGCTGGCGGGGCTCCTCACTATCGCCGTTCTGGGGATAGTGATACTCCATGTGTTCAACGGGTACCTCGACGCCGGGCTCGACGCCGCTTCCGTCCCCGCGGAGGTTAAGGAGATGCTGTCCGGGGAGAGGATAAAGATGGCGGGCGCGGTGATACCGGATTCGCTAGGCGGCGAAATGAAGGTCAGGCTCGAGGGCATAGTGAGGGACTCCTTCATCGGCGGGTTCGACCTGGTGCTCTACATCGCCGCCGCGATGTCGCTCCTCGCGGCCGCGATCGGCTTCGGGACTATCGGGCGGAAGGGGGGCGGGTAGCATCCCGGGGCGAACGTATCTGATGCCGGTAAGGAGAATTGACCGTCTGCGGTCTAAACAAATCCATTGCAGTCCGCTGTTCCGCGCTTTACACTCTTAATATCGGTCGGGATGCGGGGGCAGACTGTTCCCATCTATCGGCCCGGAGGGAAATAGCCATGCTTAAAAACATATCCTTCATTCTATTATGTGTCGCGGCGACAGTTATTTCTGCCGGATGCGTGAGCCATGCGGGGGACGACGCTCCTCTCGTGTGCGGCGGGTGGCAAGACATCGCGTGTCCCGACGGGCAGTTCTGCGAGACCCCGGCTTCGAAGTGCAACGTCCCTCACATGGAGGGGCTATGCAAGGAGAAGCCAGCTGTCTGCACGAAGGATTACAAACCTGTCTGCGGGTGCGACGGCAAGACGTACGGGAACGACTGCGGGAGGATGTCGGCGGGCGTGAGGAAGGATCACAACGGGAAATGCGGCGACGCCTTGAGCTCGCGCGAGCAGCCCGGGGGTGCGTGCGGCGGGCTCGACAATATCAAATGCCCGGACGGGCAGTTCTGCGAGATGGAGTTCGGACGGTGCAAGGGGCTTAACGAGATAGGCACATGCATGGAGAAGCCCTCTATGTGCACGCAGGACTACGTGCCCGTCTGCGGGTGCGACGGGAAAACGTACGGGAACGAATGCGGGAGGATGTCGGCGGGCGTGCCCAAGGACCACGACGG
>CADEFK010000196.1:1151-2545 GCA_902826595.1 uncultured bacterium | reverse complement strand
AAAAATAAATATGGAGGAAGGTGGAAGTTATGTGGAAGGAATTGCTGAAGATAGCGCCCGACCTGATCCCGATAATAATTCAGACGGTCATCGACGTAGAGAAGGTCGTGACGGGGTTGAAGAGGGGCGAGATAAGGAAGTCGAGGGTGATGAGCATCATCGGGAACATACTCGATACGAAGGACTATTTCCTCGGAAGGACGCCCGAGGGGCAGCTCCAGTTCCTGAACCTTGTCTCGATGTTCATTGACACGATCGTATCGACATTCAATTACACGGGGCTCTTCGGGACGAACGACAAGCTCGATTTTACCCCGATACCGGTGAGGAAGGAGGGGCAGGATGAGGGCAATTAGCACGATACTTGCAGCGCTGGCAGTTCTGACGGTTACTTCCTGCGCGTGGAGAAATATGACGCCCGCGACGGAGGTCGTTTACGAAGGGGAGCTTATAGGGAACGAATCGGTCACGTACCCGTCGGCCGAGAAGGTGCTCGAGGTTTGCATGAAGACAAAGGCGTGCATGGGGTTGAGCGAATACAGCTACGCGCTCCCGAAGATACGCGGCTTGAGGGGCGGAAACGCGGTCGACTGCGGCGGAACGCTTAGGAAGGGATGCTACGAGGCCGGTCCCGAAACGGATGCGGGGAGGAGCGGATGGATCATAGTGCCCGAAGGGGAGGGGATAGACATCATCGCGCACGAGTGCGTCCACCACTGGCTTTACATGCATACCGGGGACCTCGATCCTAAACACGAATCCGGACTCTTCCTCACGTGCGGGGGGAGCTATATTATGGAGGGGGATAGCGAGTGATAGGCTCCATCATCGCGAGCGTGCTCGGATGGCTTGTCGGCAAGCTCATCGGGAAGAAGAAAGAAAACGAGACCGAGGAGAGGTACACCCGAGCGAGGAAAGAAAACATCGAGCTCCGCGCGGAAAACGCGGGACTCCGCGTGATTAAGGTGGTCGAGGACGAAGAAGAGAACGTGAGGACGGAATGGGAGGAGGCGGAGGAGAAGAATGATACGCGTAGAAAGTATGAAATACTTAAGCGTGATTTTGACGGCGGTGATTAGCTTCTCCGCTTGCAGCGCACCGAAGGTCGTCACGCCCGAAATCAGCCGGAAGAGTTACGAGTCGCTCAAAGAAACGCAGCCCGACTGCATGGCGCAGATAGGCGCGCTCGAGGCGGCCCGGGAAATGACAGACCCGCTGACGCAGTGCCCCGCCGTGACCGACGACCTTATACTGGACGCGCTCTATTGTTATAGAAGCGTGTGTAAGCATTGGGAGAAGGAATACCGAGTGCTCGACGCGGCGCTCGATGCCGCACAGGACGGAGGCGGCCCGGAATGATGGCGGCAAGGCCTCTGGAGCTGGGCGGCGGGTTC
>CADEFK010000196.1:0-1141 GCA_902826595.1 uncultured bacterium | reverse complement strand
GAGGTGCTCGGGTTCCTTGAAAAGAGAAAAAACGGCGGGGGAGGGCAGAGCTTCATCATGAACGAGCATGTTAACGACGTGAGGGGGGCGGTGTCCGTGATAAAGGACAAGGTGGATGATCTTCACGAATGGCATAACAAGACCGACCAGGACGGAATACCGCTCTGGTACGTAAGGCGCTCGCTCGAAGAATCCATCAGGGAGCTCGGAGAGAAGATCTATCTCCAAATAGAGATTCAGACCGAGATACTAAGGCACATGGAGAAGATGGAGGAGTATTACAGGAAGAAGCCCGAGAGGGAGGGGAGCAATGGAAGTAATGTCGCCGGTACCAAGCCTTAACGAGCTGATTCTGAGCTTCCATACGGGGAAGCCTTATCTGATGTGGATACATTTCGATGAGAAATACGGGGAGCAGCCGTGCGTCTCGTGCCGGATACCGTGCCGGACGCTCGTGATGACATCGCCCACCTCAGGCATATGCGACGCATGCTGGGGGAGGGGGAAGTGAGGGGGCTTATTGGCGCGGTTGCGACGCTAAACATTCGGCTCGTCTGTGCCTAGAAGCTGAGCGAGCTTGTTGCGGATCGCCCTCGTGCACACGGCGCAGAAACGCCTCTTCCCGAAATCGCGCATCAGACAGTTCTTCTCAGGCCTGAACACGTTGCAGGACTTGTAAAGCGCTCCCTCGAAAAGCCCTACCGTGCCTTCCTGTACGGGGTGGGAAACCGGGCCTCCGTCGGCGCATTGATTCCTCGATGTCGGGACAGGCGTCGCCGGCGCAATCAGGTCCCTCCATTTTATTTGAGAGAGCTGGGTTTTAGCGGTCACGTTGGGATAATTTTCCGGATTGAAATCGACGTACGGGGTTTCGTACTCGTCCGCCAGATTAAAAAAACTGTGTCCCAGCTCGTGAATACCGATGAGCGAGGCGAGGGCGACTGTCGAAAAGACGGCTACTTCGCCGCCGGACCCGCCGTAGATACCGCTATTGACCATCGCGAACGCGACATGCGCCTGCGGTATCAAGTTGGTCCAGACCTTTTTAGCTGTCGGTTTGTCGACGACCAGAAGGCGCTTCTGGTTTGCAGCGCCGCAGAAGCTGGCGTTGAAATATGTTTTTACATCGACCGGCGCGGCC
>CADEFK010000195.1 GCA_902826595.1 uncultured bacterium | reverse complement strand
AAAGCTACAAATAAAAACAGATTTAGAATAAGCTTTTTCATTTCCAATCCTCCTTGAAGAACTAATCCAAATCTATCAAAATTAATCAACATTGTCAATCTGGCAATGGCTCATTCGAGGTCTGATTGGCTGGCCTTTCGCCTTGAATTTATCAGAAATGGGCAGGGAGGGAGTCGAACCCTCACGAGCGTGAGCCCAACGACTTTTGAGGCCGTCGCGTCTGCCGGTTCCGCCACCTGCCCTTTTTAGTGGGAACATTATTATTCTCTGCAATATTAAAAGAATCAATAGGACATGAACAGCAACTGGCGCTCGCAGGCGACAGTTGACATCATTCGCTCTTCATGTAACATAACGTTTTTATTTGATTTTATTTTGCTTTTAACAAGCGGAGGAAAATTCCACAATGATAGTAGTAATGAAAAGCGGCGCTTCGAAGGAGCAGATTCAAAAGGCGGTATCCACGCTCGACGAGCTCGGATATAAGGCGCACCTGATCGAAGGGGTATTGAGGACCGTCATAGGAGCGGTGGGGGACGAGAGGGGTAAACCGCAGGACGTAGAAACTCTGAGCGTCCTCGAAGGGGTCGAGAAAGTCGTCCCGATACTCCAGCCCTATAAGCTCGCGAGCCGCGACTTCAAGTCGGAAGACACGCACTTCACAATAGGCGGCACGGCGGTCGGAAACAAAAAAATTCCCGTGATCGCCGGGCCCTGCTCCGTAGAGAGCGAAGAGCAGATAATGGAGATAGCGAAAGCGGTAAAAGAGTCTGGCGCGAGCATGCTAAGGGGCGGCGCCTATAAACCGAGAACATCGCCGTATGCCTTTCAGGGAATGGGCGTCGAAGGCCTGAAGCTCCTGGCGAAGGCCAGGGAGCTCACGGGGCTTCCGATAGTCACGGAGATTCTCGATCCGCACGACCTGGACGCCGTAGTCGAATACGCGGACATGCTCCAGATAGGCGCAAGGAACTCACAGAACTACGCTCTGTTAAAACAGGTTGGGAAATCGAAGAAGCCGGTGCTTCTGAAAAGGGGCATGGCGACGACAATAATGGAATTCCTGATGTGCGCCGAATATATACTCTCGGAAGGCAATGAAAACGTCATTCTGTGCGAGAGGGGGATCAGGACGTTCGAGACGGCGACCAGAAACACCTTCGATCTGAACGCGATACCGGTGCTCAAGGAAAAGACCCATCTCCCGGTATTCGCAGACCCGAGCCACGGGACCGGCTACTGGCAGTACGTAACGCCTATGGCGCTCGCCGCAATCGCCGCCGGGGCGGACGGGCTTATTATAGAGGTTCATAACAATCCGGCTGTCGCCATAAGCGACGGCGGCCAGTCTCTCAAGCCCAAGAAGTTCGCGGCATTAATGGAAAAGGCCCTGCCTGTGGCGCGGGCGGTCGGAAGGGATATGTAATTTTACGCGGTAAGAAGCTAAGACGCCGCCAGCACCCTCTTGCCCTCTATCCTGAATTTGCCCGAGGCGATGAATTTCAATGCCTCGGGATAGATCCTGTGCTCCTCCTTGTGTATCCGCTCAAGGAGGCTCTCCTCATCGTCGTCGTCCCGCACGGGCACGACGGCCTGAAGTATGATCGGGCCCGAATCGACCCCCTCGTCGACGAAATGCACCGTGCATCCCGTGAACTTCACTCCGCTTTCGAGGGCCTGCCTCGCGGCGTGCATACCCGGAAAAGAAGGAAGAAGGGCCGGGTGGATATTGACGATCCTGTTTTTATAGGCCTTCACGAAATGGGGCGAGAGTATCCTCATGAATCCGGCAAGGGCGATCAGGTCCACATTGTAGGGTTCGAGCAGCCCGAGGACGTGCTTTTCATACTCCTCCCTGCCCGGGAAATTTTTATGATCCGCCGCAACGGCGGGGATGCCGTGCTTCTTTGCCCGCTCGAGCGCATAGGCGCCGGGATTATTGCTTAGCACGAGCACGATTTCGACAGTCGGGATTCCGGCGTCTATGATCGCCTGAAGATTCGTGCCGCTGCCCGAAACAAACACGGCTAGCCTCGTTTTCTTCACACACTCACCCGGCTTAGGAACTGGAGATAGGGGAAAATACTACATAAGGGGAATAGACAAAACAAACGCGGCCCCCGTCCTGCTTTTTCCGGGCCGGTATGGAAAATGCCGCGCGCAAAAACCGAAAAGGGCAAAAAAAAAGAACCAAGGCAGCTTCCTACTTTCCCACCCCCGTACAGGAGCAGTATCATCGGCCTCGAAGAGCTTAACTTCCGGGTTCGGAATGGGACCGGGTGTGACCTCTTCAGAATTACCACCTAGATTCCGGAAAATAAATTACACCAGATTCAGGGCATGTCAAGGGCCGCAGTTGAATCCGATGTGTAAAAATGATTAACTTCTCCGTATGGACGAGTTGATAAAGGGGTTTATAGATTCGCTCAACAGGCGGGAGACCACCAAGGAGACATACCGGAAAGCCCTGCGCGAGTACTCGAAATGGCTCGGCGCCACGCCGCCCGGGGCGCTGACTTCGAACGACATACAGCGCTACAAAGACTACATTCTTTCGAAAAACCTGTCGTCCACTTCCATGTCGTCCTACCTGACAGCCGTTAGAAGGTTCTATGAC
>CADEFK010000194.1 GCA_902826595.1 uncultured bacterium | reverse complement strand
CTTGGTTTGTGCCGGGAGTTGAGCCCGCCCGCCAGCGAGAAGACGTCCACGCATTTTATATGCGGGAGGTCCCCCTGGAAAACTTTCCCCTGGTACCCGCGCGATACCATAAGCGCTTCCGTGAAGATTCCCATGTTGTCGTCGTATTCACGTATCAGACCGTCGTACCCCCGGTTCTCGATACCGGCCGCGCCGGAGTAATAACTCTCTGCGTCCCCTTCGGGCGAGAACACCTTGCCGATTATGAGCTCGACCGCGTCATTCCCGTCCCCGCTCCGGGCGTCTAACGGAAAGAGATCGAATATGCCCCTGGCGAGCGATCCCGCGCGGGCTTCATAATCGCTCCGGGCCTCGCCCGTCAGGCCGGCCGCGCCCTTTTTCAGATTCTCGGCGACTTCGCCCCAGTGTTTTTTTTCTAGCGAGCGCGTGAGCTCTTTTGAAAGCTGCTGCCCGTACATGCTTTCCACGAGCCCTAGGGTTTCCCGGAAGACGCCGGCCGCGCCATTCAGATTCCCGGGCAACTTCACGCGGACTTCCTCCGTTAGGGTCTTTCTGGTTTCTGCCATGACCCGGTATTTTAACAGGTAATGAATGCGGATTTAAGCGGTGAATTCAGAGATTCTTTCAGTCGAGCATTTCACTCTTGCCCGGAACGACTTCGACGACCGAGAGATATTCGTCCAGCATCCCGAGCGCTTGTTCTATATCCGCGGTATTACCTGCCTTCGCGGCTTCCTCTATGCGCTTGCCTATCATGCTTATCTCCTGGAAACCGTAACCGCCTCCCGCGCCTTTCATGCCGTGCCCCAGTCTCTGCGCTTCCTTCAGGTCGTCTTTTCTCACGCATTCCCTGATGTTCACGATATCGTTTTGCCTGCTTTCCAGAAAGAAGGGTATGAGGTCCATAAAATCGGGGTCGACGTAAACAACTTCTTTTGTGTATCGTTTTTCAGGCATATTCGTATACGCTTCCAGGTGCGCTTACCGGATAATAATACACCCGGCGGGGTTTCCTGGTAAGCGGCTGAGGAAATACCGGCGGGATCAGAGCTTGGGCTGGTGCTCGGGCTTGAGCAGGTCGAATACGGTCTTTACCGGATTAAACGTCATAAGCGGCACCTCAACGAAAACCGTGTTCCAGAAGGCCATTGCTCCGTTCCAGAGACCGGGGAGCTCGAGGGCCTTCAAGTCCCGCCCGTCCTTTGATTTTACGGATATAAAGCCTGACTCCCGGTCTATGAACCCGTGCAGGTCGTAGGGGTTCCCCCTGTGGTCCCTGAGCCAGCAGACGATGTCCACCGGGTTGAAATGGGTCGAGGACTCCCAGACGGCCTTCTGTCCGGGTGCGCTCATATCCACTTGCGCCGATTCCACAATCTGTTTTGAGAGCCGCCCGTCCCTTCCCCTGACCCAGAAGGGCCCGCCGCCCGGCTCGCCTGAGTTCCTCACCACTCCGCATACCCTGATCGGCCTCCGGAGAGCGGAAACAAGACAGGCGGATTCGGCCTCCCGTGAGGCCGTTTGAGCCCCGCGCGGCGCCTCGATTTCGAGTCCCATCCTTTCAAGCTCCCCGAGCTCCCGCGCGACGTCTTTATACCCGCCGCCGCCCTCCAGCTTTATGAGCGCTCCCGATACAAGACCCTCGAGCCCGAGCAGATAGCCGCCGAGCGCCTTCTTCCAGAGGTAGGTCTCCTCTTTCAGCCTGTCGGGCACTACGTTGTCTATGTTTTTTATAAAGGCGATATCGCATCCGAGCTCGTTCAGGTTCTCGATGAGCGCCCCGTGTCCGGCGGGCCTGAACACGGGCTTGCCGTCGTCCCCTATGAACGGCCTGTTCTCCATGTCGACGGCGATGGTGTCGGTTGAGGGTTTCTGTACCGAGTAGCCGATTTCGAGGCTCTCCCTCTCCCGCTCATAAATCCCCCGCACACTGTCCAGATAACCGTCTACGATCTCCGCGTGCTCGGGCGACAGGGTGAAATGGACGCGCGCCCTCCCCGAGGCGTCCTTCGCGTAGCAGAGAGCCTCGGCGAGGTGTTCCTCGAAGGCTGTCCTGTCGTGCGCGGGATACTTGTGGAACTTGATCATCCCCTTGGGCAGGTTCTGATAATTGAGTCCGCGCGGCCCGAGCGTATGACTGACGATCTCCCCGTACTCCCCCGCCGCGAGGAGCTCCCTCATCCGGTAACCGTTTTTTTCGAGCGCGGCTTCGAGGTCGTCGTGAAACGCGAATCTCCCGAGCTCGCTTATAAACCTGAGCGCGGCCTCCGATCCCCCGTCCCCTTCCCTCGCCACCCTTTCGAGACGCCCGCGCTCGAGAGACCCGCCCTGAGCCGCAGACCGGAGATCCCTGAACATCCTGCTCGCAGCCCCGGAGGCGGGGACGAATTTTACCACTCTCCTCCCCGCGGATTCCGACTCGAAGCGGCGCGCAAGGGACTCCGCCTCGTCCCCGATAGAGACGATCCCGTCCCCGGGCTTGCAGGGCTTTACGAGGTCGGACGGCGACAAGCCCCTCTCGAACATCTCAATCTGCGACAGCACCGTCCCGGGATTTATTCCCCTCGCTTCGATTTCGCCGATTATATCCGGGCCGAGTTTCTTTGTGATGGATTTCAATTTTCAATACACTCCGTCTGTCGCATTCGAGTCCGGCATTATTTT
>CADEFK010000193.1 GCA_902826595.1 uncultured bacterium | reverse complement strand
CCGACGCCGTCGCCGAAAACCCCGAAGAGCTTCTTCCGCCGAAGGACTCTTATACGGAGGACGATCTCATTACCTCCTTCGTTTCTCTCCCCTACTCGGAATACGCGAAGCTCATATTGAAAGTTAGCTACAGCATCGGGGCCGACGCGAGCCTGCTCCTCTTGGGCCTCACTCAGGGAGTCGATAACATGGATGATGCGCTCGCCGTCGAGAAGGAGAATCTCACGGAGAATTACGGCATACCCGGAAGCGAATTCTCTTTCCTCGACGGTAGCGGAGGCGGAGATACGAAAGCGACCAACCCCGTCGTCACGCGGTGGCTTGAAATAATGGCCGGGCTTCCGTCGTTCGGCGTCTTCTTCGACGCGCTTTCAAGACCAGCAGTGGACGGATTCTTGGTGTTCGTTACCGACTTCGAGGACGATCCGACTCTCGCGGGAGCGGCGGGTAACGTGCGCGCCGTAACGGGCACGTACCCAGTGGTTGGCGAATCTGGCATCGTGATCAAGGGTCAGGCGTTCGGCGGTTATATCGACGCCAGGAGCGGAAGACGCCTTGCCTATCATCTCGTCGTGAATGACGTCCCGATAACCGGCATAAACGACCTGCTGGCTATAATCCAGGACGAAGGCACGATCTCTGCCATACTCTGGCGCGACTATTGATGCGCGCGCGCATATAGTGCGTTTCTACGATGCTGCTTGCGCACCTATACCCAACGAATAAATTCCCTCCCCCATCATCCGCAGGCATGCGATGCCCTACCCCCTTTTTTCTTTTCTCCTGAATTCAGGTTAAGATAAAATATTATTAAATTGTGAGCATAACTAAATTTCCCGCTTGACGGAGGGCGTGTTGAAATACAGGAAGGCTTTACTCACCGTATTACTGGTTCTAACGGCTGTCTTCGGCCTCGAGGGAGGCTGCTCGTCGGGCGGCGGCTCCGACGTGCCTGCCAACATCCGCGCGATATTCGACAAACCTCTTTACTCGGACTCCGTCTGGGGGCTCCGGGTCCTGGACCTCGAAACGGGCGAGGTGCTCATCAACCACAAGCCCGATTACGACTTCTACATCGGCTCGGTCAGGAAGATATTCTCCACAGGCGAGCTTTTCAACGAAATAGGTCCCGATCACATCTTCATAACTCCTATATATAAGGAAGGCGAAATCGACGGCTCTGGGGTCCTCGACGGCGACCTGATCCTCGTCGCGTCGGGAGACATCTCCATGGGCGGCAGGACGAAGGCGAACGGGCAGTTCGCGATTACAGACTTCGACCACAACGAGGCACGCTCGTTCGGCAACGCACAGCTCACGAAGCCCGACCCGCTCAAGGGCTATAAGACCATAGCGGAGCAGATAGCTGCCTCGGGCATCACGCGGGTGGACGACGTCGTCATAGACGACAGGCTCTGGGAGCCCTTCCCGTTCAGGGGAGAGTTCGACCTGAGACCGATATTCGTGAACGACGACTGCGTCGATCTGATTATGAACCCGATGTCTCCGGGCACGGACGCATCCGTGGACTGGCGTCCCAAATCGGCCGCATTCGGGGTCGTAAACGATCTCGTCACGTCGGGACCGGGGACGGAGTTCATGCTAGAGCTCGACCAAGCAGACCCCGGGTGCATCGGCGAGCCCGGCTGCACGTCCACCGTCACCGGACAGCTCCCGGTGGATTTCGTCCCGCCGTTCACGAACGAGTTCCCGCTCGTCCAGATTTTCAGGATAACCGAGCCTCAGAACTACGCGCGCACGGTGCTCATCGAGCTTCTCGAGGACGCGGGCGTCACCGTGCTCGCAGACACGGTGGCCCAAAACCCTGTCGCGAAGCTTCCGCCCAGGAACTCGTATTCCGAGGACGACCTCGTGACGACGTTCGCCTCTTTCCCGTATAAGGACTACGCGAAGCTGATAAACAAGGTGAGTTATAACTTAGGGGCGAACGCGGCCTTCCTCCTCTGGGGCATCACGCAGGGGGTCGATAACATGGACGACGCGCTCGCCGCCGAAAGGGAGTTGCTGACGAGCGTGTACGGCTTTCCCGGCGGCGACTTTTCTTTCGTCAACGGCGACGGCGGCGGCGAGACCACGGCGAAGAACGAGGTCGTGACGAAATGGCTCGAGATTATGACGGAGCAGCCGGCGTTCGGGGCTTTCTTCGACTCTCTCCCGATTCTCGCCGTTGACGGCTCTATGGTGTTCGTTGACGGTTTCCTGTCCGACCCGACACTCGCCGGGGCCAAGGGACAAGTGCACGCGAAGACCGGCACGTTCGCCGCCGGAGACGAGACAGGTTTCGTCGTAAAAGGCGAGGCGTTCGCGGGATACATCGACACAAAAAGCGGGAGACGCCTCGTTTACCAGATCGTCGTCAATAATGTCAGGTTAAATGCGTTGATCGATATTCTCGAGGTAATCCAGGACGAGGGCATTATATCCGCGATCCTCTGGCGCGACTATTGATGCGCGCGCGCACGATGTGTGTTCATCAACGATTTTATTGAAGCGCCTCAGCGTGACCAATTAATTCCCTCTCCCTTGAGGGGAGAGGGTAAAGGGTGAGGGTGTCATTTCGAGCAGCGCGAGAAATCTGTCTTTTGCCTCTCTCTTTCCCGACATTACTGAATTTGCGTCAAGAAAATCGATTGTACGAGCGTTAAAAATCTTCCACGGG
>CADEFK010000192.1 GCA_902826595.1 uncultured bacterium | reverse complement strand
CAATTCTGTAGTCGGATGATTTTTGCTTCTTTTCATCAAGGAAAAGAAGGATAAACAAAACAGCCTTTCTCCCTTCTTTGTCTTATCATAAAACACATTATGTGTGTGTCGCGGCTGGAAGCCGCTACTACGAATTTAAGGGTGTCATTACGAGGTTGCATAGCAACGCCCCGCAATTTCATTTTTTTTCCTCCCCCCAATCGCTCTGCCAGTACTCATAAGTATCCGCATCCATTATCGTGAGCTTCCCGTAGGTCCCCGCGCCCGTGTCAAGGTTCCAGAGGTTGGCCCTCCTTGCGGGCTTCCCGTCCGGATACTCGCTTATCGTCTTCGTGTGCCCGATGAACACGTCCCGGTAAGGAAACCTGAGCCCGCCGATCTCGTAGAGCCGTGCGAGCAGGGCGTACGTCTTCCTGTCCTTGTAATAAATCTCCGGGTCGGGCTGCCGGTCGGGCGGATAATCCCAATCTATACCGGCGTGCACGTAGAACCTGCCGTCCTCGTCCAGGTAAAAGGGTACGCACTTACCTGCCGCGAATTCGAGGTGCCTCTCCATGCGCTTCCTGTCGCCCGCGGTCTTCCCGCCGCCGTATGAAAACTTGATCATAGTCAGGTCCTCGTTCTCCCTTTGCCCAGGCATCCTCTTCCCTTCCAGTGCGCCCGAGAGCCAGGATAACGCCAGCGCGTCGTGGTTTCCGGTACACCACACCAGGTCCTTCACCTTCATCAGTGCCTCTACGCACTCGGCCGAATACGGATGCCCGTCGAACACGTCGCCGAGCGATACGAGCCTGTCCCTCCTGGGATTGAACCCCGAGCGCTCGAACGCCTGCCTGAGCGCCTTCAGGTTTCCGTGTATGTCGCCTATAACCAGCGTCCTCATCAGAGGAATTATTCTCGTTTCCGCCCCGATTTTCAAACGGCAGTTTTTTCATCTATTAATACAGGTATGTCCGTTCGACAAGAATGTGATATATCTATCGCAACGAACGAAAAAGCGGCCACGCCGAGACTATCGCCAGCGCCGGCCAGATCACGAGAAGGTCGATCCGAATGTCCGCTTCCGGGGTTCGGAGACGGACCACGAGCTCCCGGACCGCATAGAACGTCCACGCGATAGTCGCAATCAGCAGCGGCGGGGGACGGAGTCCGCCGCCCGAGATCCTTGCCCGAAGCCGGAGGTATCCGGCGAAGAATACGGCGGCTGCCGCTAAATGTTTAGTGGCTTACGGACTAAAAGCGAGGCGATCAGTTCCATAGTCCGGCACACGCGCATCAGCGGTTGTTCCGCAGAAAGGCCGCTTGCGGAAGCGGATACAGCCATAGGGCATTATTACGCAGCCGGTCACTATCCCTCATCAGTCCCGCGGCTCGAGCGGTACTCCCTTGTCAAATTCGAGCCCGCCCGCGGGCAGCGCCGCACACAACAGGGTCAGTGGTTGAACCAGTAGGATGCGGCTGTTCAACCTATAGTTAACCGCCATAAATCACGGCTTCCGGGATCTCGTAACGCTCGTTGCCGGCCCTGATCATGTAAAGGTCGGCCTCTTTGATATAGCTGAAGTCCATGTTTCCGTCCGCCTGTGACAGGTCGGCGCTTACCGGCTTGCCGTTCTCGAAGAAGATGAAGCGCTTGCGCCCGTCGGGCATTGTTATGGCTACAGAAGCCGTGCCGCCGCTGTCGCGCGCCACGCCGTAGGAGCACTGGCCCATCGGCTGCCCCTTTGACTGCGCGCATGGGATTTTCCCCGTAGCGTCGAACTGGCCCTGCCCCGCGCGCTCGGATGCGCTGGCCTTGGTGCTGGACTCCGGCGCTTCATCGGCCAATTCCGTGACTTCCGCCGTAAGCTTCCATTTATACCACTCGAACGTGGCTGTATTGCCGCTGTCGGTCATTGCGGCCATGTGGTCCGACATGCCCTCGGGTGTCTGCACTTTGTATCCGGAACCCTGCTGCACGAAATGATATGTATCACCGTTTCCGAGGCGAATATTGTACTCGTTCGCACCGCTCGACATTTTCTGCCCTATCTCGCAGCTGCCCTCGTACTTGTAATTATTACTCTTCTCGTTGTACAACCTGCACTGCCCGTCCGCCGCGGCCGAAACGGTTTGCTTGGCAAAAGCCTGCTGCACTCCGTAAGAAAACGCAATACTCATACAAAACAGGATAAGTGTTGATACCAGGAACCTCATAACTCACACCTCCATCTTTATAATTTTCGAATTTAGTGTAACCAGTTTTTTTTAATTCCAAAGGAGAATTTTCCGAATAGGAGATAAAATTGATTAATATATAATAATAATTAAGGGAGGCATCACATGAAAATAGACACCTGCACGAAAGTAATCCTCACCCTCATTGCAGTCGCGCTCTGGGGCATATTCCTGAGCCCGCTCTTTCAGCCGAAGAGCGTCAATGCCACGACCGGCATCATCGACGTGAACTTGAAGCAGATCGACGGCTCAAGCATAGACAGGGTGCTCGACGTGAACATAGAGGAAGTGAACGGGTCCTCCGTCTACAACTCTCTCCCCGTCGAAATCAAGCAGTGATTCCAAGCCGGTGATTCGTGACTCGGAGACGCAATCACATTTATAAATATTTTTCCCTCTTTTTCTCCCATGAATCCCCGGGTCCTTCAGATGCTACTAAAGGTTTATCAACTTCAGTTTTGAAAGGAGACGGATT
>CADEFK010000191.1 GCA_902826595.1 uncultured bacterium | reverse complement strand
GAAACGGGTATAAACGAATTGAAACAAACAAGGACGACAATAACCGCTAGAAAAACCTTCATCACGGGCGGGAAAACAGTTTTCATATATTTTAAAACCTCCTTTTGCAATCAGTATTATGAAAGTTAAATGCCAGTCGTAATTGCCCGTATATATTGATATTCGGAAAGCCTTTCCTGTCGAATGTCCGAGAATAGTACAAAAAATGGGTGCGCGCTCACTCAGCTCCTGAGGCCGTCCCGGAGGATCCCGCCATCCCGGTAATTCTTGGGATACCCGGCCGGGTGCGGGCCGAAAACATTTTGACCGGGTTTAGTTACGCGGAACGTAACCACCGACGCATAACCCGGCAGATCCGTGTATAATGATGATCAGTAATAAACCAGATCTAAAAATATTCTGTTTTTGCTTACCTCTAACTTGTACACATAGCGAATGAATGCCGACGTTATCTTCATAACGGGGGACTTTCCGAGCTTGAGCGGCGGCAGCAGCCCCAAGGGAATATATTTCTACGATGTGGCTCGATGTCTGTGCGAAGAAGCGGGGCTGCGTATACAGGTGGTGGCGTTTCGAATCGGCGGCCAGGATTTTTTCGAAGAAAAAGAAGGCTTATCCGTAAGGCGTTTCGATCTCCCCCGCCAGGGAGGAATTGAGGAAGGGCTGGTCACGAGCGACGTCGAGCTCATGTACTCTCACCGCATGTACGATAAGGCCGTATCGGCCCTGGCATCACACGCCGTCCGCATAGCGGAGCCCCTGGGCAAGAATACTCCCGCCTGGTGCCACGGCGTCGAGACGAGCGGCGCCGCGGCCGCGCTCAGAAAGAGAGGCTTTCCAGTCGTCTCCGTCATACACTACCTGATCGCTCATGATCTGATGCGCAGGCTCGAGACCGCCGACGAGCCTTCCCGGGAGTTGAATTCCGATCGCACGATTTCCTATTACGCAGGCTCGCTTATACCCGCGAATCTTAGACCGTCGGTATTGAGGCTCCTGTCCCGTAGAGCGGATTTAATCTCCCGGATCCCCCTGCCCGGAGCGCTCGAAATCCTCGGGAAGCTCGCGAGCGAGGCGCGTCTGATCGAGTCTTCTCACCTCGTTACAGCCGTAAGCCCCGGATTCGCGGAATCGATAGCCCTGTATCACCCCGCATCGAGGAATAAATTGAGGGTTTCAGTCGCGGGGGCCCCCGCGCCTTCCGCCGTGTCCCGCTGGCCCTTTTCACTGCGGGACGACAGGCTCAGGCTCGTGATGGTCGGCAGGCCGGTTCCGAACAAGGGCTGGGATTATGTCGCCGCCGCCCTCGAGAACCTGGAATTGAGTCACCCCGCCGAGGCGGCCCGGCTCGAATTAACATTGATAGGTAATTCCGGCAATTTGGGCGGCGCCTTCGGACGGCGCGTAAACGAGGCCTTCGGCAGTCTCAAGTCCGTGTCGTATGCCGGCATGGATTGGATGCCGAACAAGACGGTCCTTGAATTCATGTCCGCCGCCGACGCTCTCATCCTGCCGTCGGTATTCGAGTCCTTCGGCCTCGTGGTGCTGGAAGCGATGGCGAGCGGCTGTATGATCCTTGCGTCCGACGCGGACGGACCCCGCAGCATACTGAGAGCCCCCTGGGGAACGATCATGGACTTCCGTGACCCCCGGAAAAGGGTCGCCGAAATAGAGAGGGGGATTCTCGAACTGCTATCACTGACCAGGGAAGATATAAATTCCCGCCGTGAGGAGGCGCGCTCCGCCTCACGCCAATACACGTGGAAGAAATGCGCGGAGGGACACGCTTTGGTCCTCGAGAAAGCCCGCCTCATAAACGCGGACAGAACATGACATGCCGGGGAACATAGTTGTATAATAGTTGCATATTCAGTATCCGCCCATATGACACCGCCTAAAAGAAGTCGTTCCGATGTTCTGCTTCTCACCGTAAATTTCCCGTCCGCGGGGACCAACAGGGACGGAATGGGCATATATACGGTTAACTCGGCAAAATACCTGATGGAGCTCACGGGGTGGAAGGTGCACGTGATCGCTTTCAGGTTTTCAGACCAGGAGCCTTTCGAGGAGAGACAAGGACTATCCATAGAACGCATCGACCCGCCTAAGGGCATAATCCATTACGACGAATTGTATTATCCCCAGAATTTCAGAAACGCCGCTTCGCACCTCGCCGCGGCCGCCTTGCGGACCGCATCCGGAATGAACGGGACTACCAGGGCATGGTGCCACGGATACGAGACCGGAATGGCCGCGAAAGCGCTGGCCGGAGCCGGTTATCACGTAGCGGGAGTCGTTCACTACCTGGTAGCTCAGGAGCTGCTCCATCGTTTTGAAAATGCGGACGACCCGTTGAGAAAGAACTCTAACGACGACGTGTTGTCCACCGCCTTCGGAGGAATCTGTCCCGCGAGTCTGCGTCCCGCGCTAATAAGGCTGTTGTCTCATAGCGCCGGGGCGCTATGCAGGGTGCCGATACCCCGCAAGCTCGAGCTTATGTACAAGCTCGAACAGGAATCTCTTCAGATGAAGCACTCGAGACGGATCGTCGCCGTCAGTCCGGGGTTCTCCGACACGGTCGTCAGTTTCTATCCCGGCGCGGCAGGTAAAATAAGCAGCTGCGTCGTCGGCGCCCCCTCCCACGTCTCCGGGGCGGATTGGCCCTTTCCCATCCGCGGCGACCGTCTTCGCCTTCTCATGGT
>CADEFK010000190.1 GCA_902826595.1 uncultured bacterium | reverse complement strand
CCGTGTAATAATGGCATGTTCCGGAAGCGGATGAAATCTCACACGCCTGGAGGGGAAAAAATTGTATGGATATGTACGGTACGGGGTGTACGCAGGTATACATAGATAACGTCCGGCGTTTGGGGAGGGCCCGCGGGATACACGCTGCACGGCAATTATCCCGCCCGGTCATTCCTTTTTCTTTTTTGCGGGCTTTTCCGGCGCGGACGCTTCTTTCTTCCCGTCGTCCGGACTATCGACGACCATGCCGCTTTCGAGCGCGTAGATGAGTCGGTTGATAATGTGGTGGACGTTCTTGTACCTGTCCTCCAGCTGACACTGGGCGAGCTCGAGCCAGTCCACAAGGATGCGCGTCATGGGGATGTTCTGCTGCCTGGACCTCGTCCGCAAGAGGTTCTCCAGGTCGTCGAGGCCCATGCCGAAGAGCTCGAATTCCTTTTCCCTTTCAGTGAGTTCAGCCATTTTAAGTCTCCTTGATCCGTTTGTGTGCGCGTTCACCGGAGCCCCGTAACCCCGCGCCCGGTTTATATTACATAAGGAACGGCTTATTAACAATTGCCCGAAACGGACCGAGTGAATATACTATCATGCATGAAGAGAAAATTGATCATAGCCGCGTTATTGATTATTCCCCTCACAGCCGGCCTTGCGCGCGGGGAGGAATACCTTCCCGACTCCATGAAGACCCACCCGGAGTGGTATATAAATATCACCGACTGGTCGGTGTACGCCACGTGGGGAGGGGTCGCCATTATCCAGGGCCTCACCATAGAGAACACGTCCGACATAACGTACACGAGGGTTAAGGTGAGGGTCACGTATACATCCAACACGGCAGGAGGCGCAGGCGGCGTCGTGAACCAGGAATCGGGCGTGCTCCCTATAACGCTTCCGCCCAGGAGCAAAGACACATATCTCAAGGCGGGATACCCGTTCGGCGCGGGCTCCCAGTTCATGAACCCTCTCGCTATACAGGTTCTGGGCGCGACGCCCGTGCTGGATTGAGTGCCCGGGGAAGATTCGCACACTCTCGCTGCGGGGAAATACAGCCGGAATAAAATAGTTTGTTACCCCCCCCGAAAATAAAATCCGGCTTTCATGCTCTCCTGCATCCGGCAGCAGCTTCTGCCGGCACATGCCGCAGAAACCATCACAACCGGCCATATACAATGACGAATTTACAACCAACGGCGAGCCCCGTCAACCCTGACCGCATAGCCTCGGCCGCTCTCTCCTGAACATCCGCAGGAGCCTTACCGGGCCATTGTGAATAAAATGTGGATAAAAAAGATGCAAAAGATTTCAAACTTTGCTATAATCATAGATAACCGGTTGTTACAACCTGAGCCCCGTCAACTGAAGACTAGGGTCCTCTTGGCAGGGATCCGAAATCTTCCGGGGCTCTCGGAATAATTCCTTTACTAATATTTACGGTTTTTGGTTTTTTGTTTACAATCTAAAGGCAAAGATGTAGCGTCGGTAAGGATATTGCATTTCCCGGCGGAGCTATATTTCGATGCGGGTCAGCGGATTATTGCGTCGACACAACCGGAAGGCGGCATGGTAATCCGCAGGAGCCCGTGTAACTATGAACATGCCGATTAGCCGCTCCGAAAAGGATGCCGGGGAGGTTTAACGAGTGATATCCCCGAGTTCCTTCTCCGCCTCGCTGGCGGCCACGCCCGATGATTTTGTGATGCCTAGTATCGCGCCCGATATAGTCCCCGCCTGGAAATAGTTGTTCACGTCTATCATGGCCGCGCCCAGAGTATAGGGGTTATCCCCCTGGGTCCCGTATCTCATCCTCTGTCTTATCAGCAAGAGCCTCTCGATCCTGAGAGAATCCATCTTGGATATCAGGGCCGGGAGGGCCTCCTCGTAAAAATCCTCCTTGTCGACCGAAGTATCGGGGCCTGTGAGCCCTCCCGAAATGGCGAGCAGGATGTCCTTCGCCCTCTTGGCGGGGTTGATCGCGTCGGCGGCGTCGAGTCCAAGCACCGCGATGTCGGTCACGATGTTGGAATCGGGCTTCACGCCCCGCATCCCGTTCCTGAACTGGCTGTAGTAATAGTCGATCACGTATATGCGCCCGTCGATGACCTCGTCCCTGTACACCCTCTGACGGGCAGGCTCGGAGGCGAGGGAGTTGTACGTGTCGATTACGCCCGCGACGTAGTATTTCTTCTCCATCTCCAGAACCTCGTCGTTTATGACCACAGGGCGGGACTCGCTGTCCACCCCGGTCGCGGCCGCGTTAGTGCGCACCGTCCCAGTCCCCGCGCCTGCGCACGCGGAGAGCATGAGCGCCACGAGCGCGAGCGCCCGGATGGAAATCCGGTTGTATGACTTTTCCTGACTGATTTGCCCTGTCATGGGTCTCTTTCTCCTTTCAACGGCAATATTATACCGTTTTCCCGGACCCGTTTCAGCAGGAATTTGAATGTGGTTAGTCGAAACTTAGATCTACAATGAGTTGGACCTCAAACTTGTTAAATATAGACTACAATTGAGATATTAAAGGCACGAAGTTTCTCGAATTATTATATTTACATTGTTAATCAAAAAATATAAAATCTACCCATGCAACAATTTTATCAGCCAGCAAAAATTACAATATTTTTGATACATGGAGATCCAAATGGATTGAGAACAGCTGAAATATCCAACTGGACTGGTAAAGCAATTGCGGCGCCAAGAACGCAAATGAAAGAACTTTTCGCTAG
>CADEFK010000189.1 GCA_902826595.1 uncultured bacterium | reverse complement strand
AATTCAAGGTCTACCAACTGATGTCAATTCCGCTTACGAAGAAGCCAGAAGAACTATGTCTATTGCAGCTTTTACAGCGAGTGAGTTGATCTGTAGAAAAATTCTGATGCATGTTGCTGTTGATAAAGGAGCAAAAGAAGGCGAGCAGTTTGCATTCTACATTAACTATCTCGAGCAACAAAAGTATATCACGCCAAATATGAAAACGTGGGTTGATTTAATAAGAACAAATGCTAATGAGAGCACTCATACTCTTGCATCGCCAGATAAACAACGAGCTGAAAGCACCCTTTTATTTACAGCCGAGCTTCTCAGAATTATATATGAAATGGAGCATTATGTTTCAAAGTATGTACCCTGACACGAAATGCCCCACGGCTTCATCAGATACAAACAAGCCATTTTAAATTTGAGATCACAAATTGTGACCTCAAGATACTGACAAATACGAGATTCCGAAACAAGTTCAGAATGACAAAAAATTGGAAGCCACAATCTGTGACCTCCCTCCCACCTCTTGCCAACCCTCCCGAATTTTTTTATCATATTCCCCGAATACATTTTCAGACACGAATGGAGGGCAATATGAGCGACAATCAAACATACACCGGGAGCTGTTTTTGCGGGGCTGTGGAAATCGAGGTAACCGGCGAGCCTATCGCCATGGGCTACTGCCACTGCGATTCCTGCCGCCACTGGTCGGCAAGCCCTCTGAACGCCTATACCATATGGAGGCCGGGCGCATTCAAGGTCACGAAAGGCCTGGACAACATCGGCACGTACAACAAAACCGAGCTCAGCTACCGCAAGTGGTGCAAATACTGCGGCGGCCATTTATACGCCGAAATGCCTTCGCTCGGAATCATCGACGTATTCGCTTCAGTCCTCCCCAGCTTCCCCTTCATGCCCAGGGCGCACGTGAACTATCAGGAGGCGGTGCTGCATATGAAGGACGGCCTGCCCAAGTTCAAGGACTTTCCCGCGGAATCCGGCGGCTCCGGCGAGACCATGCCGGAGTAGCGCAAAACCTGAATCGAGTTCAGGATGACAAGCAAATGGAGGTCCCAATCCGCAACCTCCAATTCCCCCCTCCCTTGTTATTTCACATGAATCTTTCTATTCTATCGTCAGAGGAGTTTCGTAGATGAGCAAACTGGCGATCGTGCAAAAACCACCCGCGTTCCTGAACAAGAAGGAAACTATCGGGAGCACCGCCAGTTTCATCGGCGAGGCCGCCTCCGAAGGCGCCTCACTCGTGCTCTTCCCGGAAGCGTACATACCCGGCTACCCGGCGTGGATATGGCGTCTCAAGCCCGGAAAAGACTGGAAGCTGTCAGACGAGCTCTACTCACGCCTCCTGGAAAATTCCGTAAGCCTCGAGGGCGAAGACCTCGCTCCCATCTCCGAAGCCGCACGAAAGCATAAAGTAACCGTCGTGTGCGGCATAAACGAAAGGGATATGAGCCTTAGCCGTGCAACCCTTTACAACACCACGGTCGTGATAGGCCCGGACGGCGCACTCCTCAACCGTCACCGGAAGCTCATGCCAACGGTTGCAGAACGCATGGTCTGGGGATTCGGCGACGCCTGCGGCCTGAAAGCCGTCGACACGCCCGCGGGGAGAATCGGAGCGCTCATCTGCTGGGAGAATTACATGCCGCTCGCGAGGTACGCGCTATATTCTCAGGGAGTGGAGATCTACATCGCGCCCACGTACGATTACGGAGACGGGTGGATCGGGACGCTCCAGCACATCGCGCGGGAAGGCCGCTGCTGGGTGGCGGGATGCGGCACGGTGCTGAGGGGTAAGGACATACCCGGCGATTTCCCGGAGAAGGCCGCACTGTACCCGGACCCCGATGAATGGATAAACCCGGGTGATTCCGTAGTCGTCGCGCCCGGCGGCGATATAGTAGCGGGCCCGATGCGGAAAGAAGAAGGTATACTCTACTGCGAAGCCGACTGCAGGCGGGTCGGAAGCGAGAAGCGGGCGTTAGACGTCGCGGGCCATTATTCTCGCCCCGACATCTTCACGCTCCAGATAAACACGAAACGACAGTCCCCAGTGGACTTCGAATAACACCGGTAACAAAAACAAATCAGGAGGCACGATATGAACCAGAATACAAACTATACCGGAAGCTGTTTTTGCGGGGCGGTCGAAATATCGGTAACGGGCGAGCCCGTGGCCATGGGCTACTGCCACTGCGAGTCGTGCAGGCACTGGTCTGCGGGCCCTGTGAATGCGTTCACGCTATGGATACCCGGCGCGGTGGAGTTCTCGAAGGGCGAGGACCAGGTCGGCACGTACAACAAAACCCCCAAGAGCTTCCGCAAGTGGTGCAAATCCTGCGGCGGCCACCTGCTCACCGACCATCCGCCATTCACTCTCGTCGACGTGTACGCCGCCTTACTGCCGGATCTCCCTTTCAAGCCGGCCATGCATGTCTTCTACGAAGAAACGGTGCTGCATATGAAGGACGGCCTGCCGAAGTTCAAGGACCTGCCGAAAGAAGCCGGCGGCTCCGGCGAGACAATGCCTGAGTAGCGGACAGGCACAACAATATCTATATCTTTATTCTGTCATTCTCGACCCCGATCGGGAATCCAGTTTTCCAATTTGTTATTACCCTCCCCCTCTATAGAGGGGGGGTGAAGGGTGGGTGTATACCTTATTCTTTCTGTCATTTCGAGCAACAGTTGCAAGCGAGCGCGAAACTGGTCGCTGTTGATTGATTGCAAATAACCCGCATCGACATCGTATATAATCCGCACAAACCAAAACGAGAAATCTATTTTTGCCTTTTCTTCCCGACATTACAGAATTTGC
>CADEFK010000188.1 GCA_902826595.1 uncultured bacterium | reverse complement strand
ATCAATGATCGCGGAGGCGGCACCGATAACGAGAACAAACAATAAAACTTGACTCACCTTCTTCATGATACTACCTCCTGCAAAAAACGATTTATTTGGCAATGAATTTTTACTATCCGCGTCAACCGATAATCATGCACCCGGCTAGATGCTCAGACTGGAAGGCAAGGTTCGAGATATTGCTCTGGTGTATCTATTGGAATCCCGGACCGGATGTTTCGGAATACGAATGAGAGGGCAGCTTCAGAGGAGTGCCGCTAAAATACTCCGCACCGCGCCCTATGAAGCAAATACTCCCAAGCATAATACTAATCAGGATTCCTTTTGCCTTCTCTCCAATCGGCAAAATTCTCAGAGAGACATTCTACCATTTTTATTTTCCGATTTGAATAATGAATGTCGATATTATGAAAGTCATTATAACTATCTCCGATCATTACTAATTATATATATAAGGCAGTGTCTGTTTTCATTTGCGTTCATTTTTGTATAATTGCAGTATCAGGCCGGGAATATGGCGTCCACACACTCAGACAGGACCCATTGTTTATATAATCCGTTTGCTGGTAACTTAAACGTCGCATCAATATATGAGTATTCGAATTAAAGGAGACACGGGTGGACAATAATGAATTGAAGCGGCTTAGAGATTCGAGTGGTAATATCGTCCCGTGGAAGAAATGGGGGCCCTATCTGAGCGAGAGGCAGTGGGGGACGGTGAGGGAGGACTACAGCGAGCACGGCACGGCGTGGGACTATTTTCCGCACGACCATGCCCGCTCGCGTGCCTACAGGTGGGGGGAGGACGGGCTCGCCGGATTCTCCGACGATAAGCAGACCCTCTGCTTCGCGCTCGCCCTATGGAACGGCAAGGACCCCATCATAAAAGAGCGCCTCTTCGGCCTTACGAACAGCGAAGGGAACCACGGCGAGGACGTTAAGGAATATTACTATTATATAGACAGCACTCCGACGCACTCGTACATGAAGTATCTCTATAAATACCCCCAGACCGCATACCCTTACGGGGACCTTGTGGAGAAGAACAAACAGGCGACCCGTTACGAGCTCGAATACGAGCTTATTAATACGGGCGCATTCGACGACGATAGGTACTTCGACGTATTCGTCGAATACGCGAAGGAGTCTCCCGAAGAAATACTGGTTAATATCACCGCCGTCAACCGGGGAAAAGAGACCGCCGGGCTTCACGTCCTTCCCACACTCTGGTTCCGGAACACGTGGTCATGGTCCGAGCCCGCTCCCAGGCCGGCAATCAGGCATTTAAACACGGGGGAGGAATTCACCGCGGCCGAGGCGGCGCACGAGACACTCGGGCAAAGATACCTCTACTGCGAAGGCAGCGCAAAGCTCCTCTTCACGGAGAACGAAACAAACACGGAGCGGCTGTTCGGAACGCCCAACGGCTGCCCCTACGTCAAGGACGGCATCAACTATTATATCGTCAAAGGGAGAAAAGATGCAGTAAACCCCGGCAACACCGGCACGAAGGTCTCCGCTCATTATACGCTCTTGATCAGGGGCGGAGAGGAAAAGAGGGTGCGTCTCGTCCTCTCCGCCAAATCCCCCGAGCTCGCCGGGAAGAACCCGTTCAGGGGCTTCGACAAGACCCTTACCGCGCGAAAAGCGGAGGCGGACGAGTTTTATGATTCGATCACCCCGCCCACGATAGACGAGGAATCGAAGAACGTGATGCGTCAGGCGCTGGCCGGCATGCTATGGTCGAAGCAGTATTACTTTTTCGATCTCGACAAGTGGCTGAGAGAGCACGGCGCCGACATGAGGGCTGTCAGTCACGGAAAGAACGTGAGGAACAGGGAATGGTTCCACATGATAAACGACGACGTCATATCCATGCCCGACAAGTGGGAATACCCCTGGTATGCCGCATGGGACCTCGGCTTTCATACCCTGGCGCTCGACATGGTCGACCCCGAATTCTCAAGGGAGCAGCTCGAGCTCATGCTGCGCGAGGTCTATCTCCACCCCAACGGACAGATACCCGCATATGAATGGAACTTCAGCGACGTGAACCCTCCCGTACACGCGTTCGCGTGCCTGTTCCTCTACCACACCCAAAAAATGGTTTACGGAAAGGGTAACGTCGAATTCCTGAAACAGGTGTTCGACAAGCTCGTGCTCAACTTCACGTGGTGGGTAAACAGGAAGGACCGCCACGGAAAGAACGTCTTCGAAGGAGGGTTCCTCGGCCTCGACAACATCGGGGTATTCGACCGCAGCTCGCCGCTGCCGACGGGCGGGTTCCTCGAGCAGGCGGACGGAACGGCGTGGATGGCGATGTTCTGCCAGAACATGCTTGAGATAGCCTTCGAGCTCGCGAAATTCGATCGTACCTATGAAGACATGGCTTTGAAATTCGCGGAGCATTTCATCTGGATCGCCTCCGCGATGGACCGCACGGGTGAAAATCACGACGAGATGTGGGACGAAGAGGACGGATTTTTCTACGACCTTCTGAGGCAGCCCGACGGGAGCGCCGAGCGTCTGAAGGTGAGGTCGCTTGTAGGGCTTCTGCCGCTCTGCGCATCGACTGTTTATGATTTTGAAACGGTGGAGCGCTTCCCGAAATTTAAGGAGAGGCTGAAAAGACGCCTCGAGAGAATGCCCGACTTGCTCGCTACCATACACCCGCCCGACAAGCTCGGGTACGCGAACAGGTATCTCCTTTCCATACTGAACGAAGACAAGCTCAAGCGCGTGCTTTCGAAGATGCTCGACGAAAACGAGTTCCTGAGCGATTACGGGATACGCTCTATCTCACGCTATCACAAGAAACACCCTTAGATATTCAAAGTCCACGGCGA
>CADEFK010000187.1 GCA_902826595.1 uncultured bacterium | reverse complement strand
AGCGGTTGGTCACGTTGACGAGCGCCCGCTTTAGCTTCTCGTCGTCCACCGCTCTTCCTGAATCGGCCTCGAAATTTATTCTCTGGTATCCCATTGTCTTAAACCCCTAGCCCCTTTCACTTCCCGTCTGCGAGAGGAGCTCCGCTATGTGCATGACCTTCACCGGTATATTTCTCCTCGAGAGAGCGCCTCCTATGTTCATGAGGCACCCCATGTCGGACGATACGACAGTGTCCGCCCCGCTACCGACTATGCAGTCTATCTTTTCGTCGAGCATGGAGACCGAGACCCTGGGAAATTTTATGGAGAACGTGCCTCCGAAACCGCAGCACGAGTCGTGCATCTCCATCTCCCTCAGCTCGATGCCCCTGACCGCCTCTATTAATCTTCTCGGCTCGTCCTTTACACCGAGCTCCCTCAGCAGGTGGCAGGAATCGTGATACGTGACGACTCCGTCATATCTTGCCCCTACGTCTGCTGTTTTCATCACGTTTATCAGGAACTCGGAAAATTCATAGGTTTTTTTAGTTATTATTTCCAGTATATTTAATTGTTCAGGGTTATTAGCCAGTAATTCTTTATAATATACTTTAAGCATGGTAGTGCACGATCCCGAGGGACATATGATGTATGTTTCCTCGTCCCGGCTATTTTCCAGCGCGTTCCCGAATACCGTAAGGAACCGCTCCGCTACAGCTCTCGCGTCTTCCCTGTACCCGCTGTTGAATGCAGGCTGTCCGCAGCAGGTCTGCTCCGGGGGAAACTCCACGTCCACGCCCAGCCTGTCGAGAACTTTAACCATCCCCTCCCCTACTGCGGGGAAAAAAGTATCGACCAGGCATGTGACGAACAGATAGACTCTCATGGCGGGCTTGAATACGGCTGATTCGAATCCTTACGGATTCATTATCATACATGTACAGGATTATTTCAATTAGCGGTGATTATTTCAATCTGTTAGATTAATCACAGGCCGGTTTAATCCATGGCCTGCATTCGAGCGAACCCGGAGCCGAGCTATGAAAGAAAGAGAGCTTCCTGTCCCTCCTCACTTCATCCCTGACAAGACGGGAGAGGTCTTCCGCGTGGAGTATGAGAAGTTATCCCGCTCTGCTTCCGAGTGGTCGGGTAAGCACGGCATCAGTCCATCTTCGAAAGACGAATTCAGGATTTCGCTCATTTTAGTCGACGCGCAGAACACGTTCTGCATACCGGGATTCGAGCTTTTCGTCGGCGGGCGCACGGGCAGAGGGGCGGTCGACGACAACCGGAGGCTCTGCGAATTCATATACAGGAACCTGGGCCGTATTACGGAAATAGCCCCCACTATGGACACGCACCAGGCGATGCAGATATTTCACGGCATCTTCTTCGTCAACGACGAGGGAGAGCACCCGGCTCCGTACACGCTCATCTCCGTCGAGGATATCGAGGAAGGCAGGTGGAAGTTCAATAAAGAGATAAGCGGGAGCATAATGTACGGCGAAGACTATGTCGAGAGTCACCTCCTCCATTACACGAGGGAGCTCAGGAAGTCGGGGAAGTACGAGCTTACGGTATGGCCCTATCACGCGATGCTTGGGGGCATCGGGCACGCGCTCGTCTCTTCCGTCGAAGAAGCGGTCTTCTTTCATTCGATAGCGCGCTTGAGCCAGCCGGATATACACGTCAAGGGAGACCACCCGTTGACGGAGCATTACTCCGTCCTCGGCCCCGAGGTATCGACCGGGCCCGACGGAAGGCCGCTTAATCTGAGGGCTGAATCACTCTTCCAGAAGCCTGCCGCATCGGAGTCGATATACGGCAAGCTCGGGGATTTCGACGCGGTGATAATAGCGGGACAGGCGAAGAGCCACTGCGTCGCGTGGACCATAGCCGACCTCTTGAAGAAAGCCGTGGCCGGGGATAAATCGCACGTGGAGAAGATTTATCTGCTTGAAGACTGCACGTCGCCCGTGGTAGTGCCCGGCGTCATAGATTACACCGGGGACGCCGACAGGGCCTTCGCCGAGTTCTCGGAAGCGGGTATGCACGTCGTCCGCTCGACAGACCCTATCGAAACCTGGCCGGGGATAAAGCTCTGATTGAGTGATGTTGTGCGCGTGTTATATTCGTTTCAGGTAATCGGATTCACTTTGATTTAACTAAACGGGAGAGAGTCATGAGTTCCATATTCACGAAGATAATCAATAAAGAAATACCTGCGGCCATCGTCTATGAGGACAACGAGTGCATAGCCTTCAGGGATATAGACCCGAAGGCCCCGGTCCATATACTTCTCGTTCCGAAAAAAGAGATACTCTCGCTCGCCGAAGTGAGTGCAGAAGATAAGGCGCTCCTCGGGCATCTGCTCATGAAAGCTTCGGAGGTTGCGAAGGCGGAGGGCATATCCGAATCCGGATACCGCGTTGTAGTGAATACTAACAAGGAGGGCGGCCAGGAGGTCCCTCACGTCCACCTGCACATCCTTGGCGGCAGGCAGATGACCTGGTCCCCGGGTTAGCACACAGAATCTGTGTTCGTAAACGATTTCTGCAGTGCATGAGCATGACCCGCCAAACCATGGCGGTCATCGAGCACAACAAATATTCCCCGTCCGTTGGGGCTGCCTTCGGCTTCGCCGAGGTGACGGGTTCGAGGTCGGCGAGTTCTCTCGATGGAAGGCGGGGCGGCCCGAGGACAATTATGGCACACGGGAACTAGAGTGAGGTATCTATGAAAGCCTATGTCTATCATCGCTATGGCGGGCCCGAGGTTCTTGAACTTGTGGAGATGCAAAAACCCGTGCCCAAGGATAATGAAGTTCTAGTTAAAATCCATGCTACGACGGTGACTTCAGGCGACTGGCG
>CADEFK010000186.1 GCA_902826595.1 uncultured bacterium | reverse complement strand
AAATGGCAAGAAGCGGTAAGATAATCGGGATCGACCTCGGTACCACCAACTCGGTTGTGGCAATAGTGGAAGGCGGGGAGCCGAAGGTAATCATAAACGAAGAGGGGGCTCGTATTACACCGTCCATAGTCGCGTTCACGAAGGACGGCGATATTCTCGTCGGCGGCCCCGCAAAGAGACAAGCGGTCGTCAATCCCGAAAACACTATATTCTCCGTCAAGAGGCTCATGGGCAGGCGCTACGAAGAAGTCGAGGGCGAAGCCAAGAGGCTCCCATACAAAATGATAAAGACTAAAAACGACGACGCATGGGTAGAGGCCATGGGGAAGCAGTTCTCACCCCCCCAGATTTCCTCGCACGTGCTGATGAAGCTGAAGAAGGCCGCGGAAGACTACGTAGGCGGCGAGATAAAAGAGGCCGTCATTACGGTTCCGGCATATTTCAACGACAGCCAGAGGCAGGCCACAAAGGACGCCGGCAAGATCGCGGGGCTCGAAGTGAAAAGGATTATTAACGAGCCCACCGCTGCCGCCCTTTCGTACGGGTTCGACAAAAAGAGCGAAGGCACCATAGCGGTCTACGACCTGGGCGGCGGTACGTTCGACATATCGATACTCGAGGTCGGGGACAACGTCATAGAGGTCAAGTCGACGAACGGCGATACGCACCTCGGAGGAGACGACTTCGACAGGCTGATAATGGACTACATCATAAACGAATTCAAGAAAGAATCCGGCATAGACCTCGGAAACGACAAGATGGCGCTTCAGAGACTCCGGCAGGAGTCTGAAAAGGCGAAGGTCGAGCTCTCAAATACACTTGAGACGGAGATCAACCTCCCGTTCATCACCGCCGACGCCTCAGGGCCGAAGCACCTCGTGATGAAGTTGACCCGCTCCAAGTTCGAGCAGCTTATCGAAGACAAGGTAAAGGGTACGCTCGAGCCCTGCCGTCAGGCGCTTAAGGACGCGGGCGTTAAAGCCGGGGACATAGACGAGGTGATACTCGTCGGCGGCTCGACGAGGATACCGCTCGTCCAGAAGGTCGTCACCGACTTCTTCGGGAAGGAGCCCCACAAGGGCATCAACCCGGACGAGGTCGTAGCGATGGGCGCGGCCATACAGGGCGCGGTGCTTGGCGGCGAGGTGAGGGATGTCCTCCTGCTCGACGTTACTCCCCTATCGCTCGGAATCGAGACTCTGGGCGGGGTGATGACGAAGATAATCGAGAGGAACACCACGATCCCGACGAAGAAGAGCCAGGTTTTCACCACGGCCGAGGACAGCCAGACCTCGGTCGAGATACACGTGCTCCAGGGAGAGAGGCAGATGGCCGGCGACAACAGGACGCTGGCGAGATTCATACTCGACGGCATTCCGCCTTCGGCAAGGGGAATCCCCCAGGTCGAAGTCGCGTTCGACATAGACGCCGACGGCATCCTTCACGTCTCCGCCAAGGACCTGGCTACGCAGAAGGAGCAGAAGATAAGGGTCGAGGCCTCGAGCGGGCTGTCCAAGGATGAAGTGGACAAGATGGTAAGGGACGCCGAGGAAAAATCGGAAGACGACAAGAAGCGCCACGAACTCGTGGAGAAGAGGAACAAGCTCGACGAGCTAATCTATAGGACGGAGAAGAGCTTCAAGGAATTCGAGGGAAAGCTCCCTGAAGCCGACAGGAAAGAGCTCGAAGAGGCCCTAGAGCAGGGCAGAAAAGCCGTAAAGGGCAACGAGCAGGGCGAGATCGAGACGGCAACCGAAAAGATAACCCAAGCCTCCCACAAGCTCGCGGAGCTGATGTACAAGCAGCAGGCTCAGGGCCAGGCGGGCACGGGCGAGGCCGGGGCCGGACCCGACGGCTCGGGCGAGACCCCCGAAGGCGACGCGGGTGGGGAAGACGGCGGCGGTAAAGACGGCGACGACGTAATAGACGCCGAATTCACGGAAAAATAAGAATAAAACAAGCTGTAACAATATCGAAAACAGTACAAAAGGCGGACTTGGGCCGCCTTTTTTCTTGTTTGATGCACTCAGATTCACTATTGCTCACTTAGCATTTAAATGTTAATTTTATATTAATACATTTGGGTTAATAATAACACCGACTAACCATTGACCCCGCATAAGGAGGCATTAAAAATGAAAGCGGAAATCCATCCGGAATATAAAGAAGTCACCATTAGCTGTTCCTGCGGCGCTCAGTACAAAACCAAGTCCACGCGGTTTGAAAACTTCACCGTCGAGGTCTGCTCCAACTGCCACCCCTTCTACACAGGGAAGGAAAGGGCTGCTGAGTCCAAGGGCCGGGTCGAAAGGTTCAGAAGAAAATACGCCAAGAACTAGAACCCTGACCCCCTGGAATCAACAAACCATCGACTTTAGGAAGCATTATTAACAGAGGAGACGACAAAGGGCTTTGATGAAAGTTTTTGTCAACGACAGACTACGGAGGTAATCTTCCATGAAGGAGTATGGTAGGGAAAGCGTAAGGAATATTGCGCTCGTTGCCCCCCACGGCGCAGGTAAAACTTCTCTGGCCGAAGCACTCTTATATCTCCACGGAGCCACCGACAAGCTTGGCAAAATCGACGACGGCAGCTCCGTTCTGGATTACGAATCCGAAGAAAAACACAGAAGGATGTCCATCAATTCCCACGTAGCGTTCTTCGAAACCAAAAACCACCTCGTTAACCTCATAGACACTCCCGGTTTTCTGAACTTCCTTTACGAAGCCGATTGCGCGATCAAGGTCGTGGACGGTGCAGTGATCGTCGTCGGGGCCGTCGGGGGCGATGTAGCCCTACACGTCCGCAAGTACTGGGATATGACAGGCGACCTGCCCAAAATAATCTTCATCAACAAGCTGGAGAAAGAGAACAC
>CADEFK010000185.1 GCA_902826595.1 uncultured bacterium | reverse complement strand
TTATGGCCAGCAAATCTACGAGAACTGAATACGATTCGATGGGGGAGATGGAAGTCCCCTCGAACGCATATTACGGAGCCCAGACGGCGAGGGCGATAGAGAATTTCCCCATAAGCGGCATACGCAAGCACAGCCTTCTCATAAAGGCCATGGGGATGATTAAATTGGCGGCGGCCGAGTCCAACATGCAGCTGGGCCTTCTCAGCAAGAAGGCCGGGGCCGCTATAGTAAGGGCGGCGAAGGAGGTCATCGACGGGAAGCTCGACGACCATTTCGTGCTCGACGTTTTCCAGACAGGTTCGGGCACGTCGACGAATATGAACACGAACGAAGTCATAGCCAACCGCGCGAACGAAATAATCGGCGGCAAGAAAGGGGACAAGTCGGGTATCCATCCTAACGACCACGTAAACATGGGGCAGTCGAGTAACGACGTATACCCGACCGCGATACACGTCTCCGCCATACTCGCGATAAACGACGTGCTTCTGCCCTCGCTCAGGAACCTCGAGAAGGCGCTCTCGGCGAAGGCGAGGGAGTTCGACAAGATAGTGAAGATCGGGCGCACGCACCTCCAGGACGCGACGCCGATAAGGCTCGGACAGGAGTTCAGCGGCTACGCGAGCATGATAAAGCACGGCATCAAGAGGGTGGAGCACGCGAGGGAAGAGCTCTCCGAGCTCGCCATAGGCGGCACGGCAGTAGGGACAGGGATAAACACTCATCCGAAATTCGCCGGGCTCGTCGCCGGGAGGCTCAGCAAGATGACAGGCACCAAGCTCGTAGAAGCGGAGAACCATTTCGAGGCTCAGGGCTCGAAGGACGCCGTAGTAGAGGCGAGCGGCTCTCTCAAGACGCTCGCGGTGAGCCTGATGAAGATTGCGAACGACATAAGGTGGCTCGGGAGCGGCCCGCGCTGCGGCATAGGGGAGATAATGATACCGGCCGTCCAGCCGGGCTCGTCGATCATGCCGGGCAAGGTGAACCCCGTAATCCCCGAAGCGGTGTGCCAGGTTGCGGCGCAGGTGATCGGAAACGACCTCACTATAACGATCGGAGGGCAGTTCGGGAACTTCGAGCTCAACGTCATGATGCCCGTCAAAGGGCACAACCTGCTTCAGTCGATAGAGCTCCTGGGCAAGGTGTCGCAGGTATTCACGGACAAGTGCGTGAAGGGCATTAAGGCCGATAAAAAGCGCTGCGAGGAGATGATAGAGAAGAGCCTCGCCATGTGCACCAGCCTCGCCCCGGTAATCGGATACGACAGCGCCGCAAAGATAGCAAAGGAGGCGTACGAGACCGGGAAGACGGTGAGGCAGGTCGCGCTCGAGAAGAAGGTGCTCCCTGCAGAGAAGCTGAAGCAGTTATTGGACCCCTGGTCTATGACCGAGCCCGGGACGAAGAAGTAGGACACGTTCTTACCTTCCTCCCTTAGGAGCGCCATCCTGCGCGATATGAGTTGTCATTGCCAGGGAGCGTATTTAGCGACCGTGGCAATCTCATGATTAATTTGAGATTGCTTCGCTCGCAATGACAGAGGGGTAATCCCGTTTCTCAAGAAACAGCACCACAGGAGGCAAACGATGAACGTAAAAGAGCTTTTCGATCTCTCGGGCAGGACGGCCGTAGTCACGGGAGGGTACACGGGGATAGGCAGGCAGATGGCGTTCGCACTCGCGGAAGCAGGAGCGGACGTCGTCGTATGCGCGAGGAACCTCGACGGCTGCGCGGCCGCGGCCGAAGAGATATCGAAGAGCACCGGGGTGAAGACGCTTCCGCTCAAATGCGACGTGTCCATCGAGTCTGACGTGATAAAGATGGTCGCGGACACGGCCGCGAGATTCGGGAAGCTCGACATACTCGTTAACAACGCGGGCATAGCCATGGGCGGCCTCCCCGAGGATACCGCTCTCGAGGACTGGGAGAAGGTCCTCCGCATAAACCTCACGGGCACGTTCCTGTGCTCGAGGGAAGCCGTGAAAGAAATGAAGAAGACCGGGCGGGGGAAAATAATCAACATCTCCTCCGTCATGGGGTACCAGACGACGAGCCTCGTGAGCGCCCCTGCTTACGTCGCTTCCAAGGGCGCGGTGGTCACCCTTACGAAGGACCTCGCCGTGAGGTGGATAAAACACAACATCAACGTAAACGCGATCGCGCCAGGGTGGTTCCCGACCAACATGACGGAGCCCGTGATAAGCCCCGAATTCATGGGTAAAGGGGACGAGCTTCTGGAATCCATTCCCGCCGGGAGATTCGGGGGTGAGGACGACCTGAAGGGGGCAACCGTGCTCCTAGCGTCGAGGGCGTCAGACTACATCACCGGGGAGGTGATCGTCGTGGACGGAGGCACGCTCTCCCGGTATTGATGCACACACGACTCTATGATTCTTCCGAATCTCCTCCGCCCGACCTAACGTGTCATTGCGAGCGTAACGAACGAATGTGAGTGCAGCGCGGCAATCTCGTTGTTGTATTCTGTCATTCCCGAATGTTTCTATCGGGAATCCAGCCTTTTCTTATATTGATTTAATGATATGGATTCCCGCTTTCGCGGGAATGACAACGAAAGGAGAGATCGCCACGACCATAATGTTTTGGATTTATAATCCGATTGCCAAGATATATCGTTTCACAGAAATCGGCCTGGGGCGACCGATTCCTCGCACGCTCGAAATCGTTCTCGCAATGATAGAATATAATGCGTCAAAAGATTCTCCCCCCTTTGTACGCGTGATACACGGACTTCATGTGCTCGTCCACGCGCGGGGCGAATAGCTGGAGGACGAGGCATTCGAGAGACGAAACGATGAGGAGCGTAGCCGTAACGTAAAAGAAAGTTTCGTTATAACCTATGACGAGCGTGTATATCACGAACGCGTACGCAA
>CADEFK010000184.1 GCA_902826595.1 uncultured bacterium | reverse complement strand
GAAAAAATCCGGAAGCGGCTCCATAATAAACGTGAGCTCGAGCGTCGGAAGAAAGGGAAAGAAGGAATGGGGAGCCTACGCCGCGTCCAAATTCGGTCTCGAAGGGCTTACCCAGGTCCTTGCGGACGAATTGGGGGAATCGGGCCCGAGGGTGAACTCCGTAAACCCCGGCGGTACGCGTACCGATATGCGTGCAGGAGCATATCCCGGCGAAGACCCGATGACCCTGCCCTCGCCCGAGGAGATTTCCCCGGTGTTCGTCTACCTCGCATCCGACGAATCGATCGGCGTGACCGGAAAGGAATTCAACGCCCGGGACTGGATCGGCGTAAAATGACAGCGTGACCGGACCGCCCCGCGCATTATTCATTCTCCTCAGGCTCGCAAGTTAATACCGCCCGTTGCGTTTAGTCCCGATGCTACCTATGATAGATGTCTCACAATCGCATTTTATTTTTGTTTCGGGAGGATGATGAGATGGCAAATATAAAGTTTATCCTATTTGCGGCTGCGGTATTATTCGGCTCGGCCGCCTTAATCTCTTGCAACAAAACCGCAGGCACGGGCACGGCGGAGGACACCGATTCCGACCCCGTCAAGCGCGGCGAATATATCGTGAAGATCACGGGCTGTAACGACTGCCACACGCCCGGATACCCGGAGGCCGACGGCAACCTTCCCGTCGGTGAATGGCTCAAAGGAAGCCCGCTCGGCTGGCGCGGGCCGTGGGGGACTACTTACGCGATCAACCTCAGGATCTTTATGCAGGGCTTTACGGAAGACCAGTGGCTTGAATACGCGAGGAGCGCGAGGTCGCGGCCGCCAATGCCCTGGTACATTCTGCGCGATCTCTCTGATTCTGATCTGGTCGCGGTCTATAAGTTTGTGAGGTCCCTTGGACCCGCCGGAGAGCCTATGCCCGATTACGTGCCGCCCGATAAAGAGCCGACCGGGCCGTATGTGGAGTTCCCGGCTCAGTTTTGACCGGGGCTTTATATAATAATCACGTACAGCTCTTTCGGGCCGTGCACGCCGAGCGTCAGATTCAGCTCTATATCCGCCGTCCTGCTCGGCCCCGTGATGAATGTCATACAGCTAGGGATACTGTGACCGGCATCGAGATTATGTTTAAGTATGATGAATAATTCCCTGATATTACTCACTATATCCGACTTTCTGACTATCGCCAGGTGGACCGGGGGAAGGAGTGAAACGCTCCTCGGTCTATCCTCGTCGGTGAGCAGCACTAGCGTCCCCGTATCCGCTATGGCGTAATCGGCTCCGGTTATGCCTATCCCCGCCTCCGCTATGTCATTCCTGTCATTGGATGTTATCTGCCGAAGTCCTTCTCTATTCAACAGCTCTTTCAAGCCCAGCGAGTTTAAAGATTCGGATTCCCACATGACGAATGACGAGACACCTTTGTCGTGCACGAGTCCGGCAATAAAGTCTCTTAATTCTTCCTCACCTTGAGCTTCGCGGACCTCCGTACTAACATTAAGCAGTTCTTTAATAAGTTGCTCTAATAGTTTGTCAGTAATAGTTATTCTATTCCTTAAAAGCTCTTCGGCTTCTTTTGCGAAGTCCCTTTCTGAGTCGCGTGTCGAAATGCCCCCCTCTTTATGCCTCGTATCTCCGTACAAGCCTAGTTTTACCTTTCTCAGGATCTCTTCCCGGGAGTCTTTCATCAGCGGATGCCTTTTCCGGGCCCCCCCTGCCCTATTTCCCATTTCAATTTTTTCCATCTTTCCCTGAACGGTGTGCCGGCGACCGCCGGGAAGTCCCTGTCCTGCGTCCACCTTGAAAAAGGGTAAGGGAGTGATCCGAGATTCCCGCCGTTTCTTCGGAACGGTTTCTGGAGATGATACATGAGCGTAGAGAATGTCCCGTAGAGTTTCTCGTGTGTGACGATCGTTCTCCAGAGTCTGAACGATAGCCTCTCTATGAAGAGCTCCATCCCTTTGTCCTTCTCGGCTTTCGATTCCTTGACCTCGTGCCTGAGCTCGAGAAGCACCCTGGGGAAATCAATCTTCACCGGGCATACGTCCCTGCAGGCCCCGCATAGGGATGACGCGAACGGAAGCTCGGGAGCCTTGTCTATCCCGAGCAGCTGCGGGCTTATTATCGCCCCTATCGGGCCCGAATAAACCCACCCGTACGAGTGTCCGCCCACCTTCCTGTAAACGGGGCAGTTATTGAGGCACGCCCCGCACCTTATACAGTAGAGCGACTCCCTAGTCTCTTCGTTCGCGAGTATCCCCGAGCGCCCGTTGTCGAGCAGGACGAGGTGGAATTCCTCGGGTCCGTCCTGGTCGGTTATTCTCTTCGGTCCCGTGATGAAAGAAACGTACGTCGAGGATTTCTGTCCCGTCGCGCTCCTCGCGAGGAGCGTGAGAAATAAAGAGAGGTCGTTATAGCGCGGGATTATTTTCTCGATCCCCGCGAGCGCCACGTGGATTCGGGGCACTGTTGTCGTGAGCCGCGCGTTCCCCTCGTTCTCGACGATCACTATCGTCCCGGTCTCGGCTACCGCAAAGTTAGCGCCCGATATTCCCATCCCCGCGCTGAGGAATTCGCTCCTCATCCTCTCCCTCGCCACCTTCGTCAGGTCGGCCGGATCGCTCAGGTACGGTATCCCGAGCTTCTCCGAGAAGAGCCTCGATATGTCGTCCTTGGTCTTGTGAACGGCCGGGGCGATTATGTGCGAAGGGTGCTCGCCCGCGAGCTGTATTATGTATTCACCGAGGTCGGTCTCTACCGCCCTTATACCCGCCTTTTCGAGCGCGGTGTTTAGCTCGACTTCTTCTGTCGCCATGGACTTGCTCTTTACTGCAGACTTTACGTTGTTCTTCCGCGCGATATCGATTATGATCGCGCATGCTTCTTCCCCGTCCCCCGCCCAGTGGACCTGACCGCCCGCCTTCTTC
>CADEFK010000183.1 GCA_902826595.1 uncultured bacterium | reverse complement strand
GAAGTTATTAACAGACTCGTTGCGTTAATAGTTTGAAACCGCTAAGGAAAAGAAGGATAAAGAAAACCAGTCTTTCTCCCTAAGTCTTTTCATACACCACACTGCGTGTGTGTCGCGGCTGGAAGCCGCTCCTACAACTGGGGAGAAGAAAAGAAGGATAAAGAAAACCAGCCTTTCTCCTTCCTTTGCCCTTTCAATAAAACGAAGCCCCCCGCTCAAAAAAAATCCCCGTCCCGCCGTTTCCGGCGGAGCGGGGAGCGCTTCGTTCAATTCAGTCATCATTCCCTCTCCCCAGCGTGGGAGAGGGTCAGGGTGAGGGGGCACTATATTTTAACTTACGCACTATCATATAATCAGCTGTTCACGGGCTCTCGCCGCGCGCTCAAATATTGACCCCTCAGGATCCCTGTATGCAGTACGCGCGCACCTCGACCATCAGACAGTTGTCGGGAGACCCCGCGCCTTCCTTCCTGAAAACAGAGACCTTCCATCCGTTCCATCCGCTCGGGTTCATGTTGTCGGCTACGCTCGATGTTACTCTCACCTCTTTCATGTCTATGGTCGAGTCCTCGGGCATCACCGTATAACCGCCGCCGATCGCGAAAGACCCTGCCGGACAGGTCGCCATGAAATCGAGCGCCCTTCCCGCAAGCATGCTCACCTGCTGGCCCTCCGACACCTCCGATACCGTTACGCCGCTCGCCTTCACTGTCTCCACGTTAACGACCATCGGCTGGCACTTCTTCGAGCACGATATGCCTTCCGTCGACGAGCACGCCGAAGCCGGCGCCGGTGCGGCCGGCGCGGGCTGAGGATAAACGGGCTGCGCGTAAACGCTCCCCGCTCCGACCGCCAACAAGAACGCGCCGAAAATTATGCCGACCACCAAATCTCCCAACATTTTGCTGCTCTCCATGATTTAATTCCTCCCTGAAATGGATTTTTATAACTCCCCTTGCTCACACGATATTACTACATTATGCTGTGCGATTCAACACTCCCCTGATAATCGCTTGAGCGCTCGATTCTTCCCCTTCCGGGATGATAATTATACACATCGATATAATATATAGCATATATATCTCTATTCTTCCGAGCTTCGCGGTGAACTTTCCACTCCCCTTCCGGCATTGCGCGTGTATAATTTCACGGATGCGTAAGGCTCTCCTCACGGCGGCCCTGCTGCTGATTTCTCTCGGCGCGAGCTCCGGAGCCGAAGAACCGCCCCCTCTCCCGCCGTCCATGCTCCTTCCCGGCACGGAAGCGCCGGAGCTCAGGACGTGCCCGGACGGCACTGCGTACATCTATAAGATATATATGATATATATCGGGCAGAACCCAGGCTCCCCCGGACAGGAAATACATATTTACAAGCCCCCCTCACCTCCCCGGGATCCCTGTCGACCGGGCAAGGGAGCCGGTTACTACACCCTTACCGCTGATAAAACAGGCGGCGCCGGGTTCTTCGCGGGAGTTTCGGGGAACTACTTGTTCGTCGACCAGGGCACGAGCCCTTCCTACCGCACTATCGGCATATTCGACATGAGGAACAAGACCTTCCCGCTCCGCTCAGTCAGGTACTCGGACGCGGATATCTCGGACGGGCTCTTCACGTATTATGAGACCAGGGACGAGGTCTCAAGCGCTCTCGCCAAGATACCCTGCCCGAAGGCGGCGGAATGGAAGAGACAGGGGTTAGACGCCGTGTACGAAGAGAAGATGTCGTTCGACCTCAAAACTGGCAGGGAAAGCTCGCTGCGCCAGTTCCGCTGCACCCCCGCCCAATAATTCACACACACATTGTGTGTTTCTACGATCCCACCGAATCTCTTCCGCTCAAACCGGCAACGTACCCAAACCCGTTCGTGCTTTCTTTCTAATTCCCCTCTCCCTTGAGGGAACGGTTCAGAGCAAGCGAATGTACCGGTCGGAGTTACAACGGAACTGATGTAGCAAATTAACTCTATTGGCAAAATCGAATGTCCGCGGCAACCCGCCCCCTCACCTGTAAAGCACGATTGGCGGCGGCACCTTGTTGCTCACCGGTTCGACGGTCCTGAGATACGCGTAGATGGATATGAGGTCCGAGTCCGACAGCTCGGCCAGCTCCTGCCACGGCATCGGGTACAGGAGCCTCCTCCCGAGTCCCATGTGCATCCCCTGCCTCATCGTCCCGACGAACTGCACGTCGGTCCACGTCCCTATGCCGGTCTCGGCATCGGGCGTGAGGTTAGCCGAGAAAACGAGCATGTCGTTCGACGCCCACGCGGTGTTGTCGAGGTTGTCGAGGAACTCCATGAACGCGTCCGACGTTATGACCATGTCGGATACGTCCGGTATTTTCTCGTCCTGCGGATGTCCCGAGAGGAGCCTCTCCGGGTTCGGCATCGGCTTGCCGTCGGGGCCCTTCATCTCTGGGGTGTGGCAGAAGCTGCACTTCCACTCGTTCACCAGCTCGGCCCCGCGCGTGACCTGCGCGGCGGTGTAAGCCGTCGCGGGCGCGGGTGCGGCCGCCTGCTGGGTCGCGTTCTTATTGCACCCCGCGGCCAGGGCCGTAAGTGCCAGCACCGCGATAGCGGCTGATTTCAAATTGATGTTTTTCATTTTTCGCCCTCCTGCAAACCAGTTTTAATTATGCCGGATTTTCCCGAATTTGCTATCTCGCACATGGCGATTATTTCCGACATTACAGAATTTGCGTGGAGAAAATCGATTGTACGAGCGTTAAAAAACGTTTCAGGGGAACGATTCCGAGCGAGCAACGAATTCGATGAATAAGAGAATTCGGTCACCTCTGGTTGAATACGCGAATGCAAATGTTCCCGGGATGCTCCTTAGAAGCCAAAACAATTCGGACACCCTTTCCTATCCACACGACGTTAGTTAGCCACGGACATTGCTAAACTACCCCTACGTTTGGGGCGGAATTGAAACGTTTTAGCGAGTACATGAGATTTTTGCCGTCTTTTCATAA
>CADEFK010000182.1 GCA_902826595.1 uncultured bacterium | reverse complement strand
GGTGTTCCCGCAGGATATAAGGAACTGCACCAAGTGCCATGACGAGTCCCTGGCGTCCCAGGCTATCGACTACAAGAACGACCCGACGAGGGCTGCCTGCGGCTCCTGCCACGACGACGTGGACTTCGCCACCGCCACCAATCACCCCACGGTGCAGCTGAACGACAATAACTGCTCGGGATGCCACATCCCGCAGTCGAATACCGAGTTCGATATTTCGGTCACAGGCTCTCACACAGTACCGCTTAAAGCCTCGAGCCTCCCCGGGTTGAACTTCGCCATAGTCGACGTGAGGAGCGCCGAGACCGGACAGACCAGGGTCGGTCCTGGTGAGCACGCGGAGGTCACTTTCAGCCTCAAAACGGACGCGGGCGACGTTGTGGACATAGCCGATATGGATTTTATCAGTCTCGTCATCGCCGGACCGACGACCGACTACTACATACAGGACTATAGCGGCACGGGGATGGAAACGCCGGGTGTGGACAATTTCCTCCGCGAGTTTCCATTTGGCGCCGAAGGACCGGACGCGGAAGGAAACTACACTTACACATTCCAGGGGATAATCCCGGATAACGCCGGCGGAACATATGCGGTGGGCATAGAGGGCAGGATCGTCCGTATGGTGGGCGGAGAAAACCTCATACTGTTCGAGGAGGTGGAAGAGGCGGGAAGGAACGTGGTGCGCTACTTCGCGGTCACAGACGCAGTACCCGTCCCGAGGAGGGTCGCAGTGGACAACAGCACGGAGGACCAATATTGCAATTCATGCCACGGGACATTCTCCAAGGACTTCAGCGTCCACGGCAACCTGCGCAACGACACCGAATATTGCGTCCTCTGTCATAACCCGTCGAGCGACGACATAGCGGTAAGGCCGTGCGGCCCGGGAGAATCGTGTATCACGACGTCGATCGACTTCAGGGAAATGATCCATAAAATACATACGGGCGAGAACCTTACCGTAAAGCCTTATATAATCTACGGGTTCATGGGAAGCCTGCACGACTTCAGCGATGTACTCTATCCCGGCAACACGAGCGACTGCGGCGCCTGCCATCTGCCCAGTACTAATATTCTCAATCCCGGCAGCGGCATCCTGGGCCCGGGAATCCAGGCGACCCTGAACAGGGAGTTCACGAAGGCGGGCGAGGAGAACGATGTGCTCGAAACGTTCTCTACACAGCCCGTGATAACAGTATGCACGTCGTGTCACGACGACCTGGGTGTAAATGTGGCGGGCAACGCGCTTACGGGTGAGAATCACTTGGCGGGCCCGCAGCCGGAGGAAGCCTGCGTTAATTGCCATGTAGCGGGCGAACCGCTTGGAGCTGCGGAGGTGCATCTGCCTCCGTTATCGCCGGCAGAGCGTATAAACCGCCCGGATATGTAATAAATGCAAGGAACGACATGATATGAAAACTCTCGTCCTGGTGATCTTACTTTCATCCCTCGTTTCGTGCGTGAGCGAAGAGGACGAGGGACAGGACTGGGGGAACATATTCGACGGGGTCGAAGGACTCAAACTGACCGAGGAGGACCACCCTAACGGCTGGGGAAGGAAGGACTGTTTCGTATGTCACCCGCTGGAGGCGATACACCAGGAGGACCGTTCCGGTCTGGGCGTGCTGCTTCTGGAGGATATCCGCGAGTTTACGAGGCAGGAAGGGCTTGCGAGCTGTCCGATATGTCACGGAGATAACGGCATACCCTAACTTACGGAGTAGTCTTTCAAATGTCGAACAAGATTTTATGCGCCGCAACTATGCTCATGCTCTCGGCAACGGGGGGAGTTGCGGCCTACGGGCAGACGGAGATTATACGCCCGAGGAGCCTGGGTCTTTACGGTAACGCCTTCATGCTGTTCCAGGCCCCTACCCCGCTTGGCAACGCCGACGGGGACAAGAAATACGTTTAGCCCTTCTACCAGTACCTCGACCTCAGCACAGTATCTCCAGACCACAACGTTTACTTCAATACCTTCCTCAGGGGAAGGGAGATATTCAACGGGGACCAGGAGTCGCTCGACGTCTATAACGCGTTCGTCGAGATCTCTAACACGCCCGGCACGTACGAAGTGAGGCTAGGCAGGCAGGCGGTGACGGAAGGGGTCAACTTCGTCCTCATGGACGGCGCGCTCGTCAGGATGAAGCCCCTGAAAGGGCTCGAGATAACGGCTTATGGGGGATACCAGGAAAACGACCTTCAGCCCGAACCCGAGAGGCCCGGCGACAGCTTCGGCATATTCGGCGTCAAGCTGAAAACAGACGCGATACTGGGGTCAATAATATCCGTAGGCTACGAGCTTTACGCCCCTGACGACTTCTCGTCGAGACAGTTTATAAACGTCGCCTTCAACAGGGTCGTACCCTTTACCGATTACGCAGACGTATACGGGCTCGCCGAGATAGACGTAGGCGAAGGGAATCTCGGGCTCCTCACGACGGGAGTGGGCATCACGGTGCTCCGGTCGCTCTACCTCAACCTCGAATACGACAATTATAATCTGGACAAGGAAAGGGACGAGTACAGGCTCGACCCGATTTTCGATATATTCTCCGTGGGCAGGCTCCAGCAGGCGAGGGTCGGCGTTACGTTCGTTCCGGTATCGTACCTCGAGATAAACGGGAGCTACGCGTATTCCCATTACGACCCTTCAGAGGACGAAAGCACGAACGGGAACATAGCCAAGCTCGGATTCATGTTCGACTTCTGGAAGGACATAGGGCTCAGGGCCTTTCAGGGATTTTACTATATTGACGGGGGCGGGAAGACCAATTATGCAGTAGGGCTCAACACGAGCCTCTATGAACAAGTTATGAGCGGATGGCAGCTCCAGTTCGCTTTTGCCTACGCCTATTACGATAAAATCACGAACCAGAGCGGGAACGCATTCAGCTACATACTCGGAAGCGACTACGTGATTATGAAGGACCTCGTGCTGAGGACCGCTCTCGAGTTCAACACGAACCCGGATTTTCACAGGGACAT
>CADEFK010000181.1 GCA_902826595.1 uncultured bacterium | reverse complement strand
ACGAGAAAATTGGATGAGACCGGACTCAGAGCGATAATCATGGACCTCGTTCCGGGCCCTGACGATTGTTTCTACAACTACAGCGTATATATCGACCGCCGGGGTGAGCCGCTTGCGGAGCTCGCGATGAGGAAGCTCAGGAAAAGTCCGCCGTTTTACGGCGTGTGCAGGGCTGCCGAGACCGCGGAGCCTGACCGTTTGCGGGAGCCCACGATCGAGCTCCTGCGCCGCATAGGGTGGAGAGGTGTCGCGAACGTGGAGTACAAGCTGGATCCGCGGGATGGGAAATACAGGCTTATGGAGGTTAACGGCCGCTTCTTTCTCATGCAGGGGCTCGCGTGCAAGGCGGGGATTAACTACCCGCTCCTGGCGTGGAAAGAGCTGGCGGCGGGCGTGACGGGCAAGGTTGCGCGAAACGACTGGGACGGTATCTGGATTAACCTCGTCGACGATCTTTACTACGGTTCTTTCTACCGGGACATCGAAAAACTCAACATCCGTGATTACCTGAAAACTTACATCCGTCCGAAAACACACGCCGTGTGGTCGGCGACGGATCCCCTGCCGTTCGTCTGTCACTGTTTTCTGGAAATCCGGAAAGCTCTGAGGGCGGCCGTTGATCCCGGGTACCGACGCGCATTGCAAGGCCGTGTCCGGGGCATGCCGGTGGATTCTCGATGAAAGAGAAATTATAATCACGCTGACAGAGCAGCCCCGTGTTATCGGAACTCATATAATAAGGCAGGGAAATATATTGAAAGGACCCATACCGTTTGACTCCCTCTTGCTCCGAAGTATGTTCAGCACGGAGACGAGCCGTAAAATCTGGACCGAAGAAAACATGGTTCAGAAGTGGATAGATGTCGAAAGGGCGATAACGGAGGCCCAGTCAGAACTGGGAATAATCCCGCAGCATGACGCCGGGGTCATAATTGATAATCTTTCGCTGAAGAACCTGCCGATCGAGAACATACATGAGCAGGCAAAGAAGACAGGCCACCTCATGGTCTCTTTTTTGAAAGCGTTTCGGGAGGCGTGCGGACCCTCCGCAGAGCATTTTCATCTGGGACCCACGACGCAGGACATACTGGATACCGGCCTCACGCTTCAAATGAAAGAGTCGCATGAATACGTCATGCTTCAGATGATCGAGTTGGAAAGCGTTCTTTGTCATAGGGCGATGGAATTTAAAGACACCGTCGTCATGGGACGTACTCATCATCAGCATGCCGTGCCGGTCACGTTCGGGTTCGTTCTGGCTACTTGGGCCGGCGAAATCGCCGATCACATAGATAGAGCGCAGGAATCGGAGAAGAGGTGGCTCTTCGGAAGCCTGTCGGGAGCCGCCGGGGCTCAGAATGCCTTTGCCGAGATATGCGGGATCGAGACTGCCCGGAAGCTCGCGGGTATGGTCTGCAAAAAATTGGGTCTCAACACGCCGCGTATCGATCTCCATACACGCACCGACCGTTTTGCGGAAGTAATAACGAACCTTGCGGAGCTTTGCAGCTCGCTCGGCGAGTTCGGCTTAAATATAAGCTTGTGGCAGATGTCGGAGGTCATGGAAGCGGAAGAACCTTATGACTGCCGGCAATACTCGAGCTCGACCATGCCAAATAAGGTAAATCCCGAGCCCAGTGAGCAGATTCAGGGTCTCGCGGCCCTGACAAGGAGCCTTGCGCTAGCCGTTCAGAGCATAAACATGCCGGGTAATCGCGATGGGACGCGGATCACTATTGAATATGCCGCAATACCCTTATCTTACATGATGACCTCGAAAGCGCTTGAATCGATGATAAGGAACGTCTCCGGATTGATAGTACACAAGGATAAGATGCTCGAGAACATATTTCATCCGAATGTTCTGGGTCAGGCGGCGGCCGAGAGATTGATGATCGCGATGTACGGGAAGATCGGGCAAAAGAATGAGGCACACAAGTTGTTGCACGAATATTCGAGGAAATCACGGGAGAAAAAAATACACCTCAAGGATTTGTTCCTCGAAGACGAGTACATGAGCAAAATTTTCACTAGGGAGGAATTGGATAAATTGTTCGATCTCACCACGTATACGGGTACGGCGGCGCATCAAACGGAGGAGTTCGTCAAGTTCTTACTGACGAAGAGAGCAGGGCGGCAATGAGCCCGCGACTGTGGCGAGACAAACGGCCAGGACCTCACGGTTCTTCCTGGAAGATTCGGATGGCGTCACTTTCGGAAAATTCTACAATTTCGAGATAGAAAATGGAAGGATGCCGTAGGGAGTACGCCGCTAATATTCCCTTCTCCCTTGAGGGAACAGTTGCAAGCAAGTACTGTTTTTAGCGTGCGAGAAACAGGTCGATTTATGCTGATTTCTCAACTGCACATATTCTAGGGGAAAACCGCCCCGATACAAAACCAACTGGTCGCCTTCTCCTGCAAGGCATCGAAGCTCATCGACTCCCGGCTCAATGCTACATAACTCAAGAGAGGGTCAGGGTGAGGGCGTCCCTTAATTTTTCTGTCATTCCCGAGTACGATTGCAAGCAACAATTCCGAGTGAGCGAGGAATTGGTCGCTCCTGGTTGAGAGCACATTAAGAAATATTCCACCCTTCCGCTGTTACTGAAGCCAAATTAGCACAATCGGTCGCTCCCGGCCGATTGCAGATAAGCTTTATTGACCCGGGTAATTCGGCCGCACAAGCCAAAAAGAATCGGGAATCCACTTCCTTTCATGTCTATTTAAAGATTTGGATTCCCGCTTTTAGAATTTGTGTAATGGACTTACCAAAGTAAAGTAGCGGTCCGTCTGAGCTAGGGCGTCCAATTGCTCACACATTCCCAATCGTTGCGGGAATGACAGCAAAAGGCGAACCCCCGGCGTGAAACCCACTCCTCCTCCCCTCATCGTCCGCATTTAAAAAAAGTGCTTGACAAAGTAAACACCCTTAATATACTTAACAACGTTAAGTATATTGTCAATGTTAAGGGGATAATCGAATCTATGGGCGTAAAAGAAA
>CADEFK010000180.1 GCA_902826595.1 uncultured bacterium | reverse complement strand
TGATAAGTGTTCGGCAAAACGAACGTCCAAATAGCGCATACGTTTCCATTGAATCTCAGCACAGGATGGGAATTGCGAGTTGTGAATGTAGCGAATGAAGATGCCGGAGGCTCGTTCGACTGCGGCCTTAATTGGAAAAAGACCTGATTACCGAGGTCTATATTCGATACAGCCGTTCCGGTTGAGAGCTTATTATTAAACGTCGTCCAATCCCCCGAAGTCAGAAACCCTTTATTGGAACCGCTCGCCGCCTGCCCGTTCGTATAATCAATAGAGATATTCCCGGACGCAGCGTTAAAATCATTCGCCGTAAAACTCGCGGCCCCTTTCGTCGAGCCGTCCGCTGCTGCATTGTCAATCGTCAGCGTCAGGCTTGCTCCTTCCGAACCCGCCGAACCGCCCGCGAGCGGGGAAGTCGTCGCCACGTTCGCGACATAGTTATTGGTTGTCTCAGAACCTAGAGCGACGCAATCCGTACAGGCCAGACCGACAGCATTCCCGGTCACGCCCAGCTTCTCTGCCTCCAACTCGTCTATCGCGCCCTGGACATTTGTAGCGGATATAGAGCCCGCGGGCGTGTTGTCCACCTGCGCGGCATCGTAGTCCGAGCTCGCGGCCGTTACCGTCCCGGTCCTGCCGAACACGGAATCGACAGCACCTCCGCCCCCGCTCGCCACCGCATCCCACTCCCCCGCTGTATCGCACTCGTCCACTGTCTCGCAGACGTACAGTACGTCGTCGTCCTGCTCCCAGCAGTACTGACCCTCCACCGCACCCGTGTATGTTGTACAGTCAGTAGCATGGCGAAGCATTTTCACCGTATTGCTATTCCCATCGATTAGCTTATTCATCAGGGTCTGGGTGTCGTTCAGGTTGACCAGGCCCTCGTCCGCGACAATCGCGTCGAGCTCGGAGAACGTGTCTATATCGATTGCCGATAAATCCCCGCCTCCGCCGCTCCCCGTCCCGCCGATCGTGTCCCTCTCGACTACGTCCTGCTGTATTTCAGCGTACGCAATTATACCAGGCGCGCACAGGAGTGCCGCCAATATAAGTACAAATCTCATCTGTCCCCTCCGGATTCTTTCTAAGCGCCGTTCAAACCGGCATCAGTCGAGCTTAAGGTATGAAGTTAAGTGGAAGCTCCCCTGTGCGTTAGAGCCGTTCACGTATCTCACTCTCGCGCACTTGCAGTTGAGCTCGGCAACGTACTGGTTATCGGCAGAGCCGGCGGTGTACGTCCACCCGGATACGTACTGGAACTCCGGACTCACCGCCGTATCGCAGTCGTTGTCGCACGACTGCTCGATCTTCACGCCGCCTGCTGCGCTCGGCTCGTCTGAGACGACCGTTACCGCGAGGTATCTGAAGGTCTCGACCAGAAACGTATCGCTTGTATAGGTTTCGTCCGATCCCAGCTCCACTGTACTCTGCTCCATCAGTATCCTGTCCGAATCCGCCAATGCGGCTCCGGCAAACGACAAAACAAAAAACGCCCATAAAATGAATTTGCTTTTCATATAATCAGTTCCCCTCCCGTCACTGTCGTGTAATCGTATAAAATATCGAGCGTCATTGAGAACGCACCGTAGGGAGCGAGACGCCCCCTGTCCGTGGTAAGCTGAGTAACGCCGTTTATAACGCCGATGCACTCCCCGCCCGACATCACCCTCCTGTCCGCGAAGAGCATCTTTTTAGTCTCGGCGACGAGCTTGTTGATCTCCTTGAAATACTCGTCCTCGTCGTACACGTATCCAACAATCTCCGGGCTGTAATGCACCCTGGTCTTACCGCCCGGTATCTCCGTGAACCCCGTCTCGTTCCCCGTATTCACGATCACCGCCGGCATCTCCAGATAACTTATCCCTTCGATCGCGCCCGTCTCCAGGTCAACGCCGACGAACTCCCTCGTAACGAGCTGTATCACGCTCGAGAGCATGAGGCTGTGGGCGAGCGCCTTGTCTATTTCCTCTCTTATATTCGTAACCATCACACCTTCTCCGCGGCTTTATTCATCTCCCTTACGAAAATCCTCTCTATGGCGGAGAGCGTATTGACGTCCGATCTGCTCACGCCGAAGAACCTCCGCACGGGCATCTTGCCCAGACCTAGCTGATGCACTATCGCCTTCCTCTGCTGCACCGGGTCGAATATGCCCACCATGGCCTCTGTATCGCTCACGACCCTTACCTCTATCGCGCCCAGCATTTCCCCGCTCGCGTCGAGATCCACTCTCCCGCCCTTCTTTCCGCGTTTATACGGCGTGAACGGCTTGACATCCGCGTCGAGTCCCGCCTTCGTCCTCCGTCTTATGAGGGACGCTACGAGCCGTGCCGACTCAGTAACGGCATTCTTCGTGTCGAACCCCTTCTCGATCTTCTCCCCCAGGTCCTTTAAGAATGCTGCCAGCCCCTTCGTATCGATAGTTATCAACGCCGTCACGCCCTCCCGACGAAGAACGTAGTAGCAGGTATCCTGTTCTCGTCCTCATCCACATCGCCGCTCGCGTCCCAATCGTAGTCGATCCCCGTTGAGAGCACGCGCTCCATCTCCTCGTCGAACTTCTTCCCGTACTCCTCAGCGCGTTTCTCCCAGGCGTCAGCGTTCCTGGTCGACTTGGACAGCTTCGGGAACACATAATTGGCGAGCACCCTGTAAACAGAGGCCTTCCTCAGCTGAGCCTGAGCGTTCAGCATAAGCGAAGGGTCGAAATCGAGGTCCCCGCTCAGAAATTCGAGGTCCCTCCCGTACCTCTCCCGCACTCTCGGCCTGAACCACTTCACCTCTATTATCTTGTCTATATCGTCTTTCGCCTCGTCGTGATCCTCTCCGAACCCCGGCGAGTCGGCCTGCACAACCTTGACTCCACCCCTGTGGTTCTTCCTTACAGGTGTTTCGGAATCGAGCGTAACTGTGTTCACGTTTATTGAAGCTACTTCGACGACCTCCACGTTGCTCTTGCTGTCGAGCTTGAGGAAGTCCCCCGCTTGAAGACCGGAGGCATCCGCAAGTGTGATAGAACTCGCCCCCGCCGATGCACATCTCATGAGCG
>CADEFK010000179.1 GCA_902826595.1 uncultured bacterium | reverse complement strand
CACCTACCGTTATTACAGGACTTTAAACGCTTGCTAAGCGAGCCGCTAGTACATTTCCTGCTGATAGGTCTGGTGTTGTTCGCCGCTTATAGCCTATTGAATCCGGGCACGAATCAGGAGGGACGCTCCACCCAAATTGTTTTGACTGAGGACGACATTCGTCAGCTGCAGATAGCTTTCACCTCACAATGGCAGCGTCCGCCCAATTCCGAAGAGATGGCCGCACTCATCGACAGCAGGATTCGCGAAGAGGTTCTTTATCGCGAGGGACTTGTCCTGGGACTGGACAAGGAGGATACTATCGTGAAGCGTCGCATCGCTCAAAAGATGGACTTCCTGGCGGAAGACCTGTCGGACCTTCGCGAGCCCACTACGGAAGAGCTAAAGACATGGTTCGAGAAAAATTCCCATCGTTTTACACTCCCAAGTCGTGTCACGTTCCGCCACCTGTATTTCTCTCCCGACCGCCGTGGCCAGAACGCACGCGCCGATGCTGTACGTGCACTCGATAAGATCGACGGCAGATCCAAAGACATTCCGGAAGTAGATGTTCTAGCCGATCCATTCATGTTCCAGGACTATTACGGCGACCGCACACCTGAGCAGGTGGCAAAGGAATTCGGCCCCGATTTCGCACAAGCGTTATTTCAGGTCAAGCCTGGATCCTGGCAAGGCCCTATTGAGTCTGGTTACGGCTGGCATCTGATCTGGATAGATTCTGCTACGTCCAGCCGGGTACCTTCTTTTAATGAGGTGGAGCCGGATGTCAAATCGGCATGGACCGAAGAACAGCGTGACGAATTCAAACGCCGAGCATTTCAAGCCATGAAGACTCGTTATCAGGTCGTCCTGCCTGAATCGTATACTAAGGATGCTTCGACCCATAACGTGTCGACAGCCGGAGTAAAGCCATGAACCGCAGAAGGTCAACTCTGCTGATATTATTGGCTGTACTCCTGTTTGCCGGTGTAATAGACTATCTTCCTTGCGCGGAAGCGCACGAGTCGCGTCCGGCTTATCTGGAGGTCACCGAAACCTCGCCCGGCCGTTACGAAGTGCTTTGGCGTACTCCAATCAACGCAGGAATGCGTCTGCCGGTTGTATTAGCGTTACCGGACGACGTAAGTAATATTAATGAACCGGTAGTGAGGGAATTATCCGACTCCCTCATTGAGCGTCGGGTAGTTGAAGCTACCGGAGGTACACTGGCTGGAAAGCGTATCGAGTTTCAAGGATTGCAGGCTACTATCACGGACGTGCTTGTCCGGGTGCAGACGCTCGACGGCGCAAATTCAACAACCCTTGTAAAGCCTTCACAGCCATGGATTGAGATTTCCGCCTCCAATGGACCGCTCGCGGTGGCGGGTGCCTACCTAATTCATGGCATCGAGCACATTCTCTTCGGCGTCGACCACCTTCTCTTCGTACTCACCCTAGTACTCATCGTAAAGAGCTACCGTGTCCTGCTCTTCACTATCACATCATTCACGATCGCGCACTCGATTACTCTCGCTCTCGCAACGCTGGGCGTGGTTCATGTGCCCGGCCCTCCCGTGGAGGCCGCGATTGCGCTTAGCATCCTGCTCGTCGCAGTAGAGATTGTCCGCCAGGAGCGGGGACAGTCCGGTATGACCGCGAGGTGGCCGTGGGTGGTCGCCTTCTCCTTCGGCCTGCTGCACGGTTTCGGCTTTGCCGGTGCCCTAACCGAGATCGGACTTCCGCAGAGCGATATACCGCTCGCCTTATTCACTTTCAACATCGGAGTCGAGATCGGGCAATTGGCATTTATAGGTGCGGTCCTCGGTGTTATTGCCTTGGCAAGGCGGATTAAGATCACTCCGGTCTTCAGCCGTTACGCAATGCCCGCCGCGACCTATACAATAGGAGCATTGGCGGCTTTCTGGTTCATTGAAAGATTGGCGGCGTTCTGGAGATGAATGACAATATGTGAATTCGACAAAGTGTGACAGGAGGTTGGGAGATGAAAGGTATTTCGTGCAGAAGCTCTATGACTCAAATCAGGGCGAGTAAAAAACATTACTTCCCTGCTTTTCTATCGTTTACATCTCTTATTCTTTTAATCAGTTTGTTTTTTTCTGCTCTCGGCACGCATTCCGCATACGCTCAGTGTAATGTGCTCTGCATGCATGAACGCGGTGGCGCTTCGGTCCGGAACGGAGCCGCGAATAATGGGAATGAGAACGGTTTCCAGTTCGGACCTTCATACGAGATCGCCCTTGACGATAGCTATTACGCCGAAGCGGATGAGGCCAACGAGAATAAGCCCCTGGCTGCGGACGATACAGTCGAAGATTCTGTTAGTCTCGACGCGCCGTCTGATAAATGGCATTTCTCCATTATCCCTTATCTGTGGATGATGGGGCTGAACGGGGAGGTCGGTGTAAGGGGTCAGACGGTTGATCTGGACGTTTCCTTTTCCGATATAATCCAGAACCTGGATTTCGCGGCTGAGGTCCATATGGAGGCGTGGAGGGATAGGTTCGGATTTTTTATTGATCTCACTTACTCGAAGATATCGTTGAAGGAGGATGTTCAGCTGAGGTTCGACCGCTCGATCAAACTCAAAAACGTGACGGAGTTCTTTCTCGGCGAGTTCGGAGGGTTTTACAGGGTAGGCACGTGGCCTGTACGGGCGGGATCGAGCAGCCCCGAAAGCAAGACGAAAACTTTTTTCACATTGGATTTTCTCGGGGGGGGACGTTACTGGTGGATGGACAATAAGATAGATATAACAGGGTCGGCAGGTATTTTGGACGCGCAATTCAGCGGGAGCGAGAGCTGGTTCGATTTTATTATCGGGACACGCGCCAGGCTGGACTTCAATAAATTCTTCGTTGCGCTCAGGACCGATATAGGCGGATTCGGCCTGGGCTTTTCCTCGGACATCTCCTGGAACATAGCCGGATACTTCGGGTATGAGCTCCCCTGGTATCACCTCACACCGATAATCGGCTACAGAGCTTTATACGATAAGTACTCGAGCGGGAGCGGCGATAACCGTTTCCTGTGGGACGCGTGGATGTCCGGTCCGCAGCTCGGAGTTGCATTCCAGTTTTAAATGTAATAATGTGATTTA
>CADEFK010000178.1 GCA_902826595.1 uncultured bacterium | reverse complement strand
TTCCGACAGATGCCCGGGGGTATATACGTGGCGGATGTGTCGGATTGTCGGAAAGTCCCTATCCCCGGAAAAAAGAGAGATTCGTTCGCTTCGTTATGCGGATGAAAGATCAAAGAGGAAGATATACGGAAAAGACGGAGCCCGCGCCGGGCTTGCTCAGGACCTCGACGTGTCCCCTGTGCGCGCCTACTACGGCCCGAACGAGGCTCAGTCCCAGGCCGAGCCCCCTCTCGGAGCGGCTCTTGTCGCCCCTGTAGAGACGGTCCCAGATGTTGTCGAGCTCGTCGTCCGAGATGCCGATGCCCGTATCCTTGACCGTGATCTCGACCTCTTTTTCCCTCCGGCTGGCCTCTATGTCTATCCTCCCCCCGGAAGGGGTGTATTTGATCGCGTTATCGAGCAGGTTGGCGAGGACCTGCCGTATCCTGCTCCGGTCGGCCCTGAGGTAAAGCTCCTCGGGAAAGCCCGCGTGCACCGAAACCCCTTTCTCCTCGGCGACGTATCCGTAGAGATCGACGACGTCCCCGATAACGGGCGCCACGTTCATCTCTTCCAGATTGAGCTTCATGGCCCCGGTCTCGGCTTCGGATACGTCCATGAGCGTATTCAGCATTATGAGTATGCGCTCGGACTCCTCTATGCAGTCGGAGAGGGCCTCCCTGAGCGCGGCTCCGTCCCACCCGGCCTCAAGCGCCATCTCCGCCGTCCCCCGGAGCCTCGTCATCGGCGTCCGCAGGTCGTGTGCGACGTTGTCGAGCACGCTCCTCATTCCGTTCATCAGGGTCTCTATCTTGTCGAGCATCGTGTTGAATAACGAGATGAGCTCGTCGTTGAGCCTGTCCTCGTTCCGCACAGGGACCCTCTGGTCTATCTTGGCCCTCGACACGATGGAGTCGAGAGTATTGATGAGCTGCCTTATCGGGTTAAGCGCGCGGTCGGCTACGAACAATCCTCCCAGGTATGCGATGAGGATCACGGGGATTATCGCAAAGAGATAGATGTTCCTTATCTTCTTTAAAAGGTCTTCCCTCTCGGAAACCGTCTGACCGAGCTGAAGTATCGAGCCGTCTGACAGCGTGAGAGACGTGGTCTCGTAGGCGTCGTCCTCTCCCTCCCTGGCGTATATCCACTCACGGTCCCCTGTCTCCGGTCTCAGCTCTCTCGCGTCGAAGTCCTCCCAGCCCCCGGGGACCCTCAATATATCAGCCTCGTTTCCCCTCCCCGTGAGGCGTACGAGGAACGGGTCTTCCTCGTCCTCGAATACTTCCAGCCTGAAGGCATCAAGACCTTCATCCTGATAAATTTCGGCGAGGTCGTCCAGGTCCTCCACGATTTCGCTCCTGCTCTGCTCGTATATGAAAGATGAGATAACGGTATATATGTAGATATTGATTACGAGCGAGCTCAGGACGAACAGTATCGTGTATAGCGTTATCAGCCTGAAGCTGTTCGATTTGAAAAGGAGCCTAGGATTCTTTAAGAACATAGCCCACACCCCTGATCGTCTGTATCATCTTGTTATCGAAGTCCTTATCGAGCTTATTCCTGAGCCTGCACACGAGCACGTCGACCACGTTCGTCTGGGGGTCGAAGTTATAATCGTATATGTGCTCCATGATGAGCGTTTTGGAAACGACCCTGCCGGGGTTCCTCATGAAGTATTCGAGGAGCGAGAATTCCTTCGGCTGAAGCTCTATATCCTCTCCCGCCCGCACTACCCTCCTCGTCAGCAGGTCCATCGACAAATCGCCCGTCTTGAGGTAAGTAGCCCCCGTCGACCCCGACGAGCGCCTGATAAGGGCCTGGACGCGTGCGAGGAGCTCGGAGAACGCGAACGGCTTCGTCAGGTAATCGTCCCCACCGGCCTCGAGACCCTTCACCCTGTCGTCTACGGTGCGCCTCGCGCTCAGAATGAGAACGGGGGTCTTTACCCCGCTCCGCCTGACCTCGTCGATCAAGCTCAGGCCGTCGAGCTTGGGAAGCATTATGTCTATCACTGCGGCGTCGTAAGACTCGTGCATCGCGAGGTGTACGCCTTCCTCCCCGTCTCCCGCATGGTCGACGGCGAACCCCGCCTGTTTGAGCCCGTTCATTACGAACGAGGCTATCTTTTTATCGTCTTCCACAACGAGTACGCGCATCGCTCACGTATCCTTAGAACCCCGTATGTAAATTATAAATCATTCCTCCTCCCTTTCTCCCTCGTCCCTGTCTCCCTTCGGCTGGAACCTGTATTCGAGAGTCAGGTTCGCGAGAAAGCTGTTTTCGGCGTCTCCGGGGAAGGCACTTCCGGGTATGAAATAGCCGAGCACGAGGGCCGCCGCGAACCCGTTCTCTTCGCCTTCGTATCCGAGCACCAGGTCGAGCTCGCTGCCGAGGCTCTTGTTACGCCCGTCCGGGTCTGCGTCGATCCCCATATTGGCGAGGCTGTCCCTGGCCTCTGTCTGTATATAGTAGTGATAGACGAGCTCGATCGAGGACGTTTCCTCCGTCGGATTCACACCCATGCCGGCAGTAAATATCGACATGTTGTTAAGCTCCGGGTCGAAGAGCTGGCCGTAATAGAGGAAGTCCGCCGCCCCGTTGAAGTCGCTCTCGTTTCCCTGAAGCCCGGTCTGCATAAAGTTCTTCCCGCCGAATGCGTATGCGAGCGTGACCGAAGGCTCGAGCTTCGGATATACGACGTACGTTGCGCCCAGGTCGAAGCCTATCCCGTTGATGTCGCTTTTGTCGTTCGTCCCGAACGCGTACGCCAGCTCGAGCCAGTAGCCGAGGCTGTCCGTAAAGTCCCCGTCCGAATGAACGCCGAACGTAATAGCGCTCTCTTCTTCGTCCTTGGTATTATCGCGGAAAACGAAATAGGCTGCGGCATTCGTATCTTCGGAAAAATTATATGTCCAGTACGTGATGTAGTTATTCGTTTTGTCCCCTGCGTCCCTGTTGATAAGGTCCTTGTCCACGATGCCACCCCGCGTGACCGAGAACTGGGCGTCGATACCGTAGAAATAAAGAAAAGCTCTCGCCCCGTCGAGCTCATCGTCGAAGAGCCACTGCCGCTCGTCCTCGAACTTCTGCCTTCCGATCTGGAATGCGAGCCTGTCGCCCCAGAGCTCCTTCAGCAGTATGTACGCGAGC
>CADEFK010000177.1 GCA_902826595.1 uncultured bacterium | reverse complement strand
GAGCGCGTAGCTCAGGGGGAGAGCGCTTGCCTGACACGCAAGAGGTCGCAGGTTCAAATCCTGCCGTGCTCACCACGTCTAATTGAAAAATATGAAAGAAGTTCACATAAACCTCCTGGACGGGGCGGAAAGGACCTTTCCTGAAGGCACGACCGTGGGGGAGATAATCGATACCATCGGTATTCAGAACGGGACGATAGGGGCCAGGGTAAACGGCGCCCTCGTCGACTTCTGGCACGAGATATACTCCGACTCCGATTTCGAACCGGTAAAGACCGGTTCCGAGGCGGGGCTCGCCCTCATCAGGCACACCGCAGCCCACATAATGGCCGAAGCCGTTCAGTCCCTTTTTCCGGAAGCCAAAGTCACGATAGGCCCCGTCATAGAGAACGGGTTTTACTACGACTTCGAATACCCGCGCGGGTTCACACCCGAAGACCTCGAAAAGATAGAAGAGAAGATGAGGGAGATAGCGGAGCAGAAGAAACCGCTCGTCAGGAAGAAGGTCTCGAGGGAAAAAGCGATCGACATATTCAGCTCGGAAGGCGAGAATTATAAGGTCGAAATAGTAAACGGCCTCCCTCCCGACCAGCAGATTACGATTTACGAGCAGGGCGGCTGGCACGACCTCTGCAGGGGCCCTCACGCGCCCTCGACGGGCTACGTCAAGGCTTTCAAACTCCTCAGCATCGCCGGGGCCTACTGGAGGGGGGACGAGAAAAACCCCATGCTCCAGAGGATATACGGCACGGCGTTCTGGGACAGGAAGGAGCTGAAGGCGTATCTGGACAGGCTCGAAGAGGCGAAAAAGCGCGACCACAGGAAGGTCGGCAGAGAGCTGGACCTCTTCTCCATACAGGAGGAGACCGGGGCCGGCCTCGTGCTCTGGCATCCGAAGGGCTCCCGCATAAGGCGCGTTATCGAGGATTTCTGGCGCGCGGAGCACGAGCGTTACGATTACGAGCTCCTCTATACCCCGCACATAGCCAAAATAGACCTCTGGAAAACGAGCGGACACCTCGAATTCTACAGCGAAAACATGTACCCCAGAATGGAAGTCGAGAACACGGAATTCCAGATAAAGCCCATGAACTGCCCGTTTCATATCATGATTTATAAAACGGGGATAAGGAGTTACAGGGACCTTCCCTTGAGATGGGCCGAGATTGGGACGGTCTACCGCTACGAGCGCTCGGGGGTGCTGCACGGGCTCCTCAGGGTAAGGGGGTTTTCCCAGGACGACGCCCACATATTCTGCAGGCCCGACCAGATGGAAGACGAGGTCCTGGGAGTCCTCGACCTGACGATATTGTTCCTGAAAACGTTCGGATTCGACGATTACGAGGTATACCTCTCCACCAGGCCCGAGAAGTTCGTGGGCCGCGTCGAGGTATGGGACAGGGCGACTGAGGCTCTCAGGAACGCTCTCGATAAAAAGGGGCTGAAATACGAGGTCGACGAGGGCGGGGGGGCGTTTTACGGGCCCAAGATAGACCTCAAGATAAAGGACGTTTTGGGCAGAGCTTGGCAGTGCTCTACAGTTCAGGTAGATTTTAACCTTCCCGAAAGGTTCGATATGAGCTACGTCGGGGAGGATAACGCGCGGCATCAGCCTATTATGATTCACCGCGCCATCTTCGGCTCTATGGAAAGGTTTTTCGGCGTGTTGATTGAGCATTACGGGGGGGCTTTTCCTCTCTGGCTCAGTCCCGTGCAGGTGCGCATAGCGACCGTAGGCGACGAGCAGGCCCCGTACGCTGACGATATATACGCCGCACTCCGGTCGAAAAAGATAAGGGTCGAAAACGACAAGAGGAACGAAAAACTGGGACTAAAGGTCAGGGAAGCGCAGCTCGCGAAGGTTCCTTATCTCCTGGTAGTTGGAAAAAACGAAGCGGAGTCCGGGACGGTCGCCCCGAGGAAGCTCGGCGGCGAGAACCTGTCGCCGATGACGCTCGACGAATTTTTGCGCAAGATATCGATAGAGATGGATCCTCATACATGGAGGGAGGTTGAACGGCAATAGCTAAAGGGTTTAAAACCAAAGAAGCCGAAATCCGGATAAATCAGAGGATCAAGGCGCGCGAAGTGAGGTTGATTTCCGAGGACGGGGACCAGCTCGGCGTGGTTCCTATCCGAGATGCACTCCAGATGTCCGAGGAAAAGGGCGTCGACCTGGTCGAGATCGCGCCCAACGCGAATCCCCCCGTATGCAGGCTGATGGACTACGGGAAATATAAGTACGAATTAAAAAAACAGGCCAACGCCAAGAGACAGAAAACACAGACTATAAAAGAATTGAAATTTCGCCCCAACATAGGGGATCACGACCTTGATGTTAAAATAAACCGCATCAGGGAGTTTTTGGAGGACGATAACAAGACCAAGATACGGATTTTCTTCAGGGGCAGGGAAATAGTCCACCCTGAGCTCGGCAGGGTGCTCGCTAACAGGATTATCGAGCGGGTAGCCGATATAGGCGGTATAGATATGCCGCCCAAGCTCGAGGGGAAAAATCTGATTATGGTCATATCGCCCAAGAAGACGGCACAGGCCGGGAGGGAAAATGCCAAAACTGAAGGTTAAGACGAACAGGAGCGCGGCCAAGAGGTTCAGGGTAACCGCGAGCGGAAAAATAAAGAGGGCGAGCAGCGGCAAGAGCCATTCGAACGAGAAAAAGGGAAGAAAGCGCATGAGGAGGCTTGTTTCCGCGAAGATAGAGGAAGGCGCCGTGGCCAGGAGAATCAGGTCCTACGTTCCTTATAAATAAATATATTTGCCGGCGGGTTCTGGATGCTTTAAGCGCCGCCTCGCAGGCGGCCATATAAAAGACGGGAGATAAAGATGAGAATAAAAAGAGGGGTAGCTTCGAGAAAGAGGAGAAAGCGGGTACTCAAGCTCGCGAAGGGGTTCTGGGGCAGAAGGAAGAACAACATAAGAAGGGCCAAAGAGACCGTTCTCCGCGGCATGGCCTTCGCCTTCAGGCACAGAAAGCTGAAGAAGAGGGACTTCAGGAAGCTCTGGATCGTGAGGATAAACGCTGCCGTAAGGCCGTACGGTCTTTCCTACAGCGCCTTCATGGGCTCGCTCAAGAAAGCCGGCATCGAGCTCGACAGAAAAACCCTTTCCGAGATGGCGATAAGGGAGCCCGAGAGCTTCAAGGCCGTCGTCGACGC
>CADEFK010000176.1 GCA_902826595.1 uncultured bacterium | reverse complement strand
GGGGAGAGGGAAATTAATGCGACGCAAATTCTGTAATGTCGGGAAGAAAAGGCAAAAGACGAGATTGCCGCGCTTTCGGGTCGCAATGACGCCTTTTTCTGTCTTCGCGAGGGAGCGTGGTATGCGACCGGGGCGATCTGTAGTTTATTTTGTGATTGCCAGCGGGCACCGGCCGCCGGGAGTCGTTTGTTTTTCAGGAGAAAATCCCCGACCGGGGGCCGATTCGCAAAGGCTTAATAGATATGGATTTAGAGGTATAAATGTAGTATGTTGTTGGACGCCGGGGATTTTACACCACCCGGGCCGGAATTAAATTTCACAAAGGAGGTACAGGTATGAAGTCTATGTTCAGCAAGTTTCTTTTCATTCTTTGCGCCGGAGCGTTCGTGCTCGGACTCGCCGCCTGCAAGCAGGCCGAAGAGCCTGCGGAAGTAGAGGTGGAAGAGGTCGAAGTGGAAGAGGCAGCACCCGCGGATGAGGCTGCTCCGGCGGACACGGACATGACGGACAGCATGGCCGAGCCGACGGTACAGAGCACAGTAGGGGACATGGGCGGTACTGAAGTGGAAGTCGACGAGGTAGAGGTCGACGAGACCGTCGAATCCGTCGAAGACGCGGACACTGCGACTCCCGACAGCGCCACGGACGACGCGGACGAGAAGGCGCAGTAAGGATTTGGACAGCAACGTTAACCAACGGTTAACATAAACGTCGATTACCGGGGCGGGCGCAATACGCGTGTCGCCCCGTCTTTCCACCCCTTGCGGGGGCTTGATCGGCAGTGCATTCTATAAAACAACGACGGCGGCAAATATCCGGCGGAGCAATACGCTAATTTGAAACACTATTTGTCCGTATGCGCTATCTTCAGGAATGAGGCCGAGTACCTAAGGGAGTGGATTGAGTTCCACGGGCTTAATGGAGTCGGCCACTTCTATCTGTATAACAACCAGAGCGACGACGATTATCTGACGGTACTGAAGGACTACGTCGACCGGGGAACCGTAACCCTGCGGGATTGGCCCGAGCGTTGGTCGGGCTCGACGCAGCGTAACGCGTACGCGGAATGCATCGAAAGAGACGGGAAGGATTCCCGGTGGATAGCCTTCATAGACTTGGACGAATTCCTGTTCGCCCCGGACGCGGAAAACCTGCCTGCGGTTTTGAGGGAATACGAGGAATTCCCGGGGATTGTAGTCAACTGGCAGATATACGGGTCGTCCGGCCTCAAGAAAAAGCCGGACGGTCTGGTCATAGAGAATTACACGATGAAGGCCTGGACCGGCTGGGTCGGAAATAAATCGGTCAAGAGCATTGTCGATCCGGCCAAAGCGCTCCGCCCTATCAGCCCTCACGTCTTCGCTTACCGGGACGGCAAGCCCGCGGTCACGGAGAATTTCGAGCCGGTGAGAATCGTCAGGCCCGGGAGGATTATCCGGGCCATTAAAAGGCGCATCACGGCTATTTTGCCGCGGTTCCCCGTCGATCCCTATACCTCGTACCTGTGCGACATCAAGGGCGTATCGGTCAGCAAACTCCGCATTAACCATTACCTGGTCAAATCCGCGGAAGAGGCGCTCGACGATATGAAGCGCCACAACCATAACACCAAAATCAGTCTCATCGACAAAATGAAATACTACGACAGGAACGATGAAAAAGACGGAATACTACTGAAGTTCGTCCCTGAGCTGAAAAAAAGATTATCGGCCGTAGAGGGGGAATGACGCGGCACGGTACACGCCCCTGCCTGGCTGGTATGCGGGTTTTGCCCCCTCTTGATTAGAAGACAAAGAATTGACAGGCGCGCGTATCTTGTTAATGCTTATCAATCATAACTAGAAAATATCACGGTTTATGATACGATCATGGCCGGCATATCAATAATAGTTCCTTTCTATAACGCCGAAAAATATATCCGGGGCTCTATCGAAAGCCTGCTCTCGCAGGAATTCCCCACAGACGATTACGAGATAATCTTTATTGATAATAACTCGACCGATTCGTCTTCCGAAATTGTTAAACGCTATCCGCGGATAAAGCTCGTTTCGGAGAGCAGGCAGAGTCCATACTCTGCCAGAAATACCGGGGTAAAGGAATCTGTGGGCCGGATTGTCGCATTTACCGACCCGGATTGTAATGCTTTTCCAGACTGGCTCGCAGAAATCGAAAGGGCAATGGCCGACCCCGCCGTTTCGGTCGTGCTGGGTCAGAACCTCATGGGAAATGATTCGCTTCTCCTGTCCATGATACAGGACTACGAGAATGAAAAGGAGAAATATACGTTTAGCAGCGGCGACGGCAGAATATACTCTGCACATACGAACAACATGGCGGTCAGGCGGGAGCTTTTTGATGATTTGGGCCTGTTTGTTGAAAGGGACAGGGGGGCCGACGTCATTTTCGTGAACGGTGTCGTAAAAAAGCATTCGCCCCGGGCGGTCGAGTATCGGGAAGCGATGAAGGTGCGGCATATGGAGATCGAGACGCCGCTCGACTACTATAAAAAGGTTTTTATATACGGAGTGAGCCTGAACCAGTTCAAAGACGTCGCAAATTTTCAAGCTATATCTTTCTCGCAAAGGTTATCCATATACAAGAATGTGATAACAAAAAAGAGCTATTCGTATTTTAAATCTGCGGCGCTCTTCATATTGCTGTTTGTGGGTGCTCTTTTCTGGCAGGCGGGCGCCGCGAGCGCAAGGTTAAGACCATCATGAAATATTATCTTTCGATATGCGCTATCTTCAAGAACGAGGCCGCTTATCTAGGAGAGTGGATAGAGTTTCACAGGCTCGCGGGAGTCGAGCATTTCTACTTGTATAACAATCTGAGTGACGATAATTATTTCTCGGTCTTGAAATATTATATCGATAAAGGAACTGTAACCCTCCGTGATTGGCCTGAAGAATGGAAGAGATATGCGCAGTCAAATGTCTACCCTGTGCCGGGATTTACATCTCACCTGTTCCCCGTACGGAGGATTGACAGACGCGGGAATCTTGTTAATGATTATCAATAATGAGAGAAAAATATGGCTTGTGATCAATTATGGTCGATATATCAATAATAGTTCCTTTCTATAACGCCGAAAAATATATCCGTGACTGTATAGAAAGCCTTCTCTCGCAGGAATTCGCCACAGACGATTACGAGATAATTTTTATTGATAATAATTCGACCGATTCGTCTTCCGGCATCGTAAAACGCTATCCGCGGATAAAGCTCGTTTCGGAGAGCAGGCAGAGTCCATACTCTG
>CADEFK010000175.1 GCA_902826595.1 uncultured bacterium | reverse complement strand
GGTATTTAACGTGAAGATAGTCCTGTCCGGGGTCTCCCGCCGGAATCGAGCTCCGCGGCCGAGTCCGCCTCATAAACGCAAGCCCGCTCATTCGGTCCGGCGCGTCCGCCGGTATTTAACGTGAAGATAGTCCTGTCCGGGGTCTCCCGCCGGAATCGAGCTCCGAGGCTGAGTCCGCCTCATAAACGCAAGCCCGCTCATTCGGTCCGGCGCGTCCGCCGGTGCTTGCATTTTCCGCCGAGTTATTTTAAATTCTCTTGTTGGGGGGATGAACCTTTCAATATCTTTGATATTTTATCAGGAGGCTTGCCATGGCTAAAGGCGGCAATAATAAAGGCAATAACGGGAAAGGGAACGGCAAATTCGTTCTCGGGGAGAGGTACAAGCAGGCGCTCGGCTACCCTCTTTTCGATTCCATATTCAACAGGCGCTCCCGCCGATTCGGCCTGGGCATGAAGCTCGAGGATCCGACGCTCGGTTTCGAGTCTCAATACGACCCCATACCCCTCGAAGAGATGGAGGAGGCGCTCCTGGTATGGGCCGGCACGGGCCTGACGGGCCTCTGCCTCGCCGACCTGCCGCCCGAAACCGGCATCGACCTGCTCTGCCAGTGGACGGGGCGCACGTGGCCTTCGGCCTGCAACAACCACGGGACGGAGCTGTTCTTTACGAACGACAAGGGGCTCTATCACGTGAACGTAAAGCAGATGCTGCCCGGGAAACACGAGCTCGACATGTTCTTCCGCATGAGCCGAGAGGAGAGGATGGAGAGGATTCTCGAGCTTTACCGCGGGAGCCTCGTCAAGCTCGAGGACGGGAGGGCCGAGCTCCCCGACCGGATGCCGGGACTCTTCGAATTCAACCAGTGGAATACCAACAAGCCGGGGACGTCGGTCTTTATCCCCGTAACGGACGTTACCGAGGAGTACATCAACCTGCTGCACCTCTACTGCAGCCATTCGTACGGGTTCACTATCATAGACGACCTCACCGGAAAGCCCGCGGGCGTGCAAAAATGGATAGAGAAGGGCAGGCTCAAGGACAGCGTAAAGATGTCGCTCTTCGACCTGGAGGTCAGAATACTGACGGGGTTAAACGTAGAGCAGGCGTTCATATGCCAGAACATGAGCCTTGCGCTCCAGGCGCTCGGCCTCGCGGGCTGGACCTTCAGCGGGTTCATACCGAGGTTCGCGATGGGGGCGGCCCCTCAATTGTTCAAGGGGCTCGGATTCAGATTTATTCAGCCGAAGAAGGGCGTTATAGACCCGCCCGCGACCGTACCCGTCGGAAGGGACGGCATATTTCAGGCCTACTGCCCGCCTTATTACAAGAACATGGACGAGGCTATTGACGCCTTCCACCACCACAAGGAAGAGGCGTGGAAGCCTGAAAAGCCCTTTCCGTATGCCGAGCCCGACAAGCACCTCATGAGGGCGCCGAGACCTACCGCAAATACGATTCAGATCGTTAAGGACGTGGCGAACTATATTTACGACACCTACGGCAGGTTCCCGGCCTTCGTCGATCCCATGTACATGAGGCTCGTATTCCAGGCAATGAACATAGACGTGGAGTTCTACGACAAGTACTATCCGAAGGGCTCTTATTCCGAGACGCACCTGAACAAGTTCCTGAGCGACCATCCGCAGGCCGGCGGGCGCACGGGTGAAAAACCGGGCGGCAGGGAGGCCAGGGCCGAAGGCGGGACGAAGAAGAGGGTAAAGGCTTGATTCGTTAGCAAACCCGGCGCTTCGGGGGGGGTATTCCGCGTTTGTCCGGGTCCGAAACTAATTTTACGCCGGGTCAATCTAACACTTGACAAACACTTGAGAATTATCTAAATTGGAAGTGTAGGCAAGGGGCGGCGGTAATGGCGGACTAAAAAGGTTGGGAGCTTAACCATGAAGCGTTCAGACATAGAAAAGGAATTGGCGGACAAATTTAATCTTCAACCCTCTCAATCCGAGCAGATACTCGATACCATAATCGAGCACATGACGGATGTGCTCGAGGGCGGCGGCAGGATCGAGATCAGGGGCTTCGGAAGCTTCTTCACGAAGAGCTACGGCTCATACGAAGGGCGGAACCCGAGGACCGGATCCAAGGTAATGGTATCGTCGAAGAAGCTCCCTCATTTCAGGCCGAGCAGAGAGCTTATCACGAAGCTGAACGGCGGGAACGAGTAGCGCCGCTCCGGTTCGGAAGCGGCGGGCGGTTCCGGCTTTGACCGGGCCGGGACTTATGTTCCGGCCGTATCCGAACATACCCTGTACATTGACAATCCGGCCGTATCCGATAGCCTTTTTTCAATGGCTCTCCGTAAAATACTCACATATCCGGACCCGTTTCTGAGAAAGAAATGCGCTCCCGTCGAAGAGATCGACGGGGAGGTATTGAAGCTCCTCGACGACATGGCCGAGACCATGTACGGGGCCAGGGGCGTAGGGCTCGCCGCATCCCAGATAGGGGTCGATAAACGGGTGGCCGTCATCGATATAAGCCCGAGGAACACCGGAGCGGACGAGGAAGGGGAAGAGGAAGAGGAAGAGGGGACCGAATACGAGGGGCCGGGGCTGATAGAGCTTATCAATCCGGAGATAATTTCTTCGGAAGGACAGGTCATCGCCGAGGAGGCGTGCCTCAGCATCCCGGGGTTCACTAGCGACGTTAAGAGAAAGCAGAGGGTAGTTATAGAGGCCTACGACAGGGAGGGGCGGCTCATGGAGATAGAGGCCTCCGAGCTCCTCGCCCGGGTGTTCCAGCACGAGATCGACCACCTGGACGGAATCCTGTTCATAGACAGGCTCCCGCGTCTCAAGCGCGAGCTCATAAAGCGGAAGATCGAGAAAGAGCTCGGGAAAGAGGAAAAGAGGTACGCGGTGTTGTAACTAAAAATTCATCTACAGTACTTTTTACGCTGCTGTTAAGACCTGGCAATATAATCTTGCCAAATTAGAAAATATCCGGAGAAATGGCGTCTTTATTCTGTCTTCGCGAGACCGCTTGTCCTGAATACTGAATCAAGTTCAGCACAGGCTTGTTTCAGGATCATGGTCGTGGCGATCTCGCTTTTTTCATGAGATTGCCGCGTCGCTCCGTTATATGTTTTTTGTGACTTAGGTGCAATGAGGAAGGAGCATACTTGTAATCAGCCGAGGGCGACCGATTCCTCGCATGCTCGAAATCATTCTCGCAAAGACAGAATAAAAGAAGCGGGTGAGGGAAACAAAAAAGGGAGCCGGAGCTCCCTTTCTATAAGTTATTTTTAAGCCTGGTTT
>CADEFK010000174.1:1434-3402 GCA_902826595.1 uncultured bacterium | reverse complement strand
TTTTAGATTTATTCGCCATTGTATCTTAAACATTCAATTGTTCTAATATGGCATGTATATTGTGTTTATTTATTTTCTGCACCGAACGGGGATATTGCGCCGGCCAGTGACATAAACTTAAAATCGGAGAGCAGGAATTGCGGCCTTAAAAATATGTTTGCCAATAGCGAGAAAAAAGCTGATTTAATAGTTATAATGACTTACGGGGGCGGCAGATTTAAAAAGGAATTCATCGGGAGCGTCGCTGAGAAAGTGATACAGGAAGCGCGCTGCCCGGTGATAACAATGACCCCCTGACGGACATACCGGCTTCATATTGACGTGTAATGAATATAAATAAAATACTCTGGCCTACGGACGGCTCGAAGGAATCAGGTGAATCCCTCAGGCTCGCCCTCTACATCGCCCGTATATTCGGCTCCGAGATAATCTGCCTCCACGTGAGCGGTATCCAGATACCGTTGACGGACCTCCAGCCGAACTACGAGGGCGTGATAATGGATATAGTCAAAGATACCGAGGAAAGGTTCGGCAAGGAGTTCAAACGCATAGAAACCGAGAACCCCGGGGTCAGGTTCTCGACCGAGGTCGTCAGGGGGAGCGTCGTCGACTGGATCATCGAGAAGGCGAAGACCGGTACGGCCGATCTCATAGTCATGGGGAAGAAAGGACACGGCCTCATCGGGAGCGCGCTCCTCGGGAGCAATACCTTGAAGGTGCTGAGGAATTCGCCCGTCCCCGTGCTGTCGGTCAAGACGGTCGGCGGCGAAGCGGAATACGACATAAAGAAGATACTCGTTCCGCTCGATATCTCGGATACAGCGGATTCCGCCCTTTCGTACGCGCTCGGACTTGCCGGCTCGCTCGGGGCCTCCGTGACCGCCGTTTACGTATTCTGGATAGACGCAAACGTCTATGAATTAAGCCCGGACCTGGTCGACGAGCTGTCGGGGCATTCCGCGAAAGAACTGAGACAAAGGGTGGACGGCGTGAGAGACCGCTACTATAAGGAAAACAAAGGCGCGCCCGAGGCAGGGATAGAAACGCATGTGCTTACCGGCGTAAGCCCTGCTCTCACGATTACCGACTACGCGGATGAAAACGGGTTTGACCTGATCGCGATAACAACGCACGGCAGAAGGGGTTTCGAGAGGATCATACTCGGCAGCGAGAGCGAAAAGATAATCCGGGAAGCCCGCTGCCCGGTCCTCGTATTAAAACCCTGAGGGAACGAAGAGCGAATGTCGGGAAGAATTACTATCGTTTCGGCGGCTTTTCTTTGCATTACGGCAGCCGTCCTCTTAAACTCGTCTGCGTCCGGAAATGAGACCGGAGCCGCGGCGGACAGGCGTATTGCGATGTAGGCGTTTCCATTGATCAATCTTATCGATTAAAATAATCCGCTATCCAGCGACCGAAAGGAGGGTTTCAGCTTGATCAAGAAAATCTTGTGGGCTTCAGACGGCTCAAAGGACTCCGTCGACGCGCTCTCTTACGCGGAGAATATCGCCCGGCCTCTCGACTCGGAGATAATAGGCCTCTACGTCATACCGGACTACTTCGAGGTCCGCGCGATGGACGAATTCCCGAGCCCTGAGCTCGACATGCTTGCCGACTGGATAAAGGAAAAGGAATCAAAGGGCAGCGACAGGCTGAACAATATCTCCGGCGAGCTCGCCGCGAAGGGTCTGCATTTCAGGACCCGCATCACGCAGGGCGTGCCTTACCTGAAGATAATCGAGGCCGGCGAGGAGGAAAACGCCAACCTCATACTCCTCGGAAAAGGAAGGGCCGAGGAGAGGAACCTTCTGGGCGCGACTGCGCTCAAGGTGCTGAGGCGCTCGAGAATTCCGGTTCTCATAGTGAGACGGGAGAGCCGCCAGAATGCCATAAAGCGGATACTGGTCCCGACTGACCTCTACAACATAATGTCGAGAGACCTCCAGTTGGCGCTCGGCCTTGCCAGGG
>CADEFK010000174.1:0-1334 GCA_902826595.1 uncultured bacterium | reverse complement strand
GACCTCTACAACATAATGTCGAGAGACCTCCAGTTGGCGCTCGGCCTTGCCAGGGACCTGCAGGCCGAGATATACAGCCTTAACATCGTCGCGACCGGCGAAGGGAAATACCCGCCCAAGCTCATCGAGCTTATGAGGGGGGACGCCTACAACAAGCTCACGGAGCAGGTAGAGGAAGCGAAGCTCGAGGACAGGGTCGAAACGGCGGTGGAGACCGCGCGGAACCCCTGGATAGGGATTATTAACTACGCCAGGGAAAAAAATATCGACCTCATTATCATGAATACGTACGGCGGATATAAATTCAGGCGGGAGGACTTTATCGGGAGCGTTGCCGAGAGGGTCGTGCAGGAATCCCCCTGCCCCGTTATCACGGTCAAACCCGTCTAGGGCGCAGCAGGAGATCCCGTATTACGGAGCAAGATGTTTTCGGCGATCAGAAACAAGCTCTTCGTTCCCATTTTACTGATAATCCTCATCAACACGTTCGGCACTATCGGTTACATGGTCGTAGAGGGATGGAATTTCATGGACTCCCTCTTCATGACCGTGACGACTCTCACCACGGTCGGTTACGGGGAGGTGCACGACCTCACTCCCTCAGGCGAGGTATTTACGATAGTCCTCCTCACGCTGGGCGTGGGAACGATACTCTATCTCCTGGGCGCCCTCGCGAAGATAGTGCTCGAAGGAGAACTGACACAGATAATCGGGAGGTCCAGGATGGAAAGAAAAATAAAAGACCTGAACAAGCATTATATAGTCTGCGGCTACGGCAGGATGGGCAGGACGGTCGTCAGGGAGCTCATGTCCAAGGGCGTCGACATCATAGCGATAGAGAAAGAGCCCGTCGATGCGGCGGACAGGGAGAACGTCGTCATCATCGAAGGCGACGCCACGAGGGACGACGTGCTGCTTAAGGCAGGCATAGAGAGGGCGCACGGCATCATATCGGTCCTCCCGACGGACGCCGAGAACCTTTTCGTCGTCCTGAGCGCGCGCGGGCTCAACCCCGATCTCCTCATCTATACGAGAGCGGGGGACGAAAGCTCGGAGAAGAAGATACTCAGGGCTGGCGCCGACAGGGTCGTTTCCCCGTACCACACTGGCGGGATGAAGATAGCCAACATGATTCTCAAGCCCGCCGTCGTGGATTTCATAGAATACGCGACTACGGCCGGGAACCTCGAAATTCAGCTCGAGGAGGTAGAGATACTCCCGGGCTCGATCCTCAGCGGAAAGACATTGGAAGCTACGGGTATCGGCACGGACCTCGGTATCATCATAGCCGCCGTACAAAAACCGGATGCAACGATGCATTTCAACCCGACGTC
>CADEFK010000173.1 GCA_902826595.1 uncultured bacterium | reverse complement strand
GGGGAGAGGGAAAATTATAGAAACATCCATCGACAGGCTTCCGGCTCCGCCATCCTCCTATGCTAAAGCTTCGGAGGATAAAAGGCTACGCCGGACGAGCAGGGCGAACGGGTAAAGAGACAGAGACCGGGCTCCGAGCCCGAACTCAATACAACACGGACGGCATCCAGATTTCGTCGGGCGGGTCATAATGCCCTAAGGACATAAGGTTCATTACCTTTACGGCCCTGTACCCGCGTTTCAATGATTCGCGGTAGAAGCGAGCTTCGCCGAGCGGGCAGAAAAATTTAGCTAAATGAGGCGTATTGCGCGATACCTCGTCAATCAGGACGAAAGCATCTTCCTCCGTCCGGGCTACTCCGTGCCCCAGGAACCCGGGTATGAGGTATCCCGTCATAGTTCCTTCACGCTCGGTCACCACAGGCGGGAATCCGTATCTCGTAGCGGCTGCTATTTCATTACGCCTGCTTACCTTGTAAATGCTCCGGCACAGGCCGTCCATAGCTTCTATGTCCGATTCCGCAGCCGGGCGCACGCCGCCCCGCGAGATTGTACGACCCGATGAAGCGTCCATCAGAGCAACGCCCGTCTTTACATCGAATCCAAGGGACGCGTAAAGGGAAAGGGAAGACATGTTAAAAGAATCCTGGAGCAGCCTGATCTGCTTAATACCGTTTCTCTCCGCATAATTGATAACATCTTGCATCAAGGCTCTGCCTATGCCGCGCGTCTGGGTGGAAGGATCGATCGTAATCGGACCCACGCCCGCAACGGGGTCGGAAAGCGACAGGAAGTTCGATCCTGCGGGCCTGCCGTCTAAGAGAGCTGCAACCCCGTAGATGTCGTCGCGGTTTACAAATAGCCCGATCACGTTAACCGCCAGCTCCCGGGTCGGGAAATCCCTGGGGAAGTTATGACGGTCATGGATTCCCTTGAAAGCTTCAAAACATATTCTCCCGAGCTCCTCTACGTGCTCGGGTCCTGCAGGTACGAGAACGGGTTCCGATGAGCCTTTTCGCCGTTCCGTGTCCTTTTTTTCTCCTTTCATTGGCTTACACCCCCTTTCCGGATTAGCGTCATCCGGTATTCTTCAAACCGGCCGAGATACCGTTGATGCTGAGCTTGATGTTGTCGGCGAGCGCCGTCTTTTCCTCAGGCGTGAAGTCTCCTTTGTAAAGCCTCCTCAGCAAGCCCACCTGGATGTAGCTCAGCGAATCGATGTACGGGTTACGGAGCTCGATAGATTTCTGGAGGAACGGGTTGTTGTCGAGGATACGTTTCTGGCGCGTGATCTTGAGAATCACCTCCGACGTGAGATCGTATTCCTCCCTAATCCTCGCGAATATCCTCTTCCCGACCTCTCTCGGGTGGACGAGGAACGAGTATTCGAGCGCTATCCACATGTCGGCGCGGCTGAGCGTCATCTGAATATTGTCCACGTGCGACTTGAAAAATCTCCACCCGGCGTACATTTCGCGCAGAAACGCGAGGTTCTTCCGGGGGTTTATCCGTATGAATGAATCGAGCGCGGTGCCCACGGAATAGAAACCCGTGATCAGGTGGCGGTTCTGAGTCCAGCTGAAGACCCACGGTATGGCGCGGAGGTCCTCTATGCGCCTCGTACGCTTCCTTCTGGCCGGCCGCGAGCCTATGCCCATCTGCTGTATCACCGAGATCGGCGTCGACATCTCGAAGTACGTGTAGAAGTCCGGGTCTTCGTAAACGAGCGCCCTCCACGCGTCCCTGGCATGGGACGCTATCTCGTCCATCGCCTCCTCCCACTCGGACTTTACGTCCTCTCCGGTGAGGCTCGTGAGCACGACGGAGGACAGGACGAGCTCGAGGTTGTCCTCGGCGATCTCGGGGTGTGAGTAGTTGCTGTATATGACCTCACCCTGCTCCGTAATCTTTATCGCGCCTTCCACCGTGCCCGCAGGACGGGCGAGTATCGCCTGGTTAGTCGGCCCCCCTCCCCTGCTCACCGTGCCGCCCCTGCCGTGGAAGAACTTGTTCCTTATGCCGAACGTGTCCGACACCTCCTTGAGCGACGTCTGGGCCTTGTGTATCTCCCACCCGGAGCATAGTATGCCGCCGTCCTTCCCGCTGTCGGAGTAGCCTATCATTATCTCGGAGAGGTCTCCCCTCGCCCTTATGTGCTCCCTGTAGACGGGGTTCGAGAAGAGCTCCGTCATTATGCCGGGCGCGTGCCTGAAGTCCTCTATCGTCTCGAAGAGGGGGACTATGTTGAGCCTGCTCGTGACAGCGCCCATACCGGACTGGTAGAGTCCGGCTTCCTTCGCGAGCAGCAGCACCTCCATAACGTTAGCGGCGCTACGGGTCATGCTTATGACATAAGTGTCTATGCACTCGGGGCTTATCTCGTTGAGGCACTCCCTGATTGTCCCGAAGGTGCGGAGGAGCTCTCCGGTCTCGCCCGATAACGGGAGCCAGTCGGGCACGAGCGGGCGGGGGTTCTGTATCTCGGACGTGAGCCAGGCGAGTTTTTCCCGCCCGCTCATTCGTCCGTAAGACAGGAGCCCGAGGCGCTCGGTGATCTCCGTGATTGCGCTTTCGTGGACGGCGCTGTTCTGGCGGACGTCGAGCTTCGCCATGTGGAACCCGAAGACCTCGACCTGCCTGATGAGCTTCTTCAGTATGGAGTCCGCGATGTGGCCGCCCCTGTTCTCCCGGAGACTCCTGTCGATAACGTAGAGGTCTTGAAGCAGCTCGTCCTTGCCGCGGTAGGGGGGGATGCCGCCCGCTCCGCCGCCTTCGACCTCCGCGAGCGCGGCGCGCAGCCTTTCGTCCATATATTCGAGCATCACCCTGTAATACTCCTCCGGGTTATGTATGCCGCGGGGTTCCGCAACCGACCTGACTTCCTTCGTGACGTACGAGACGACCTCACTGCTAGCGGGGACAATCCTCACGGAAGAGCTCAGCTGCCTCTTCAGGCGCTCCATCTTCTCTATGTGCTTGCCGAGGGCGAGGGACTTCTGTATCCTGAGGACCTCCCTCGTTATTCCGTGCGTGATGAAAGGGTTGCCGTCCCTGTCGCCGCCCACCCAGGAGCCGAACCTGAGAAAAGGCGGGAGTTTTATGCCGCTGACGCCGTAATTCTCGATTATCTTCTTTTCGAATTTTTCGTATATCCTGACGAGCGCCCCGAAGATTATCTCCCTGAAGTAGTAGTGTATGTTACGCGCCTCGTCGAGCGGGGTTATCTTGTAAGGGGGGACCTCCTCCGTCTGCCAGAGACCTTCGAGCTCGGCGTGTATCTCGTCCTCCCTGTACCTCTTCTCATCGGCGCTCAGTATTGGGTTTTCCATATCGCCCAGGTGGGAGGAGATCCGCCTGAATTTCTCGAGGACGATGTGCCTGTTCACTTCGGTAGGGTGCGCGGTGAGGACGAGCTC
>CADEFK010000172.1 GCA_902826595.1 uncultured bacterium | reverse complement strand
TGCGCGTATCAGCTTGCGAAAGCGGGCGTAAAAACAGACGTATTTGAAGCGGGCGGCGCCGTAGGGGGGCTCGCGCGGTCGTTTTCATTATGGAACCAGACGGTCGATCTCGGCCCTCACCGCTTTTTCAGCAGGGACCCCCGCGTCAATAAATTATGGCTCGAGGTCGTCGGGCGGGATTATGCTATGGTCGACCGGCTTACAAGAATTCTTTATAAAAACGAGCTCTATCAATACCCGCTCAGGCCGATCGACGTCGTCGGAAAACTGGGCCCTGCGGAGACTGCGCGCGCGCTCCTGAGCTACGTCCGGGAAAAACTGGCCCCAGAAACACCGGGAGCGGGGGAAGAGACATTCGAGAGCTGGGTCGTCAGGAGGTTCGGGAGGAGGTTATACGAGATATTTTTCAAGACCTACAGCGAAAAGCTGTGGGGCATTCCGTGCGGCGAGCTCGACGCAGACTTCGCGATCCAGAGGATTAAGAAGTTTTCATTATACGAGGCCCTGAAAGCCGCGTTCTCGACCGACAAGGCGGGCAAGCATAAAACGCTGGCGGAGAGGTTCGCTTACCCTGTCGACGGCACGGGCATGGTCTACCGTCGCATGGCTTCCTACGTTTCGGAGAAGGGCGGGAATGTTTATCTGAATACGCCTGTCAAACGGGTAATAAATGTCGGGCGGGAGGTGAAAGGCATCGAGCTCATGGACGGAAAGGCCGAGTATTACGACCACGTCGTATCGACGATGCCGCTCACGCTGCTCGTTCTAGGTCTTGAGGGGGTCAGCGCGGACGCGGCAGCCGCCGCAAAATCATTGAGGTTCCGGAACACTATTCTCGTCTATCTGAACGCGCAGAGCGAAAATTTGTTCCCCGACAACTGGATTTATATCCACTCGCCGCAGTTGAGGGTGGGGAGGATCACGAATTTCAGAAACTGGTCGCCGCGCCTGTACGGGGGGGAGAAGAGCTCGATACTGGCGCTCGAGTACTGGTGCGATGAATCGGACGAGTTCTGGTCGCGGGATGACAACGGACTGATCGAGCTCGGCAAGAAGGAGCTGGCTCAGGCGGGGATCGTGCGCTCGGAAGCGGTTACGGACGGTTATGTGTGCCGTATAAATAAGTGCTACCCGGTATACAGGGCGGGGTACAGGAAACATTTAAAGCCCATAGAAGAGTACCTCGGGGGAATAAGGGGATTGACGGTTATCGGACGGTACGGGTCGTTCAAATATAACAATCAAGACCACAGCATATTGATGGGTATTCTGGCTGCCGAGAACATCGTGAACGGCGCGGGGAATAACTTGTGGGCGATTAATACGGATTATGAATATCAGGAATCAGCATTAATCACTGAGACCGGTCTCGTCGAGATCAGCACTTGAGCCGGGCACAGGTTTTGCATTATTATCATGCTGATTCCCGGCGTTGAGGGTAGAGATATCGCTGTATCTGAAACACATATGAAAAACAAATTCGGGGATACAGTCTGGCCGGTTCTTCTCTGGGTATTGTTTGCGGGGATTCTGGTCTCGATATTTTACTATTCAATCAACCGGTATTTTGACCGGGACGAGCTCGAGCATATACATACGGCCTGGAAAATCGCCCGGGGTCAGGAAATCTACATCGACTTCTTCCAGCACCATCACCCTTTTTTCAATTACATGATTACGCCCGTAATCAATGCTTACGGGAGCACTCCCGATACTTTGTTCGCCGGCCGATACGTCATGCTTCTATTCACGGTGTGTATTCTGGCCGTGACATATTTATTGGCCCTCCGGATATTTAAAAATTCCGAGGTCGGTCTCCTGAGTATCATACTGACCTCAGCTTTTACTGCGTTCTTCACGAAATCGATCGAGATAAGACCCGACATCCCCCAGGCTCTGACCGGTCTCCTGGCCGTCTATTTTCTCTTTACCTACTACGATAAAAAGTCATCGAGGAGCCTGATGGCGAGCGCGGTATCTCTGGCCGTCTCGTTTCTTTTTCTGCAAAAAGCCGTCGTCCTGATTATTCCCATAGCCGGCATACTTCTTTACGATGTATTTAAAAGACGAGTCCGGTTGAAGGATGCGATGTTGTATGGGGCGGCGTTTATTGCGTCCTTGCTGCCGTACTACCTATATCTACTGATCAACGGGTCGTTCGAGAGGTACTTCGAGATGAACTGGCTCGTGAATTATTACTTGCCGGAGCTGTTCAGCAAGTCCGAAAGCATTATTCCGATCTTTAAAGAGAATATCATCACATGCGTCCTGTATTTTGTCGGGGTTGTTGTGCTGCTCAGGTCCGGGAGGGAGCGGAGGTTCGCTGTGCTGTCGCTCTGCCTGATATTCCTGCCTGTAATATTGTTCAAGAACCTCTGGTGGCAGTATTTTGTGCCTGCCGTACCGACCACCGCGATAGTGGCCGGTTATGCCGTACATTCGACATTCGGCAGCAGGCTGAGCAGATTCATCGTCCTCCTGGGAGCGATATCGATGCCTCTCGCATACATGCACAACGATGGTTTCTTCAATATGAATAATTATAAACAAAGGGCTCAGCTCGATAAAATCGAATACGTGCTCTCAATAACGGAAGAAGGCGACAAGGTGTACGACGGGAGCGTTTTGTTTAACGTATTCCGTGACGATATAGATTATTTCTGGTTCTGCGTGAGTTACCCGAATTGTCTCGGCGCTTATCGGCAGTTCTCGGATTACCAGTATAACATCTACAGCCTTATCGGCTCACAGCGGCCCAAAGTCATTTCGAATACCGGGATCCATAGCTTAAACGACATCAGGATAAAGAATAAGTACAGGGTTTCAGACAGGTATCCGGACCTGTATATACGAGTGGATTGACGACCGGCGAGTGACAAGGAGGTTATATTGTGCTTCTAAACGATCTTGTTTTGCATATCTCCCTATTTCTGTTTCAAATATTATTTTTCTTTCTTCTGCACGTCATAGTTCTAAGGATTTTTGCGAAAAGCAACATTCTCTACTCTTCGACACTCACGATTTTTCTAAGCGTAATGTCAGTTACTTTGCTGAGCTATGTTCTAATTTCCGGCCTGTTTTCCAGCACCGAATCATACGTCGTGGCGGCTGCGGGAATAATGCCCGGGCGAATAACATGGATTACGAATGTCAGGAGTCGGCATTCATCACCGAGATTAATTTACCTATGAAAACAGACGATCTCCGTTCAAGGACCTCGATGAACAAATCTTATCAGGATAGACTCTGGCTCATTCTGCTGTGGGCGGTATTTGCGGGGATTCTGGTCTCGATTTACTTCTACTCCGAATCCAGAGAATTCGATCAGGACGAGTTCGAGCATATTCATACGGCCTGGAAAATCTTTCGGGGCCAGGAAATCTACGTCGACTTTTTTCAGCATCACCACCCCTTCCTGCATTATATGCTCACAGCGG
>CADEFK010000171.1:2059-3457 GCA_902826595.1 uncultured bacterium | reverse complement strand
TTCTTCTTCATAACCCTAAACAAATACCCCTTTACCAATTTTGTCAACGTTCTTATGTTCAATACGCCCGAAAATTGTAAACGGATTCAAAAAAATTGTTACTCGGGGGGAGGGGGAAGTATCTCAATAATGGAGAGTAAGTTGATAATATGGTGTAATGAATGGGTGTTAGGGTGAGCATGAAAGGGCTGCGTCCAGGGCGGGGGTGAATATGGGGACCGTTTGGGGGCGGTCCGTGCATCGTTGTAACGAATGGAAGGACATTAATTTTCTTCTTTTCCTTGAAGAACACACGTAGTGAGAGGCGGGCTCCGAAATTCGGGCAGGCAGTTAAGGTGTAAGATACCGAATTGGGGAGGCTCATAGAAATGAGCAACAACAGGCGGAAGAGGTATTCGGCGGAGCTCAAGGCCAAGGCCTTCGGTCGTCGAGCCACGCTCGAAGGAAAGGCATGGTCGAGACAAAGCATCCAGGGCTCAGTATTACACTTCAATGCGACCTGCCAAGCATAAGCCGCTCGTCTTGCATTACTCACGTTCCCTAAAGCCCGGACGAAGCTTAGATCACGGTTCAATTTGATATTCTGCAATAGAGACGATATGCGAAACTGAAGTATTAAAATATTTTTCCCGGATATTTTTGTATTGCGGGTTGTTGAAGAAGGCATTCTTTGCCTCAATGCTCGGGAAGTAAATCGTAAACACCCTATTTATATCATGGGTGACCTGACTCTTGAGGGTTTTTGCAACCAAGAAATCGTATCTGAATCCCCCGCCGATCTTCTCCAGATACGGCGACATGGCGTTTCTGTAATCCTGGTATATCTTCTCGTCTGTTACATTCAACCCGATCAATATTTCGATCATATACGCTCCTCCCGTCTGTTAATTAAGGCGTTTTCTGACAATATTTTGATGTTGAAATCGAGGGAAAGATTCCGATTTCATCCAAACTCATGGTCCTGAATCTCTTTGCATTGTTGTCTATCTAACTAGATACATGCGAGTAAGGAAAATCCGCTTAGGGAGGTAATTAAATGAAAGCTGCAGTTATTAGGGAGTTTGGCGATGTAGAGGTACTGAAGTATGAGAACGTAGAAACACCAAAGCCGAGAGATGGGCATGTATTGGTTAAGATCCTGGCCAGCGGCGTTAACAGGCTTGATCATTATATTCGTCAAGGTTCTATAGTGTCTGAGCTGCCGTTTCCGCACATTCTTGGCACCGATGCTTCCGGTGAAGTGGCGGACCTGGGTTCCGGTGTGGAAGGCTTCAGCATAGGCGAGAGGGTGATAGTGGTTCCGGGTTATCCCACGAATAAACGTGAATTGGATATCAGACCGACAGTGACTGCTTCGAGCTTCGCTCTCCCGGGCCTGCACACATCGGGAACCTATGC
>CADEFK010000171.1:0-1959 GCA_902826595.1 uncultured bacterium | reverse complement strand
CAGTGACTGCTTCGAGCTTCGCTCTCCCGGGCCTGCACACATCGGGAACCTATGCCCAGTTTATAGAAGTTCCGTCGTACGCGATTATTAAAGATACTACCCGCCTGACGCCTGAAGAAGTTGCAACGCTGCCCGTGGTCCTAGCCACGGCGGTACATTCAGTGAAAAAAATCGGCGAGGTAAAAAGAGGTGATAATGTGTTGGTTCACGCTGGAGCGTCGGGCTCCGGAAGCATGCAGATCCAGGTTGCCAAGGCGCTTGGTGCAAACGTTGCCGCTACTATCAGGAATGAAAACAAAACTGAGTTCGTTAAGCGTGCAGGTGCGGATTTGATTATTGACACACGGAAACACGACTTCGTCGAGAAGGTTAAAGAATGGACGAACGGTAACGGCGCTGATGTTGTCATCGATAGCTTAGGCGGTGATGTGCTGGGTAAAAGCATCGACGCCGCTAAGCCGACCGGGGTAATTGTTGCGTATGGATTTGTCGCCGGTCCCGAAGTCAGATTCGATATAAGAAGCTTATTCTTTGCGGAAAAAGAGCTGCGCGGCTCCATGGCCTGCGATAAGGAAGATTTGATAAACGGGCTCGAGCTCATCAGAGAAGGTAAAGTCAAACCGCTTCTTGACCGCGCTATGCCTTTAAAAGACGCACCAGAAGCACACAGACTAATTTCTGAAAACAGGGTGAGCGGCAACATCGTGTTATTGCCTTGGGCGGCATGATTCTGAGGCGGCAATCCACCTTAAATCAGCCCCAAAATTGTTCAACAGTCGGGGTTCACCTCTAAGACTGAACATAATTTGCTAAAAATACGCCCTGAGACTCTTCGACAGGCTCAGGGCGAACGGGTTTGGTTCAGCTCAGCAGCCGGTTTGATCGGAGAAGGTGAATAAGGATCGTAGAACGACACTACGTGTCTGTGCTACTTGTATTTAAATAAGCTATAGAGGCCGGTCGGGTCGGTGTAGACTTCATCCGCAGTGCGGAACCCCGCTTCCCTGCCGAGGCGTATCCAGTCGGACGGCTGTTCGGGGATGTCGAATTTCCTGACGTGCTCGAAAATTATATCGAGCTCTTCCGGAGTGAGCCCGATCCACGTGTGTTTGACGATGTCGCTGAACCTGTCGAAGTAGGTCGCCCTGGTCTCGCCCTTTGTGAGCGTGGGCTCGTATATCATATATACCCCGTCTTCGGGGAGTGTTTCCCGTACTTTTTTTATGAAGTCGCCTTTCTTGTCCGCTTCGAGGTGATGGACCGAGAGCCCGATCCAGACCACGTCGGGCGGGATGTCGATCAGCGTATCGAAATCCTCGAAGTCGCCCGTGATGAGGCGGTGCTCCACAGGAAGGCTTTCAAGCTCCTTTTCGGCTACCGACAGCGCCCATTCGGAGAGGTCGATGCCGGTGTACTCGCTGACGTTCGTGTCCTTGAGGCTGCGCGATGTCCAGTACGCGTCTCCGCACGCCAGGTCGGCGAACGAGAAGGGCCAGTCGATTTCGCTGTTCAGGATTTCGTGGAGCCTGCCGTACGCGGCCTTGTGGGACATGTAGTCGTGCTCGATCACTTTCCTGTATACGTCCCAGTGGCGGCGGAATATCTCTGTAACTTTTTCGTGCGGGTGTTCGTTCTTGAGCGGCTGATGCAATCCCGGCATTGCGCGAGTCCTCCGTGCGGATTTCCAGTAAGCATACTGCCTGACGGCGCGGAGGGGAAGGGGGAGGGGGAGGATCTCCCGCGTCACCGGATAGAAATCCAGGTTATCTAGACCTGCGCCATTCCGCCGTCAGCGGTGATTTCCGAACCGGTGATGTAGGAGGAATCGCTCGAGGCGAGGAATACAGCTACCGCTGCGATCTCGTCCACCGTGCCGAAGCGGCCGAGGGGCACCATGGCGCCTATATTTTTCTGAAACTCCTCAACGTCTTTCTGCGAGAGCCCTGTCTTGCCGAAGAG
>CADEFK010000170.1 GCA_902826595.1 uncultured bacterium | reverse complement strand
CCTTCAGTATCGCGTCCTGCGCCGCCCTCTCAAATTTTATTTCCTTCGCTGCCATGGTTCTTCTTACCTCCGGTGTATTTTTTATTCAACTATCGCCAGAATTTCACTTTCGTCGAGGATGACGTAATCGTCGCCCTTAAAGCTTATCTCCGTGCCCCCGTACTTCCCGAACAGCACCCTGTCGCCCTTCTTGACGTCGAGGGCCCTCGTGGAGCCGTTCTCTAATACCCTTCCTTTGCCCACCGCAACGACTTCTCCCTCTTGTGGTTTTTCGCTCGCGGTGTCGGGAATTATGATGCCGCCCTTGGTCTTCTCAGGCGCATCGACCCTCTTTATCAATACCTTATCGTTAAGCGGTTTTACACCCATATTAACAAGCCTCCTGGATTGATATATATGCTGGGTTATATAACTTAATTCAGTTAAAAAACTAGCTATAAAATATGCATCAATACGCCTGTGTCAAGGGTCCTGGTTTAAAAAGTGGGCTTCCCGCATCGATATCGAACTGCTACATATTATTCAATTGTATAGGGTTGTTATGGTTAAGAAACAGATATCAGAGGCGGCGCGCTCACATGTCCGCGTCAAACGCGTTCTTTATGATCCTGCTCACCATGCTGACGAGGTCGACTGAAACGACGTCAAAGCGCATAGCCCTCGATTTAAGACCTTTGGACTCTATATAGCTGAATGCGGCCGCCTGGATCTTGCCCTGTTTCCGCCGGGTGACGGCTTCCTCGGGGAGCCCGAAGCCCATGGACGATTTAGCCTTAACCTCTACGAAACAAAGCACCTTGTCTTTATCTTCGGCTATGATGTCGATCTCACCCTGCCTGCACCTGTAGTTCTTCTCGATAATCTTATACCTGTCCTTTTTAAGCGCCCTGCATGCGATATCCTCGCCTTTCCTGCCGAGCGATTTTCTGTCTGTCATGGCTTCCGTCAACGGAACATACCCCTCAGCTGTCCTGACCGCTTTCGATCTTACCCTTAATCTCGGCCAGCTTCGCCAGGGCGTCGAGAGGGGTCATGGAGTTGGTATCGAGCGCCCTCAGCTCGCTAATCACCGGGTGCTCTTCAACAGTTTCTTTCTGAGCCTCCTCCCCGAAAAGGGATATCTGGCTTCCGGTCATGGAAGATCTCAGGTCTGTCTGAGATTTCTCCAGCTTTGATAACACTTTCTGCGCATTCCTGATGACCGGATCGGGCACGCCCGCGAGCCTGGCGACCTGTATGCCGTAGCTGTGGCTGGCCGCGCCCGGGATGAGCTTCCTCAGAAATACGATCCTTTCCCCGTTATCTTTTACATATACGTTGTAATTTTTAGTTCTCCGTTTTGACACAGCAAGCCCGGCGAGCTCGTGGTAGTGCGTCGCAAAGAGTGTCATAGTCCCCCTGTCGTGAAGGTACTCGGCGACCGCCCATGCTATGCTCATTCCGTCAAATGTGCTTGTCCCCCTGCCTATCTCGTCCAGTATGACGAGGCTCCTGTCGGTCGCGTGTCTCAGTATGTAGGCGGTCTCGACCATCTCCACCATGAATGTCGAGTGCCCCTTCGCGAGGTTGTCCGAAGCGCCCACCCTGGTGAATATCCTGTCCGCGATCCCTATCTTCGCGTGCGACGACGGAACGAAGCCCCCCATCTGCGCCATTATCACGGACAGTGCGACTTGCCTGATAAGGGTCGATTTACCCGCCATGTTAGGGCCCGTGATTATAAGGAGCTGGTTTTCATCCGTATCGCACCTGATGTCGTTCGGCACGAAACGCTCCCCCAGGTCCATTCTCTCGACGACCGGGTGCCTGTTGTTCTTAAGCTCTATGATCCCGGACTCGGCAAGCTCAGGTCTCACATATAAGTATTTTTCGGCCGCTTCGGAGAGCGAGCACAGCACGTCTATATCGGCTATCAGGGACGAGGCTCGCCTGATTCTATCCGATTCCCGTGCAACTTTGTTTCTAAGGTCTTCGAAGAGCTCCTTTTCGAGCTCGAGAATCCTGTCCTCCGCCCCCAGGATCTTCTCTTCATACTCTTTTAGCTCCTCCGTGACATACCGCTCGGCGTTTGCGAGCGTCTGCCTCCTGATGAATCTATCGGGAACGGGCGCGCGGTTTGCATTTGAAACCTCTATGTAATATCCGAACACCCTGTTATAGCTCACTTTGAGCGAGTTAATTCCGGTGGCGCTTTTCTCCCTCGCCTCGAGCTCAGCGATCCACTTCCTCCCGTCCCGCCTCAGGGACCGGAGCTCGTCGAGCTCGCCGCTCACCCCTTCCCTTATCATTCCGCCGTCCCGCGCCGTTATGGGAGGCTCCCCGACGAGCGTCCTTTCGAGGGTTTCCCTGAGATCGTTCAGATCATCCAAACTTTCGGCGATATTTTTTAATGCCTGAGCGCCCGAACCGCCGAGCGCGGACTTTATTCTCGTTATATATTGAGAGGAGTCGCGAAGCGATCCCAGATCCCTCGGCCTCACCGATGAGGTCGCTATCCTTCCGATCAGCCTCTCTATATCGCCTATCTCTTTGAGAGCGCCCCTTACTTCCCCTCTCACAGCCGCCTTCCTCTTGAGCTCCTCCACCGCATCGAGCCTCTCCTCTATCTTCCCTTTATCAAGCAGCGGGTAATTTATCCATCGCTTGATGAGTCTCCCGCCCATCGCCGTCATGGTTTCATCCAGCACCCAGAGGAGGGACCCCTCCGTATCGCCTCCTGAGGACTTCAGCAGCTCGAGGTTTTTCTTCGACGAGTCGTCGATGAGCAGAAAATCCGATTTCTCGTAATATAGAGGCGCATCGAGCGGAGGCATATCCTCCATCTGCGTATCCCTTAAATACTGTATAAGCGCCCCCGACGCGGATACCGCCTCGGGTTTACTTTCGAGCCCGAACGCCTCGAGCGAGCTTGAGGAAAGGTGCTCGAGGAGAAGCCCCCGCGAGCGGTCAGTGTCCCACACCCATGAGTCGAGCAGCGTGAGAAGGGGATTGGACGACTTCTCGAACGAAGCGCCCAGGGAGCGCTTATCGTCCGATACCTCCTGCAGGAGCACCTCCTTGGGCTCTAACAGAGAAATCTCGTCCATGAGCTCTTCGATGGTATTTAATACCGTAGTCCTGAAGAGCCCGGTCGAAATATCCGCATAAGCGAGACCGTATGCGGTGTTCCCCGCATAAACGCTCGCCAGATAATTGTTCGACTTCGAATCGAGATTCTCCGAATCGAGCACGGCCCCCGGGGTGAGCACCCTCACGACCTTCCGTCTCACCACCCCTTTCGCTGACCTGAGGTCCTCGATCTGCTCGCAAATCGCGACCTTATGCCCGCTCTTTAAGAGCTTCGCCAAATAAGGCTCCGCGCTGTGATGAGGCACTCCGCAGAGCGGGACCGGATTCTTGTCCGATTTGTTCCTGGATGTAAGCGTAATGCCCAGGACCCTTGAGGCGATCTTCGCGTCTTCATAAAACATCTCGTAAAAGTCCCCGAGCCTGAAAAAGAGTATGGAGTCCGGGTATTCCTTTTTCATCGCCAGATACTGCTTCAGCATGGGGGTTTCAGCGGGCATGGATGACTAGATTATATCGACTCGACGCCTAACTCTCAATTTAC
>CADEFK010000169.1 GCA_902826595.1 uncultured bacterium | reverse complement strand
ACATCCGTTGCGCTAAATGTCTGACTCCAAGAAGGAAAAGAAGGATCAAATAAAACGGCCTTTCTCCTATCCGTGTTCAAAAAAAAGCCCCTTTCCTCCATACCGGAAGAAAGGGGTTTGCCCAGCCTTTAACTTTTTCTTTTTTCGTTTATTGTTCCTACGAATTCAGAGCCGCCCTCTTCCTTCTCACCGCGAACAACACCCCTATCAGCCCTAATCCAACGAAGGCGGAAATCATCCCCCATTCTGAGAGAGTGGGGATGGCCGGGGGAAGCGAGGGCATATAAACAATGCGCTCAAAGTCTACCGAACTATTTATGCCCCGTGTCTCTCCGCATCGATATCCCCCATTACCATGCAAGTGCCAGCACAGCCTTTCATCGTTTGCGCCACTGCTATCAAGATCGCAATTGTTTTTTCTTACGCTGTCCCCTGCTCTGACAAATCCCCATGAGGATCCCGCTTCGCTCGAGCCAGTGTTGTTAAAATACCAGCCGACACCGTTGGCTACGTGTAGAACGTCGTTATTATCATTACCCGTATCAAAAGTGACGTCGCTCCGTTGGCCTTGGGCAAGCAGGGTCAGGGTATCGCTTCCGGTTGGAAGACAGGACAGCATCAACAGTTCACCGGGACATTGCGATAGCACTGTGTCGGCATCCATTTCAATATTATAGGTATCCCGGTAACACTCGGTCCATCCGCCCCCGATTACAGTGTTAATAGGTACATTTGTCTGCGGCCCGACAGGCAAGAAGGTTTGAGCGTTTGCTTTATAGCTAATAAGAACAGAAATAAATAAGATGGGTAAAATTGTGGAGAAAGCACGGAACTTGAACATTTTACTATCCTCCTTTAAAGACAGCTTAAGTCCATAATACGATATAATTATTGATTATTCAATTGTTCAATTTCTCACTTCCCCTTCCCGCACCCATAAATTTGAAATTGACCCACTACCCAATCCCCCCCAATTTCACACTCCCCCGATATACGCGTATAATCATTAGAGAAGCAAAAGCACAACTCCCCTGAGGCAAGGTGAATCCGATGCGCGCTGTCATTAAAACCCTGGCGGTCATAGCCGCGGTGCTCGTAATCTATTTCTGGGCTTACCCGCTGACGGTCAGGCTCTACGACTACCTTACGGCGGAGTCGAGCATACTCGAGGTACCCGCGTTCCCGGAGATAAAGGAGTTCTACCCGGACCTGTATAGCAGGATACTCTCCGACACCAAGTCGGCGATTATCAGGGGCGGCAGCGTGGACGACATAATATCCGAGAACGGCATGACTCTCGCGGCTCTCCTGCAGAACGATCTGCCCCTGGCCTCGCCCGATGCGACCTCGGCTTTCATCGCTTCCTTCATAAGCGTCTTCCAAAAGGCCGGGAATAACGACCCCGATTGCTGCGTCGAGCTCATAAACGGCAACGAACAGTGTATGTGGCAGCTAATGACCCCCGAGGAGCAGGACGAAGTGCTACGCGCGATCGCGCTTATTATCAGGTCCGCCAACACGGAGCCCGCCGAGCTCACGGACGTGAAGCAGGCCAAGAAGGACGTCGGCCGCATCTCGTCGAACGTGGTCGCGAAGTTCGGGCCCGAGATCGACTACACGGCGCAGACGGAGCTTACTGACGAGGAGAAAAAGAAGGTCTGCTTCGCCATCGCCGATCTATATTCCGAGACCCTCAAGCTCCCGCCCGCCCGCTCGTCGGACGCGATCAAATACCTCCTCTCCGGTCCGGGCGAGGAAGTATCCCCGCAATAATCATCGCGGCCAACGATTTCGACCTTGGAGGAGGTTTCGGGTATGAGGTACCACAGTCCAATCAAAGAAAACCCGTTCGTGCTGAGCTTGTCGAAGCACGCATTCTTTCTCCCCGGCATTATAGAATTTGCGGCACGCAATGTGCGCTCATATACAATCCTCCCATACCTCCTCCGCCTAAATCAGCCGCATCCCCCACTTGCATCTCCCACCCGCGCCCGACATAATATTATCCCCTCGAAGGGCCGTCCATACGGACCCGCGGACGGGTCGAAGCAATCGACGGCGGGCCCTTTCACGCTTAAGAAGAAGAGGACAATGAACAAGAGACTGAGGGCGGGCATACTGATATTCGACAACGTGGACGACCTGGATTTCACGGGCCCGCTCGAGGTATTCAATCAGGTCAGACTCGACGAGGAACGGAGGTTCGCCGGAAGAACCCCTGTCGATATCCTCCTTATCGCTCATGACGGCGAGCCCGTGAAAACATTCGGCGGGATGCTCGCGGCCCCGGACTGCTCCTTCGACGAATGCCCGCCCCTCGACGTGCTCGTCGTCCCGGGGGGCATGGGCGAACGCCTTGAGAATCACAACCCCGTCATACTCAGGTTCATCCGCTCCCGCGCGGACGAAGTCAAGACGCTCGCCTCGGTATGCACAGGGGCGTTCCTGCTGGCCGGGGCCGGGGTCCTCGACGGGCGCACCGCAACGACGCACTCCGCATCGATAGACCGCCTCCGGGATTCGTTCCCCGGGGTTAAGGTAGAGGAGGGGGTGAGGTTCGTCGAGGACGGCAGGATCATCACATCGGCAGGCATATCGTCGGGCATCGACATGTCGCTCAGGATAGTCGCGATTCATTTCGGCGGGGACGTAGCCCGCGCAACCGCGAGGTGGATCGAACACCCCTTCCCGGAAGACAATTACTGCATTGTTCCAGGCTGAAGCCGCCGGACTAAGACGGCCCGTCACCCCACCCCCATGGACACCTTTCATATATATAAGGTATCGTACTACCGTCATGCCCGGCTTGAGAGACGAAACATTCGGCGGCGCGTACCCCTTCACCCCCCGCTTCTCAGGCGCGGGCGGATTCGATATCCATTATATCGACGAAGGCCGGGGCGAGCCCGTGCTTATGCTCCACGGCGACCCGGCGTGGGGCTACCTCTGGAGGAAATTCATTCCCGCATTATCGGCCAGGCGCCGCGTCATCGTCCCCGACCACATGGGCATGGGCAAATCAGACACCCCCGCCGACCCATATCCTTATTTGCTCCGCCATCATGTGGCGAATCTCGAAGCGCTCGTCCTCTCGCTCGGCCTCACGGACATCACGCTCGTCGTTCACGACTGGGGAGGTCCGGTCGGACTGGGATTCGCCGTGAGACGCCCGGAGCTCATCAAGCGGCTCGTGCTCACGAACACATGGGCTTTCGCACGCTGGCCCGGAGCGCCATTCCCGAAGCTGGTCGAGATGATAAGGTCCCAGCGCGGGGAGCAGTTCGTCCTCGAGAAAAACGGTTACGTCGGCCGCGCGATCGCCGGGACCGTGAATTACCCTGAGAAAATAACTCCCGATGTAATGAATGCTTACCTGGCCCCCTTCCCCACGCCCGAATCCCGGAGAGCGCTCCTCTGCTGGTCGAGGGACATCCCGGTCGGCGAAGGCGACCCGTCGTGGGACGACATGGCGGCGATAGAGAAGAATCTCGGCATCTTCGGAAACATTCCCGTGCTCATAGTGTGGGGGATGCTCGACCCGGTGCTTACGCCGAATGTTTTAGATATGTGGAAGCGCGCGTACCCCCACGCGGAAGTCCGCGAAATCGCCGACGC
>CADEFK010000168.1 GCA_902826595.1 uncultured bacterium | reverse complement strand
GCCCGCTGCTAAAACAGCGGGCAATAATAGTGTTGGACCGACGATTCCGTGAATGTCGGGAAATACAGCCCCACTTCACATGTTATCCAGGAGAATTCCAGCCTCGAATTATTTAACATCTACAATCGCGAGAACTGTTCCTCGCAAAGACACTGCGGGCAGGGCAGAAAAGGTTGGGAAGGATTGTATATGAGCGCACGCCACGCACCGCCCCTGCCGTTTGCTTGCATATTACTATATTTCTACTATAATAGAAATATGAAACTGAGGCTGCAGAAAAAGAGCGTGTCCCGCCTGGCGGATATGATATCGGCGATGGGGAACGAGCACAGGCTCATGATAATGAGGCTTCTCCTTGCCTCGCATCCCGAAGGCATGGTGGTGGGGGACATACAGTCGGAGCTTGGAATTCCGGGCTCGACGCTCTCTCATCACCTCGAAAAGCTCAGGACGGCGGGGCTTGCAGGCGTGAAGAGGGAGAGCCAGTTCCTGCGTTACAGGGCCGAGGCTAGCGCTCTCGAGGATATTCTTACTTTTCTGTTCTCGGAGTGCTGCACTCGCAGCTCGCTTATAGAGGCGGAGTCATTTATCTCGTTCTGCAGGAAGGAGAGCAGGTCATGATGAAACACAGGGTGCTTTTCATATGCGTGCATAATTCAGCCCGGAGCCAGATGGCCGAGGAGCTGCTCAGAAAAATCGCGGGGGACAGGTTCGACGTCGAAAGCGCGGGGCTGGAGCCGGGGACCCTGAACCCATACGCCGCGGCCGCCCTCCGGGAAGAGGGGATAGACATATCAGGGAAAAAAACCGTATCCGCGTTCGACCTGCTCAAGCAGGGGCGTTATTACACTTACGTCATAACCGTCTGTGACGAGACCTCGGCCGAATCGTGCCCGATATTCCCCGGGTGCAGGGAGATGCTGCACTGGAGCTTCCCCGATCCTTCAAAATTCACGGGGACCGACGCCGAGGTCATGGAGAGGGTGAGGGAATTGAGGAACAGGATAAAGGAAAAGGTCGCGGGATGGGCGGCCGACGTCGAACTGAAGGATAAGAAGGGCGGACTTCGAGCTGTCTGATCGGGGTTCCCTGTATTATTAAAATCACCGCGCGCCGCGCGGATAATGCGGCGGCGTCCCAGATAACTATCACAATGCCGAATGAACGGAGGGCCGGGTATGAAGGAGTCCATGCGTATATATTTCGCGGAGGGGCTGGGGACGTTTTTTCTCGTCTTCACCGCCACGGGGGCGATTGTAGTGAACGACCTCTACGCGGGCGTCATCACGCACGCGGGGGTAGCGGCCGTGGGGGGGCTTACGGTAATGGCCGTCATATACGCTATCGGCGACGTGTCGGGGGCGCACATCAACCCCGCGGTGACGCTGGGGTTCTGGATGGCGGGCAGGTTCCCCGGAGCCAGGGTGGCCCCGTACGTCGTGAGCCAGTGCGCGGGGGCAATAGCCGCGAGCCTCGCTCTCGCGCTCCTCTTCGGCTGGGGAACGGACCTGGGAGCGACGCTGCCCTCGGGGACACGGATGCAGTCGTTCGCGCTCGAGATACTGCTCACGTTCTTCCTGATGTTCGTGATACTGAGCGTGTCCGCGGGGAGCAAAGAGAAGGGCGTAATGGCCGGGATCGCGATAGGGGCCGCCGTGGGGCTCGAAGCGATGTTCGGGGGGCCTGTGTCGGGGGCTTCGATGAACCCGGCGAGGTCGCTTGCGCCCGCGCTCGTATCGTTTCATATCGCGGGGCTCTGGATTTACCTGGCCGCGCCGCTCATAGGGGCGGCTCTAGCCGTGCCCGCGTTCGAGTTCGTCCATGGGCGGCGCCAGCCGCCTATTGCGTGAATGGCGGGGATTCGTCCTTCGACAAGCTCCAGGCTTCGCCATCCTCCTGTGCTTCGGACTCCGCTAAGGCTTCGATTGGCGAGAAATCTTCGGATGATAAAAGGCTGCGCCGGATCACCCTGCGGCTCAAAGCCTTCGGGAGACGTGCCGCAAGCAGTACGAACGGATGGGGCTTCGCTGCTGATTTAAGCTGAGGTGTTTCGGTAGCATCATAGAAACACACTACGTGTGCGCGCTATTCGATGAAGCGTTTGCAGTCGGGGATTTTGAAGCTCTTGCCGACGACGTCTGATTCCGAGCGGAGCATATCGGTGAAGATGCCGCGGTAGTCGTTATCGACCTTAGCGTCCTCGACCTTGAGCATGCAGGTGTCCGAATTGAGCATCCCGCGCGAGCTTACGTATACGGTGTGGTCGAAGATCACGTATTCGAACGGGCCCTTCACCACCTGTTTGTTCCTGAGAGCGGCTATTCCGAAGACGGAGTAGAGGTCTTTCCCTGCAGAGTCTACGGTGAGGCTCTTGAGCGTTCCCTGTCTCTCGTTGCCGACGCACCTGAGCGCGCAGAATGCCCGTATCTGCTCGTCGAGCACCGTTTCTTTCATCACCTGGTCCTTGATGTCCTTTGCAGCGGGGAGTCCGGGGAAGCACATAGCCGTCACAAAAAAGACGAGTGTGGTATATGCGAATATTATCGGTCCGCTCATGCATATTAAGTGTAACCACTCGGTGCGCGGATGAAAGGGGAATTTGGGAAGGATTGTTTATGAGCACACATTGTGTGCCGCACTACGTGTGCGCGCGTGTGAGTTTTACGTATTTATCCAGAACGGGCAGAGCCGCGTTCTTATCCCCGGGTGGTACGGCGAGGACGACTCGTTCGACTCCCGCGTTACTGAGTGCGTCAACGGCTTCCTGATCCGGATTACCGTATATTACAAATGTGACGGATATCTCTTCAGGGTTACGCCCGGCGTCTTCGGCCTTTCTTCGGAGCTCCTTCATTCTATCCGGCATTGTTTTGGGATCGATACCGGCGGGGATCCAGCCGTCGCAGTACTCGACTACACGGTCGAACGTCGTCGGGCCCGAGCCGCCTATGAGTATCGGGGGATGCGGTTTCTGTAGCGGTTTCGGGAAAGACCATATTTTATCGAAATCGACGAATTCCCCGTGATACTCGGCCTCGTCTTTCGTCCCTATCTCCTTCATGGCGAGGACCCTTTCGCGCATCACGCGCCACCGCTTTTTGAAATCGGTGCCGTGGTTGGCCATCTCCTCCGCGTTCCATCCTCCGCCTATGCCGAATATGAATCGGCCGCCCGAGAGGCTGTCGAGACTCGCGACTTCCTTCGCCGTGATGATGGGATCGCGCTCGATGATGAGGCAGATACCGCTCGCGATGCGGAGGCGCGTCGTAGCCGTGGCCGCCGCGGTAAGGGCGACGAAGAGGTCGTACGTGTGCCAGTAATGTTTCGGCAGGTCTCCGCCTCCGGGCGCGGGAGTCCGTCTGCTCGCCGGGATATGTGTGTGCTCAGGCATCCAGAGGGATTCGAAGCCCCGGCCCTCGACCTCGCGGGCCAGCTCTGCCGGGTGTATGGCGTAATCCGCAGGGAACATGGAAATTCCGAATTTCATATGAGTGCCTCCGAAGACATTATATTATGCATTGAGCGCGAGGAAAGCGCCAGGGATTGGGGAAGTAGGAGTGGTCCAGCCGCGAATTACAGAGATAAATAAATAGGGTGAAAGACTATTTGTTTATCCT
>CADEFK010000167.1 GCA_902826595.1 uncultured bacterium | reverse complement strand
CACGGCCGTGCCTATGAGGGATACGCCGAGAATGAACGTGATCCTGTTCCTCTCAAGGGCGTAATGCGCGAGGCAGAGAGTGCCGGTGAAAAGCGAGACGAGGATAGCGGCCGTGACCGTTATACGGAAAGCCTCCGTCACTTCGAGGTATCTCATCCTGAAATCGGCGCCGAGGAGCGAAAGCACGAAGGGGAGGACGCTCAGCGAAAGGACCGTTATGAACAGCCCTTTCGGGAACTGCGCGCCTTCCGAATTAAGAGTCCGTATTCCTGATTCCATGCCTGATCCGTCGGGGACTACCGAACAGTAAAGCTTCCCCTACTAGAATCAGGCAATTCCCATGCCATGGACAATACCCCTTAAGTGTCCGATATCTCTAACTATCTTGGCAAAAATTAGCACCCTGGAACGGGGAAAATGACAATTATTGTCAAAACCCCGCCAAAATTGCGGAAATTAGCGAATTTTTGAAATATCAACCTCTCCGCCTTGAACAACCACCAATGACCAAGTTATAATTAATTATTCGATTGCTTATTGATTGTATTTCTCAAACTACCCGTTCAGCGGGGGTTGGACATGAAAAACGCAGGGGACTCATTGATAAACCGCACTGCGGAGATGATAGTCCTAATTTCCTCGGTAGCAATTATAGCCCTCATGGTAACAGGAGGGTGTAACAGCGGCGGACACGGCGGCCCTTCGGTTACCCCCACGCCCGCGCCCACAGGGTTCCCTCCGGAATGCGACGGCACGTTCGATGTCGATCTAAGCTGCCCCGCGGCGAGCCTTGCCGGATCCGTCTGCCTCCCTTATTTCTGCGATATCGTCGACGATACCGTAGCCCCGGCCGAGGTAATCGATACCACAACATTTGTCTTCGGCGATAACTGCACGGACACCGACTGCTTCACGCTCGAATGTGAGGACATATTTAACGGACCGGTGATCGACGCCGATACTGCGACCATTATCATAGAGACCGTCGACGGCACCCCTGTCGGAGAGGACGTCGAAGGCAGTGTGTTTCAGGGAACGCCCGACGGCGTAATTACAATCGGCGGTGAAGAATTCGTCCTCGACTGCAACGGGTTCATAACTCCGTAAAAGTTTGCGCAGATATTGCCCGGCTTCCGGAGAGAGACAAGAGAAGAATCCAGGATTCGTTCCGCGTACTTCCCGGTATTTACAAGCCCCTCACCGGCTGTATTATTTCCTGAGAAGGAATGGTGATGCGAAAGAACATCTCACTATTCAATACGGCAATCATAGCTTGCCTGGTTGCGTTATCCGCCGCATGCGCCACAACCACAGCAGAACCGGGCAAAGTGTACGACCCCGGCGAGGTGTCCGCCACGTGCGCCGAGAACCTCGGCCTCGACGGCGCGGTGATAATGTCGCTTGCCGCCGCTTTCAGGGATACGAACGGCCGGATAACCGGCTCGTTCAAGGAAAAGGCGAGCAAGGACATCGCTGAGTCGGAGAACGTGCAGCCCTCCGAGAATGACGCAGTATTTCAGCAGTACATCTCGTGCCTCGAAAGCTCCGTGGCGCAATAATAAAGCGGGCAGCGGTTTCCCGACCTTTACAACCCCGGAGATTTCTGTAGAATTGGACTATGAAAATAACTCGCCCGAATAGAGCCGGCTTATTCACCTTGATCGCCCTGATTTGCGTCGTCTGCTTAATGTCCGGATGCTTCTGGAAGGGAGACGAGGTCAAGTTCTCGAAGGTGCCCGACCCCGAGAACGCGTCGGCAGGATGCGCCCAGAGCCAGGGGTTCGACCCCGAGCTCACAAAGCAGCTGACGGAATCGCTCAAGGACTACGACGGCGAGATAAACGACGAATTCAAGCTCAAGGCGTCGGTGCTGGTCACGGAGTCAGACAGCGTGCCGGCCGCAAACAGGAATTCCGCATTGAAGGAATATTTCTCCTGCCTGTCTAATGCGGCTCCGGCCGAAAAGAAGTAGCCCCGCGGCCGGGAAGAACACGAAGCATCCAGCATTCCGCGAGCTCAGTTTTTTTCGGGCGGCGAAACCTTTTCCATCACTATCGAGCCCGTGAGGCACACGTACTGGAACTGGAGCTGCCAGGCCGGCGAGAGCCACGGCCCTTCTAGCGCGGTCGGTATGGTCGTTATCTCGGAGAACACCTGCCTCATTACCTTCGCCCCGGGCCCGCCCGGACCGCTGTAGTCCCCCATAAAGAGCTGGTCGAGCTTTTGAAGCGCATGGCTCGCAGCCTTGTAAGCGGAAACCGCTATCCGCTTGTTCGCGAACGTGCCGCTCGTCGCGGGCCCGTTCTTGTCTATGGTCCTGATGAGCGCCCGCGCTGAGTTCCGCGCCTCGGTGGCGAACTTCTTGTTTTCGGCTTCGTCACCGCCCGCCGACTGCAAAATATTGAAGCTGATGCCGTACACCTTCTCCCCCGCCTCTCCCAGCGCCGCCCTGTATATGGAGCCTTTGCCGGTCCAGGTAGCGTCGAGATTGGGGTTATCCGTGAATGCCTGGTACGTGCCGGCGTAGAATACGCCGAACACCTCGGCGAGCTTCGCCGCGTCGCCCGTAAGGCCGGTAACAGGGAACTTATACAGGTTCTCGAGCTTCGGGTCGGCCGCGACCTTGTCCCTCCAGGTCCCGTTCGCGGCGTTCGTTCCCTTGGGAAGATTCATATTCGAAAGCTCGTAGAGCCTGTATAGGAGCACCTGGAACCTGAGATTTATATCCTTCACGGCTTTGGTCTCGTCAGGCGCCTGAGCGCCCGCGCCCGCGGCAAAAAGCTGTATAACTATCAGTGCGATAAATGCCTTTCTCATTTCAATATCCCCCTGTCTCGGCGGGCTATAAACTACGCACCCGCTACAAGCTACATTAAAACAAATTAATCCCCTCTAGTCCAGAGGGATTGTCGGCAGAGATACCCGGTTAACCCGGGGCTGTCCCGGGCTGCCGCCGCTGACCGGCGCATCGTTTGTTTAGTTCCTGATTATATGAAGCGGCAGTATTTTAGCGGAGGACGTAGTGTACGGCTCGCGCCTGACCACCCGCAGTGTCCTGCCCTGTTCCCACCGCTCGGACATTACGTCACCTCCTGGGTATTCGCGGAGGGTTTGAAGAATGGCCGACACTACGGCGTTTTCATCGACGCCGCCCACACGCGGGCTGACGATTATATTGACCTTGGGGATCCCGCCCTTTTCTTCTTCGGCTAGCTGATAATCGGTGGGGTGTCCGCCAAAGCGTTTCGGCAGCACCTCTTCGATCAGCCGTAGAAGCTCGGTCCCGAGGAATGTCACTCCGCCGCTCGTGAGTTTTTCGTAGCTTCTTATTCCGGACAGATGAGTCGTAAACCCGACCCGGCCCAACGGGCATCCGCATTCCCTGACCTCGAGCGATCCGTAATCGTCGCTCTCCACGTTGAGCATGAGCTTGGGAGAGCTCGGCAGGATCGTCGTGTATACGAGCGCCCGGACGCTGAGGTCGCCCGCGCTCAGCCGCTTCTCCCGATGTATCACGGCGACTTTGTCCGTGAATAAATGCACGTCGTCGAACTCCCACGGAGTCGCGCACGCAATGCCTATATTTCCTAATTCAGCCATCGAGTAACGGTTTACGACCCGGCACCCCACACCGGTCAATACCTCGGCCTTCGCGTTCGTATACGGCTCCCCGC
>CADEFK010000166.1 GCA_902826595.1 uncultured bacterium | reverse complement strand
GAGGTCGTCCGGAAGCGCGGAAGGTCCATGATGATCGGGGACGGGCTAAACGACGCGGGGGCGATCTCGTCTTCCGACGCGGGCGTGGCGATACAGGGGAGCGTCGGGGAGAGCATGAAGGTCTCGGACGCCTACATACTGGAGAACGACTTGTTCACGATCCTGACCCTGATAGACCACGGCGCAGTGATACGCGATACGGTAAGAAGGAATACCGCCTTCTCCATAACATACAATGTCGCGGCGGGGGCTTTCGCTCTCATGGGTTTTATCGATCCTCTGGCCGCCGCCGTGCTCATGCCGCTCAGCTCCGTGCTGCTCATCGCCTCCTCGCTTTACGGTCAGCACAAGACGAGGACACGTGAGGGAGGAGCGCGGGCATGAATATTATTTTCCTGACGCTGGGTGTCTCCATAGCGATCGCGCTCGTTTTCCTCGGCGCTTTTATCTGGGCCGCGGGAAAGGGTCAGTACGACGACCTCGATACGCCGGGTCACAGGATGCTGCTGGACGATTACGATACGGATAAAAAGAATCAACAAGCTAAGGAGGAAACGGGCACATGAGTGAGGGCAGAGCGGGTAACGCCGCTATTTCAGAAAAGATTTATTACGACGACGAGATCGTCAAGAAATTTATTTATGCGACGATATTCTGGGGGGCGGCGGCTTTCATAGTCGGACTGCTTGCGGCGCTTCAGCTCGCTTACTGGCCCGCGAACCTGGAGCTTCCGTGGCTCACGTTCGGCAGGATCAGGCCGCTCCACACGAATGCGGCTATTTTCGCGTTCGGCGGCAATATAATTTTCGCCGGCATATACCATTCGACGCAGCGGCTCCTGAAGACGAGGAATTTCTCGGACTTCCTCAGCAATTTTCATTTCTGGGGATGGCAGCTGATCATTGTGGGCGCCCTCATTACGCTCCCCCTCGGCTATTCTCACGGCAAAGAGTACGCCGAGCTCGAATGGCCCCTCGACATAGCCATCGCGGTCGTCTGGGTCGTATTCGCGGTCAACTACTTCGGTACAATAGCGATTAGGAGGGTCCGTCACCTCTACGTGGCGATATGGTTTTATATCGCGACGATAGTGACCGTAACGCTCCTCCACGTAGTAAATTCGATCGAGATCCCGGTTGCCATGCTCAAGAGCTATCCCGTCTATGCTGGAGTACAGGATGCGCTGGTTCAGTGGTGGTACGGCCATAACGCCGTCGCGTTCTTCCTCACGACTCCATTCCTTGGGCTCATGTACTACTACGTGCCCAAGGCCGCGAACAGGCCTATATACAGCTACAGACTTTCCATAGTCCATTTCTGGTCCCTCGTATTTATCTACATTTGGGCGGGCCCTCATCACCTGCTTAACTCGGCTCTCCCCGACTGGGCGCAGACGCTCGGGATGATATTCAGCCTGATGCTCTGGGCGCCAAGCTGGGGCGGTATGATTAACGGCCTACTAACGCTTAGGGGCGCGTGGACCAAGCTCCGCACGGACCCCATAATCAAATTCCTCGCCGTAGCGATCACGTTCTACGGCATGTCGACCTTCGAGGGACCCCTGCTCTCCATAAAATCGGTCAACTCCCTCGCGCATTACACCGACTGGATAATCGGCCACGTACACGGGGGTACGCTCGGGTGGAACGGGTTCCTCACGTTCGGGATCATATACTATCTCGTGCCGAGGCTCTGGAATACGAATATGTACAGTCAGAGGCTGATGAACTGGCACTTCTGGATAGGGCTTCTCGGCATACTCCTCTACTATATATCCATGTGGGCGAGCGGAATCACGCAGGGCCTCATGTGGAGAGCCATCGGGGAGAACGGTCAGCTCGTATATCCGGACTTCGTCGAGACGGTGATGAGAATAGTCCCGCTCTACTATGTGAGGTTCGCGGGCGGCGTGCTGTTCCTGGCGGGGTTCCTGCTGCTCATTTACAACGTATGGATAACGATCGCAAGGGCGCCCAGGGGTGAAAAGGCGATGGCTGTCGAGGTACCCGCACGCTCCCGGGACGTTACTGATATCGGCACCGGGCACAGGAAGCTCGAAGCCCTGTCCGTTATCTTCACGGTCCTGCTGTTCTTGGCCGTACTAGCGGGTTCGATAATCGAAATCGTGCCTACGCTCGCGATCTATAAATACCTGCCGCAGACTGCCAAGACCGAGCCTTACACGCCCCTTGAGCTCACAGGCAGGGATATCTATATAAAGGAAGGCTGCTACGTATGTCATTCGCAGATGATCAGAAAACTCCCTTACGACGTGCTGAGGTACGGAGCTAACTCCACGCTCGAGGAATCCATGTACGACCGCCCTTTCCAGTGGGGGTCGAAGAGAACGGGCCCGGATCTCGCAAGGGTGGGAGGCAAATACCCGGATATGTGGCACCTCCGTCATATGATCGACCCGCGCGTAATCACGCCCAAGTCGATAATGCCCGCATACCCGTGGCTCGCCGCGGAGAAGATCGATTACAACATACTTCGGAAGAAGCTGAGCGTCATGAAGATGCTCGGCGTACCCTATAACGACGAGGACGTCTCGAACGCCGATATTAACGCCGAGAAGCAGGCGGCCGTGATTTACGAGGGCCTCCTCACTCAGGACCCGTCGCTCGAGTCCGTCAAGGACACTGAAGTCATAGCGATCATAGCATACATGCAGAGTCTGGGTAAGAAAACCTCCCAGCAGGGGGTGGCAACATCAAACAAATAGCCCTCTCTTACTTTACGGATATCGGGATAATCATCATCGCGCTCATCATATTCCTTTCGGCTTTCGTAGCTATCGTGCTTTGGGCGATAAAGAGACCGAAATCGGAGATCGAGGAAATGGAACGCCTTCCCCTCGAGGATGAGAGATTCGGAACAAAGGAGGACAACAATGCCTGACAAGGAAAAATTGATCGAAGACCACGAGTACGACGGAATCCGGGAGCTCGACAACCCGCTGCCCGGATGGTGGCTCATGACTTTTTATATCACCGTGATATTCGCCGTCATTTATTTCGGGTATTACCAGCTGTTCGGAGGCCCCACTCTGGACGAGGAGCTGTCGGCCGAGATGAGCTCCATAAAAGCGGAGCAGGAAAAGACCGAGGAGGCGGGAGAACTGAAGACTCAGGAGGATTATCTGGCGCTCGTTTCCAATCCGGACGCTATAGCGAAGGGCAAGGCGGAGTTCATGACCAAATGCATGCCGTGCCACGGAGACAAGGGGCAGGGGATCATCGGCCCTAACCTCACGGACGATTACTGGATACAAGGCGACGGGTCGATCCCCGCTATACTTAAAGTCATGAACGAAGGCGTACCGGACAAGGGCATGCCCCCCTGGAAAGGAGTCATACCGGCAGACCTGGAGGAAGACGTAGCAGCGTACGTTTACAGCATACACGGCACGAACCCGCCCGGAGCTAAGGCGCCGCAGGGACAGATGATAGAGCGAAGATGAAAGTACTCGACCAGAGACACCTGCCGGACGAGCGTCCGGCGACCATGGATGAAAAGGGGAAGAGGGTCTTCATATTTCCGGCACAGGTTTCAGGCATCTGGCGGAGCTTGAGGACCGTCACGGAGATATTCCTCGTCGTCTTCTTCCTCGTTCTCCCCTGGATAAAAATAGGAGGGAACCAGGCGCTCCTGCTCAACATAGGGGAGAGGAAATTCTCCATTTTCGGCCTCACCTTCTGGGCGCACGACGCCCCGCTTATAT
>CADEFK010000165.1 GCA_902826595.1 uncultured bacterium | reverse complement strand
GGTTCCTCATGGAAGGCTTCCAAGGAGACAGGTTCGGAGACAGGCTCGACGCCCCCGTTCCGCCCCCTCCCCCTCCTCAGCACCCCGGCATGGAGGAGCGGCATGACGGGCCCGGAGGGGACCCGCATGAATAAAACGAAGCGGGTCCGGAAGCCCGCCCCTTCCGGAGACTATCCGAAAGTCATAACGCCCCCGCCTGTTATAGTGCTGATCATGATCGCGGCCGGCTTTGCGGCGAACCTGATACAGCCCCTCCCCTTCATAGACGGCAACGCGAGATACATAGCGGGCGGGGCGCTCCTGATTTTGTCCGCAGTCGTAGTGTCCCTGGCGTTCTTCAAGATGAAGGGCGCGGGCACCAATGTAGATGTGAGGAAGCCCGCGACGACTGTCGTCACCGACGGTATCTACTCCTACACGAGAAACCCGATGTACATATCGCTCGTAATTTTTCTCGCCGCCGTCTCGATGCTCCTCAACAGCCTCTGGATCATGATCCTCATTCCGGTCTTTATATTCATAATGAGCAGGGGCGTGATCGCGAGGGAAGAGCTCTACCTCGAAGAAAAGTTCGGCGCTCAATATACGGACTACAAAAAACGCGTCCGCCGCTGGCTCTAGCACACAATGTGTGTTCTATGATTCTCCTGAAACTCCTCAGATTAGGAGGGAATTCTCCGCACTTAACATAACGCCAGTCTGTCTGCGGATGCTATCCGCCGCACACACATAGTGTGTTTTATGATCCTTCCGAATCTTCTCTGCTCAAACCAACAAACACAGCCCAACCCGTTCAATCCTTCGACTTCGCTCAGGACAAACGGGTTGTTAAATGATTTGTCATTTCGAGCAGCGCGAGAAATCTATCTTATGCCTTACTCTTTCCGACATTACAGAATTTGCGTTAAGAAAATAGATTGTTAACGCGTATAAAAATGTTTTAGGGGACGATTCCGAGCAAGAGAGGAATCGGACGCCCTTGCCTAAAGCAATTATGTCACAAGTCTTGCATCTCTGTAAGCCGTGACGCTAATTGGGGTAGAATTAAAACATTTTAGCGTTAACATGAGATTTTTAGCAAATTATGTAGTCGGATGATTTTTGCTTCTTTGTATCCAGACAAAGAAGAAAATATTGTCTTTGCCGTTCCATAAAACACACTACGTGTGTCTCTTCATCGAGGAAAAGAAGAAATAATAATAGCCTTTCTCTTTCATTCCAAAACGCATAGAGCCAAGCATTGATTAAAATTCTCCCGGAACAAAGAACCAAAGACCGGATCCGGCGTAAAATCACGCATTTCCCGCGTACTTCCGGAACAGGCCCCGGACCCGGCGCGAATGTTCTACGATAGCCCGTGCCCGACGCGCCCACGGAATACCCGGCTTCTAACCCTAACCCACCGTGAACACGTGAGATTGATATCACCCGGCATTATTTTTCTCACTTAACAAAATACCATATTGACATCATTACGTAATGATGTAATAATGAGTGCATGACAGCGGCAACCATTCAGCAGCGGGCAAATCCTGAGAAGATGCACAGAGGGTCGCTATACATCCCGGCGCTCCTCTACGAGAGACTAAGGCTCTTCTCATTCGTCTCCAGAACGAGCCAGTCGAAGATAATCGAGGAGGCCATCGCCGAGTACCTCGAGAACCGCATGACGGGCAAGGAGTTCGATAACGTGCTGATGTACAGGAAGGACGAACAGTAAGGCGGTACAAAAAATACCTAGTGAGAGGATGGGCAAGATGAAAGTGAGAGAGGTCATAAAGTTTCTGGTGGAAAACAACGGCTGGTATCTCGTTAGGATTTGCGGAAGTCACCGTCAGTTCAAGCTAAGAAGCAAGAAGTCGAGGCTCACCATCAACTGCAAGATGGACAAAGAGCTTCCCGAAGGCGCCCTCTACTACTCTCTCAAGCATTGTTTCGATTCACAGGAAGTAATACAGAAAGAGCACTATGAAATCACCATAGAGCAGTCGAATGACTGTTATTCGGCTTACTGCCCGGACCTCCCCGGCTGCGTCGCCGTCGGCGACACGCTCGAGGAGACGAAGGAGCTCATGCTCGACTCCGTACGCCTCCACCTGGAAGGACTCAAGCAGGACGGCGTTCTGGTTTCGGATCCGGGGAACACGTCGGCATTTTTTGAGATAAGGCAAGCCTCCTGATGTCGGCAGCTTAACCGAATTAAACGGGCTGCCGACATCAGGGCCGTAAAGCCCTGATCGAGGAGCAGGCATTACAGCATAAATAACGACATAACCCCATACCCCCCCTAGAGCGCCGTGAATCGGTTCCTAACAGAACGAGATTCCCGGCGCTCCCTTTTTACGGCGCCGTTGCCCCCCCTCCCCCCGTTTCGTTGACACTGACCCCCCCTTTGGTTACTTTATATGTTGTCAATAAAGCAGCGTAATTACCTGTATATAGAATCTTCCGGGAGAGGTGGCCGAGTGGTCGAAGGCGCTCGCCTGCTAAGCGAGTAAGGGGGCTTAAACCTCCTTCGAGGGTTCAAATCCCTCCCTCTCCGCCACACACACTGTGTGTTTCTACAAGTCCCGCCAACTCCTTCGATTTATCCAACCGTAGTTGAGGCGTCCTGTCGCGATTCAATCTGTCATTCCCGAATGTCTTCATCGGGAATCCATATTGGACTATCCGTTTGCACAATTCTTATTGCCTTTCCCCGCCTCTGTAGGTATAAATCTCACGTATGGCAAAAGAGCTCGTCATAAGAAGGTCACTCACGATCAAGGCCCGCGCGTCGAGAGTCTGGGAAATACTCACCGACCCGGAGCATACGAAGAAATACATGTTCGGCTGCGAGGTGATCTCGGATTGGGAAATCGGGAGCCCCCTCCTATGGAGAGGCGTCAAGGACGGTGTAATTTATGTAAAGGGGATACTTCTCGTTCTCGACAGGGAGAGGCTCTTCAAGTTCACGGTCTTCGATCCGAACTCCGGCATCGAGGACACGCCCTCCAACTATACGACGGTAACTATTAAGCTGACCGCCGGGAACGGCTCAACGACGCTCTCGGTAACACAGGGCGATTTCGCGGGAGTGGTAAACGGTAAAAGCCGCCTCGCGGATGCGGAAACAGGCTGGGACCTCACCCTTCCGAAGATAAAAGAGACTGCCGAGCTGTAAATTACGCGTTTGAAGCTTGCATGGTGCTGAGGAACTTTTTACGGAGCCGAATAACCCGTCAGCTCCCGATACTGCCGAACACCCTCAGAAAAAACTCCCCGCTTGTGCGGGCGAACCCGGCGATCTCGCTTTTCTGATCCACGCCGAGCTCGGGCTCGATCTTCCTCACGGTCTTCTTTATCGCGATAGAATGCCCCGGGTCCTCCTTCGCGTGCACCTCGATAAATCTCGACGGGTAATGTGGCTCTTTATACCCGGGGAACATTATCCCGGACGCGTTCTCGAACAGGTACGAATGCCCGAGGATACCGAGCGGGAATCTGTCGGCCTCTTCGAGAAGGAATTTCTCGTATTCCCCGGCAAGCGGAATCCGGTCGAGGCCCACTCCCCCGGCCTCCATTCCGGCGAGGTCTCCGAGCGCGATCTCGGCGTGGCCTTCTTCCATGCGCGCGCACGAAATGAATCTCGATGACAGGTACGGGTTCGTTTCCTCGGTATGCTCGGCGGCCCTGAGCACGGCCTTCCTGCTTATATATTCAATGAGGTAGAAGGACTTGAGGAACTTGATGTAAC
>CADEFK010000164.1 GCA_902826595.1 uncultured bacterium | reverse complement strand
CATCACCCGTATCTCCTTTTTCTCCCTGGTCACCTTTGTCGCCCTTCTCACCTTGCGGCCCTTGAGGTCCCTGTTCACCCTGAGGTCCCTGTGGTCCAGCCGGCCCTTCCGGCCCCGGAGGCCCTTCGGAGCCGTCTCCGCCTCCCGTCCCGACGCTGATGTCATAGTATTCGAGGTAAGTTTCTTTCTCCTTTCCCTTCTTGTCCTTTTTGACTATTTTCAAGGTAATAAGAAAATCGCCGTCCGGTAAGCCGCCCGCCGGGAAATCGACGACAATCTCTGTCGGAGATACACTGACTATATTAAGAGCCCCGAAAAGCCCGAGCTGCACGGAATCCACAATTCCTTTATCAAAGCCGCTCCCGAGCAGTGTGATTTGCTCTTCATCGAAATCAAGAAATACCTCCTTGATCGGCGTAACTTTAGGTTTCAACGAATTGAAATCATCTACAGCCAATGCGTTTAAATTAAATTGAAGGATCAACAGCAACAAGCCGACAATCGGGAAAATATACTTTCTACACATCGCAGCCCCCCCTTAAAAATTATATTGTTTTCAATACCCATTAATTATCTTAGACAGTAAGCACGAGCCATTACAATCCGTCTTTGGTATAATATTTACGCTAGTAAGATGCACCTATTTCCAGAAGTTGATAATACTTTAGTCTTATGTTAATTTTTCTTTGTTAAATGAATTCAGGGGCTTGAGAGGAATTATTTCAGGCTCACGAAAGCTTGCCAGATATCAACCCGCGCCTCATGGATTATCCCACTGACAAAGTCGCACCCATCCCAAGCGAAGCCGGTCAATACTTGATCCTGGCCGATTTCCCCGGGATGCGAATGGAATGTGATGTCGAATAACGGATTAGAAGTGCCGATATAACAATTGAGGTCAAGCTTATAGCTCGTGCGTCGCCCCATCCATTTTCCCGGGTCCGCTCCCGTAAATCCATGCCAGCGGCCTATGCCCGTGTCGGACTGGCGCTCGGCCTTTTAACTTTTTAAGAGTCACGAGTGCTAAGAATTTATCCGACTGTATTTGGTAATTCCCGGGTGCGGAGACGGTGTTATAAACATAATAAAGCCGCCCTTGGTTAAAGCGGCAGGTGAAAATAACCGGCAAAAGACGTAAATGACCTTATAATACAATACACAGCAATCAAGAGAAGGGTCGCATGGAAAGGGATGATTAAAGATGGAGGATATTCACAATGACCGAATTGGAAATACCGTTTGATAAGCCCGCGATTTTAATTCCAGTCTCAGGATAACACTCGTTATGGGAGAGTTAGGGACGGCGACTGACTCGTTTACGTCCGCCGCCTCGATATGGACATCTACATTCTAAACGTAAGATCTCAACTCTGAAACAGCTTTACCGCGCTCCGTCCCCCTCTACCGCCAGAATGAGGGGGACGGAGTGTTTTTATATATATTGCTTCCGCCCGCCCCTGTTATTCATTTTCCCTGCCCCCTTCACAACCCGCCCATTCTTCAGATAGACTAGCTGAATAGCCAAGAGCTGTCCGGGGTGAAAATATGATATTGCTGACTGGCGCTACGGGTACTACCGGACGTAGAGTCGCCAGGCGTTTGACCAAATGGGGTTACAGATTCAGCGCGCTTGTAAGAAACCCTGATAAAACCTCAGGTCTCAAGTCCTCAAAAGTCGAGCTCATCAAAGGAGATTTGAGAAAACCCGATTCTCTCAGGAGAGCGATGGAGGGCATCGAACACGCGTTCCTCCTCCCGCCCAACACTGAGAACCAGTTCCGGCTCGAGAGGAATTTCATCGACGCCGCCAGAGAATCGGGCGTAAAGTATCTCGTCAAGTACTCCGCCATAGGCGCCGACCCGGACTCCCCTTCCCGTCTGCTCAAGTGGCACGGCGAAGCGGAAAAGTACCTCGAGCAGTCGGGCATAAGGTACTCGATCGTCCGTCCGAACATATTCATGCAGAACTTCACGAACCTCTACGCGGGACGCATTAGGGAGGAAAAGGAGTTCAGGCTGCCCTTCGGAGACGCCCGCTGCGGCTGGGTCGACGCGCGTGACATAGGCAGGCTCATAGCCAGAATGCTGACGGAGAACGGGCACAAGAGCAATATTTTGACTGTAACCGGCCCGGAATCGCTTAGCTGCGATGACATAGCGGAAATACTTTCGCAAGCCGTCGGCAAGAAAATCGAATACGTCGACGTGAAGCCTAGGGAGTTCAAGAATGAAATGGTGGAATCGGGCATGCCCGAAATCATGGCCGAAGCCGTAACCGAGCTTTACAAGTTGGTGAGCGACGGCCTCTGCGACGTCGTCACCGACACGTTCTACGAAATCACGGAGAAACAGCCCCGCACTTTCGACGAGTTCGTCGACGACAACCTCCGCCTCTTCCTCAAGAAGAAACCCAAGTCGAAAAAATGATTTAAGACTTTTGTCATTCCGCACCTCTATTACAAAACCAGGAACGAAGCCCAACCCGTTCGTGCTGAGCCCGTCGAAGCACGCATTTTTCCTTCCCCGACATTACAGAATTTGCGGCGGGTGAGCACCCGCAGGCATACGATCTCTAACCAACTCCTCCGCTCAACGAACAACCTAACCCAGTCCGTTCGTCCTTTATTTTAATTCCCTCCCCCATTATTAAGGGGGGAGGGTTCGGGTGGGGGGTTTACCTCAGTACTCCAATCAATTCAGAAAGTCTTTCTCTCCCCAACATTCGCAGAATCCGCAGCGGACACACCCTCCCCTTCGGCGCCGCACCATAAAAATCAGTCGGAATTATTACGAAAGACCGGGCGACTGTCCCTTCTCAATACCACCAGTAGGGCCTGGCGTAAGGTCCCCAGTAGTAAGGCCCGTGGAAACGGCATACCCTGTATCCCGTGTACGGGCTAAAGTGGCACACTGCACCGTCGGGCGCGACCCACCAGTCGATGAAGAGCGACGTGAGCCCCCCCTCGGCCGGCATGTTTCCGTCGAGGACCTTCACGTCGTATGTGATATCCCCCTTTTCGCTTAGCGAAGGGTTCATGAGCTCGACGACCACGTCCGTGTCCGTCGTGCCTTCCTTATCGCCTATTATCGACAGGTTGGCATTGGGCGGGTCGTTCTTGAAGCTGTCCTTCCCCTCGTCCCACATCTTGAGGAAATGGGTCGTGGGAAAATGTCCCGCCATCCTCTCCGGCCTGTCGGCGAAGAACACCATGGAGGGCGATACGTTCTTGAGAGTAAGCTTCCCGTCCTTATACGACATGGACGCCGCCGTCTGCACGAACATGAAACTGTACGGGTTCCCGTCCGTCTTACCCTGCTGGGCGAAGGACGCCGACGAGAAAACAGCCAATACCATTACTGCGAGCAACGCGAATACGGTTCTTGCCATACAGCACCTCTCCTGAATTTAATATTTTTACCGATGCTACTAATATTATCATCAATCCCACCGGTATAATAAACAGAATTTTCATGCCATATTCCGAACCTCATCCATCTAATATTACGGCTTGCCGGCCGCCATTATCTTCCCCCGTCATCTCAGAACCGGCTGCGGGCACTCAAACCCAAGTATCCTCTCCTTTGTCATTCCCAACGATTGCGAGCAAGTACTGTTTCGAGCGTGCGAGAAATAGGTCGATTCTCGCTGATTTTACGATTGTTGATAATCCATGGAAAAGCCCCCTAAATTCAAATACAATCGGTCGCTTCAGGCCGATTGCAATGAAGTCCCATAACCGGGGTATTCCGTCACACAAGCCAAAAAGCTGATCGGGAATCTCGCTTTTTCCTTCCCGACATTACAGAATTTGCGTTAAGAAAAT
>CADEFK010000163.1 GCA_902826595.1 uncultured bacterium | reverse complement strand
CGGCGACCCGGAGACCCAGCCCCTCATGATGAGGATGGATTCGGATATCGTGCCCATCCTCTCCGCGGTTGCCGGGAAGGGCCTCTCCGGGGAGAAAGTAGAGTGGAAGGACGCGGCCTCCGTATGCGTGGTCCTCGCCTCGAAGGGCTATCCCGGGGACTACAAGCGAGGGGCGTCCATAACGGGACTTGACACGGTGGAGGGCATGGAAAACGTCGTGGCCTTTCACTCCGGCACCTCCGCCGCCAACGGCGCCATTATGACAGACGGCGGCAGGGTATTGGGTATAACGGCCTTGGGCGGCACCATCCCGGAGGCCATCAACCTTGCGTACCAGGCCGTCGGGAAGGTAAACTGTGATTCTCTCTGCTACAGGACCGATATAGGAAAAAAGGCGCTTCGGCACGTTCTATAGGCGGAGCCCGGCGCCGGCACGAAGAGGAAGGAGTCATAATATGGCTGAAATCTGGTATCTTCCGATAGATACAGAATCTATCGAGGGCATGGAAGCCCAGTACGAGCGGAATCTGCGAGACGCTATCGAACTCCTTGAGCTCACTCCTGCGAGATGGGAGTGCGGTACGGACGAATTTCCGGCGCTTAAGACCGGAAACCCGATCGTGGACGATAGCGGCTACATATATGTGATACTGAGGGTGAGCGGCGACGAGGTGTCTGCGTATGAGGACAAGAGGTGGAAGCCCGGGTGGTACAAGTCTTCCCTCACCATCGTAGGGTTCGAAAAAAATCTCAGGAAAAAACCTAAATAATTAGTCTTTTTATCTTGACAGCGGTTTTCTTTTCGGGATATATTAATTGGATTACCTTTTTATGGAGATAAGTATTCGTGCCTACTATCAGTCAGCTGGTTAAAGATGGAAGAAGAAGGGCCAAAAAGAAGAGTAAAGCCCCAGCATTACAGAATTGTCCTCAGAGGAGAGGGGTCTGCGTCAGGGTTTATACCACTACCCCGAAAAAGCCTAATTCGGCGCTCAGAAAAGTGGCCCGTATCAGGCTGACGAACGGCATCGAGGTCACCGGTTACATACCGGGCGAAGGACACACGCTTCAGGAACACTCCGTAATACTGGTAAGGGGCGGTAGGGTAAAGGACCTGCCGGGCGTAAGGTACCATATCGTAAGGGGTACTCTCGACTCGACCGGAGTGGCTAACAGAAGGCAGAGCCGTTCGAAATACGGGGCTAAAAAACCCAAATAATCAAAGGGAATAACATATATGCCTAGAAAGGGATCAGTTTCTAAAAGAAAGGTTCCCGTCGATCCCAAATTCGGTGATTTGACGGTCGCGAAGTTCATAAATTCGCTCATGCACGAAGGCAAGAAGAGCAAGGCGGAAATGATATTCTACGGTTCGATGAAGCTCATCGCCGAAAAAACGGGGAAGGATCCCCTCGAGGTTTTCAATGCGGCGATGGACAACATAAAGCCGGGCATCGAGGTCAGGCCGCGCAGGGTGGGCGGCGCCACGTATCAGGTGCCCATGGAGGTCAGCTCCTTCAGGAAGCAGTCCCTCGCCATCAGGTGGCTCCTTACCTCGGCAAGGAAGCGGGACGGGAAGTCCATGATCGACAAGCTCACGGGAGAAATACTCGACGCTGCGGAAGGCCGCGGCGGGGCTATCAAGAAGAGAGAAGACACGCACAAGATGGCTGATGCGAACAGGGCTTTTGCCCATTACAGGTGGTAATAAATCGCGGAGGAGTGTTTTGGAAAAGGCTATACCCATCAACAAAGTAAGAAATATCGGGATCGTGGCGCATATAGACGCGGGCAAGACCACTACGACCGAGCGCATCCTTTTTTACACGGGTCTGACCTACAAGATCGGCGAGGTCCATGAGGGCACGGCCACGATGGACTGGATGGAGCAGGAGAGGGAGAGGGGCATCACGATTACATCCGCAACCACGACCTGTTTCTGGGACGACCACAGGATAAACATCATCGACACCCCCGGACACGTCGACTTCACCATAGAGGTCGAAAGGTCGCTCAAGGTCCTCGACGGCGCGGTAGTCGTGTTCGATTCCGTAGGCGGCGTAGAGCCCCAGTCGGAGACTGTATGGAGACAGGCAGACAGGTACAGAGTCCCCAGGATGTGTTTCGTAAACAAGATGGACAAGATCGGGGCCGATTTCGGAAAGGTGGTTTCCCAGATTAAAGACAGGCTCGACGCCAATCCCGTGCCGCTTCACGCCCCTTACTTCGAGGGCGACACTTTCAAGGGAATAATAGACCTGATCAGAATGAAACTCGCTCTATGGGACGAGGATTCCCAGGGCCTTAAGTACGATTGGGCGGAAATACCGGCCAATGAGAAGGAAGAAGCCCGGGCGGGAAGGGAAAAGATGATCGAATCCCTCGCCGACTTCGATGAAGCAATAATGGAAAAATACTTGAACGGAGAACCCTTATCCGAAGAAGAAATAGTGGCTTCGGTAAGAAAATCCGCTATCGGCCTGAACATAGTGCCGGTCATACTGGGCTCCGCGTTCAAGAACAAAGGCGTCCAGCTGCTTTTGGATGCTATAGTGAGCTATATGCCCTCTCCCCTGGATGTCCCTCCGATAGAGGGTATTAATACGGATACGGACCAGGCAGAGGTAAGGACCCCTGGCGACGACGAGCCGTTTTCGGCCCTCGCCTTTAAGATCATGACCGACCCGTTTGTGGGTCAGCTCACATACCTCAGAGTGTATTCGGGAAAGCTCGCTTCGGGCACTACCGTGTATAACTCCACGAAGAACAAAAGGGAGAAGATCGGCAGGCTCCTCAGGATGCACTCGAACAAGAGGGAAGATATAAAGGAAATAGGCGCGGGCGGCATAGCTGCGGCGGGGGGGCTCAAGCTGACGACGACGGGCGATACGCTCTGCGATGAGAATAAGCCGATACTCCTCGAGAGCCTCTATTTCGCAGAGCCGGTAATATCCATCGCGATAGAGCCCAAGACCAAATCCGACCAGGAAAGGCTTGGCGTATCCCTCAATAAAGTCTCTCTCGAAGACCCCACATTTAAAGTTAAATACGACGATGAAACGGGCCAGACCATAATCTCCGGCATGGGCGAGCTGCACCTCGAAATAATAGTGGACCGTCTTAGGCGCGAGTTCAACGTCGACGCCAACGTAGGCAAGCCTGAGGTGGCTTACAGGGAAACAATCACGAAGAGTTCCGACGTCGAGGCTAAATTTATAAGGCAGACGGGCGGCAGGGGTCAGTACGGGCACGTAAAGATAAAGATGGAACGCGGCGAGGCAGGATCGGGCGTGACGTTCATTGATGAAGTCAAGGGCGGCACCATACCGAAGGAATATATCCCGGCTGTGGAAAAGGGAATTAAAGAAGCGTCGGAAACGGGAGTCGTGGCCGGGTATCCGGTCATAGACGTGGTCGTGAAGCTCTACGACGGATCTTACCATGACGTGGACAGTTCAGAAATCGCATTTAAAATAGCAGGTTCTATGGCTTTCAAGGATGCCGTGATGAGAGCAAAACCCATAATACTCGAGCCTCAGATGAATGTGGAAGTGGTGGTGCCCGAGGATTTTATGGGACCGGTGATGGGTAATTTGAGTTCCAGGAGAGGAAAGATCATGGGAACCGAGCTCCGGGGGAACCTTCAGGCCATAAGGGCTGAAGTGCCGCTTTCGGAGATGTTCGGGTATGCGACCGAGTTGAGGTCCATGACGGAAGGAAGGGGCTCTTTCACTATGGAATTTGCGCATTATTCTGCTTTACCCGAATTACTTTCGGAAAATCTTAAAACTAACGTAAGGGCCGTTTAAACAGCAGGCCGCGAACTTCACGTTAAGGAGGTAATAAGAGGCGATGTCTAAGGAGAAATTTGCGCGGAGCAAGCCGC
>CADEFK010000162.1 GCA_902826595.1 uncultured bacterium | reverse complement strand
TCAGGAAGGACCTCGGCATCGTACTCGACGAGAAATCGCTGGCTGAGGATTTCGACCTTTCGCTCCAGATAATAGAAAGAGGCTACCGACTGGTATATGTGCCTGAGGCGATAGTTTACGAGCCCGCGGTCGAGCACTCCAAAGACCTGATCAAGCAGAAAAAGAGAAGGGCGGTCGGCACGATACAGGTGATATTCAAGCACATCGGCATGTTTCTCAATCCGAAGCTGTTCGTATTTGACCTTCTATTATTCTTCCACAAAGTGCTGAGGGTTTTCACTCCCATAATCGCAATCGCTTTAATTTTGGTGCTGGGCTTTTACTTCAATTCACTCGATTACGGCCACAAGTATGAGGCGCTCGGAGTATCCGCGGCATTTATACTGGCATTGATCGCAGTAATCGAGGCCGTCTTCAGGAAAGGGTTTCTGCGTAAACTCTATTACTTCTTCCTGGTTCAATACTCATACATACTGGCCTGGATCGAGTTTTTGACAGGAAGGTACAAGGTTACATGGGATAAGACCGAAAGCAGCAGGGACCTCAAGAACGTGATGGACAAATTGAAATAAGCCCGCTTGGCCGAGTACCGGAAAGGTGTAAACAAGAGACATGAGAACATACGCAGCTATCCCCACACTCTTTACAAGAGAAAAGCTCAGGGATGTAATCGCGAGTCTCGAAAATCAAACCGTCAAGCCTGATAAGATCGTACTGATCACGCCCAAAGGGGAGCTGCCCGAGGACTGGAGAGAGTTCTTGTCGAAGCACGTCGAGATCGAGGTGCACTACCTCGAAGACTACACGAGGCAGGAGGTGCTTAATAAAAAGAAAAACAGCATGGTCGCTTCGCGGAACTATGCGCTCTCGAAGGCGAGGGAAACCATGTTGGACGAGGACCTCGTAATATTCCTCGACGACGACGGGCCCCTCGACCCCAACTGGATAGAGGTCGCCGGAAGGAACCTAGGAGACAGCGAAAACGGCGGATTCACGGGCAGGATTATACACTATAGAGACAGCGGCAGGCTTAGGAAGTTCGAAGAGGCCGGACTTAATGTAATAAGATCTCTCTTCGGGACGGACAGGGTCGGGACTATCACGGATTGCGGCTTCGTCTCATCGAGACTTGACAGCCCGTCGAGGTGCGAAGTCATGCACCTGCCTGGCATCGTTGCCTATAAATTCGGAGCCGTAAGAGGCATCGATTTCGACGAGAGTTACGGGGGCAATTGCTACAGAGAGGAAACGGATTTCTCCGTCAGGGTCGGCAGGAACCGGAAGCTGATATACGATCCGGCGACGACAGCCCACCATTATGTAGGCGTGACCAGGAGAGACAGGTTCTCGATCTACTATAAAAACTACAATCATATTTACTTCTGGAAAAAGAATTTTAAATTCAGATTCTGTTTTTTTCTGCGCGAGGCATTGGAAGCACTCATGCTCCTCGGCGCCTCACTCCTATCATTTAAGACCGATTACCTGTACGGTATTAAAGGCAAGATCGACGGATACCGCAAGTTTCTTTTCGCGAGGAAGTAGGCATCTTCGAACCGGAATGAAAATACTGCACGTTTACACCGGAGGGGGCGAGATATACGGGGCGGAAAGGGTTATATACAACCTCGCTTGCGAGCAGATCAAATCCTCCATGAGTCCCGAGGTGGTATATTTCAAGAGGTCCGGCCGGAATTCGTTCCTCGGACTCCTTAACGACAGCCAGATACCCGTTCACGTCGTCGATTCACGGAGCAGGCTGGATACGAGTGCATTTATGACGTTAAGAGGCATATGCCTGCACTCCTCCCCAAGGATACTGCACTCACACGGCTATAAGGGCGACATATTTCTGGCGATACTGAAAAGAACCCTGAGAGGGCCGGCTATCATATCAACTAAACACGGGTCCACTGAGGCGACGTCGAGGGCCAGCTTATATGAGCACCTGGGGGACCTGTCTTTTAGATATTTCGACAAAGTTGTGGCCGTTTCCGAGTACACGAAGAAAAAACTCATCGAACTGCACGTCCCCGATGGGAAAATAGAGATAATCCATAACGGTATCGACGTTTCGTCCTTCACGCGAGCAGGAAAAGGCTCGCTGAGACAGGCCCTTGGGCTTGAAGAGGGGTCTAAGGTCGTCGGATTTATCGGGCGTCTTGGACCGGAGAAAGGGATACCATACCTCCTGGAGGCCGCCGATACGATATGCCGATCGACGAGAGGCGTATATTTCATATTGATCGGCGAAGGTATATTAAAGGAAGAAACGGAGGGCTTCATCGCATCGAGGGGACTCAACGACCGAATCATTATGCTCGGCTGGAGGAGAGACGCGACCGGCCTTCTGCCGGACATGGACATGCTGCTTCTACCCTCGTTAACGGAAGGAACCCCTATGATAATACTTGAAGCTATGGCGGCGGGCGTACCAGTTATAGCATCCGACGTGGGCGGCATAGGGGAGATAATCGAGGATTCGAGAACAGGACTTCTGATAAAACCGAGAGATTCCGGGGCAATAGTGGAATCTGTAAAGGCGTTGATGGATGACACAGGACTTGCGGAACGCATATCGAGGAACGCGGCGAGCGAAGTCGAATCCCGGTTCAGCGCGCGCCGCATGTCGGAAAAGTACAAACAAACATACCTTAGCCTCATGAAGGGAACTAATGCGTGATTACCGGCGATATGCTCCCCGTTGCGACATCAGTAATGCAACGGGGAACGAAATCGGGTCAACTACGCGCCGTCAAGCTTTGCGCGGGAATAAACCTCTTGCGTACGCCGAGCGATATCTGACCAGCTAGGAATGGACTTTGCCAAAGCCCTGACAGACTCAGCAGCGCGTACACGAGATGCGGCATCAATAATAAATGGAGACAAGGCCGTAGCTAACGCCTGAGGGTCATCCGGCTGCACCAATGCGCCGTGAATTCCGTCACGCAGAAGTTCATCAAACACTCCCAGTTTGGAAGCAACGATCGTCCTGCCTACCCCGAGAGCCAGCGTAAAAATACCTGAAGCGTCTATAACGCGATAAGGAAAAACCTGAATATCCGCGCTCTCCAACACCGTGCTGATCTCTTCGTCAGGAACAAAACGCAGATCGAATGTAACCTGTTCCGAGATGCCCAGCGAATTCACTAAATCAAATAACGGTTCCATGGGCATACCCGGCTCTCCGACAACGCGCAGGCGGCAGACATGACGCGCATCCCGGGGCATTAAAGCGATAGCGCGTAGCAATACGTCTACGCCTTTACGAGGCGTGATGCCGCCGAACATCAGCAGATTAACACGCCCGTCTCCTCCGGTATATGGCGCCGATTCCTTCGGCTCTAACAACAACCCGTGCGGGACGATGTTGACTTTTTCATCGGCAACGCCGTAACTTTCCAGCCTGGCACGTGCCGCCGCGGTATGGACAATCAATTGATCGAACCGTTTCATAATCTCGACTGCGCCTAGATATTGTAGTCGTGTTCTGGCGTTATTGTTGAACGGTATTGAATCGTGCACGGTCAGAACTATAGGTGCGATGCGGCGGAACAAAGGAATAAACCGCTTGTCTACCACCGCCAGAGGTGTCCATTGGAAATGAATAATGTCGGGCCGCCAGCAGTGCAGAACCCACAAGAGTCGTATCATGGATTCGATATGGCTAATCCCCTTTAAAACCAGAAAAGCCGGTTTCGGCAGCTTCTGAATCGCCGGATGCGCAAAGCCCGGATAAAAATGGCGTTTCAGGAAACGCCTGTCCGTGCCTGTGAAGGGTTTCGGCAGCTCGGAGCCATATATAGTGACGTCATGACCGATTGACGCCAACCCCTCCGCCAGCCTCACATCGTAGAGCCAAGTATAAACCGACGGATCGATAAGTGCTATTTTCATTGAGCTTTATTTAATCGCAGGTAGTTATAACACGCCGTTCTTATAGGAAGCGCTGTCATCGCGGTTGGTTTTTATATTATAAATATAGCACAAATGC
>CADEFK010000161.1 GCA_902826595.1 uncultured bacterium | reverse complement strand
TTTTTTGCATAACTTCGGCTCTTTCTTCCCTGTAGCTTTTATAAGGTTCGGCGTCGAGCGAGTCAAGCTCTCTCACTCGGTCTTCGTACATGCCGGAGCCAAGCCTTTCGCTGACCCTCGTGACGAGCTCCTCGGAATCGAGTTTCGGGCCTACTGTTCCCCAGCCTATCTCACCATATGTATGGCAGCCGTAGCAGCCGAATTCTTCGAGGAGTATCGGCGCACTCCTATCGTTGGTCAGGGTATAACTGTGTTTTGTTTCCGGGTCGTATGACACCTTGAACACGACGCTCCTGCCGTCAGAAATGGGCAAAATAGGAACAAAGTAAAGCCCGTCCGGGCCGATTGCGAGCCCCACGAGCGATTGCGCACCCGACCCCCTGTACCTGAGAAACGTAGAAGGCGGGCTGGCAAGCTCGTTTCGCTCGAAGCTGAAATCCAGCACCTCCACTCTCCGTCCCTTATGTAACACGGGATCGTCATCCGGGCTGCCGCAGAGGGCCTGATAGAACTTCCCCCTGTACTTTTCGGGGAATATGTTCAGGTCCTCCGGGTAAAAAGCGAGCTGTGTCACACCGGTTGCAGGAACGAATACCACGTCCGCATTCGTACCTATACTCAGGTCCGAACCGTTCCAGAGGTAATTACCCCCTTTGTGAACTTCGACGAACCTGTCCACGCCAAGGCCGTTGTCCGCTACGAATACCCGCCCGTCGACTATCTTGAGCCCGAAGGGGTTCCTGAACCCGACCGCCCACACGTAGTTCCTCGCTTTCGTTATATCGTCGTCCACGGAATAAGGGTTCGACGTTACGGGTTTTCCGTCGAGGGTCATGCGGAGAATTTTCCCGAGGAGGGAATCTTTATCCTGGCTCCTGTTGTAAGCGTGTTCCATGGAATATCTTATATCGAACCCGTCGCCGACCCCGACAAACAGGGTGCCGCCTGAAACCTGGCATGGCCCTATCTGGTGAGAGGGACTCGAGCCTTCCCTGGAGAATATGTCAGTGAACGCGGTCATCGAGAGCGGCTTCAGGGAATATGTTCCGGGAATGGAATCGAACCTCGCGATATTATTCCGAAGAATGTTATTGTCGTCCTGATAGACGAAGGTAACGAAGACGTAGCCGTTTTCAGGGTCGAGGCATATGCCCGCAAGCCCGTTCTCCCCGGAGAATGAGGGGAGCTCCCGGGGGGGAGTGAATTTGAAGAAATCCTCGGCGAACGTATAAATGCTTCTGTCGTTCGTAACGACCTTCACCTTGCCTCTCAGCTCGAGAACGAAATATAACGGGTCCTTGGGACCTTTCCCGGGATCGGGGACGAACGCTATAGCCGAGGGCAGGCTGTATCCTTCGGTATCGATACTTATATCGAAATTGTCGTCGAGGGACCATTCGCTCCTCCAGTCGTTACTTTCATCGGCGCGGCAGGGTTGAAAATATACTGCGAGAACAACGAATATGGACGCAATGACTCCCGCCTTATAGATAATAGAGCTATAGAGATTCATAGACTATATCCGAGATTCTGCAACCTGGAGTTATCCCACCCGCATAAATATTAACTATATAGGAACGATATGTAAACCGGAAGTGCCGCGGGATTTTTCCCGCCTGCCGATTTAAAGCCGGCCAATCAGCCTGTAGAAACGGGGTTATAATTGTCAGAGACATTATTATGGGTGAGAAAAGAACATCAAGGAGAATCCCCTACAGAAAGAGGATAAGACTCGGGAAAGAGAACCCTACATACATGGGCTACGCCGTGAATATATCCGGGCGCGGCCTCGAGATAGAGGCCCGGAATATATTCCCAGCCGGGACGAGGATAGTGATAAGCTTCCAGGACGATACCGATACCGGAAAGAACACTGAGGAAATACGGGTATATGCCGTCGTCAAATGGTGCACCCGGCTGGTGGGGAGCCTGTCCGGAAAAATGGGGGTCGAGATAATCGACGACCCGGGGGAGGCCGTCAAAAACATTTACAAAGAAAAGATCAGTAAACTTATCAAAGAGTAATGCTTCTAAATCATCGCCTGCCGTTTACCTTCACCCGGAGTTTTCCATCGTAATAGGTACAGTCGCTATCGCCGAAAGCCGCTTCCGGCCCCGCCCGTTTCCTAAAACCTGGGGGCGTACGCCAGGTTCTGGAGCCAGAAATCAATTACGTACTCGATCCTCGGAAGCAGGAGCGACCGGTACCTGTCGAGGTCAGGCAGATGAACCCACCTGCACTCAATTATTCCTTCCTTGAACTGCGGAGAAACGTCCGAATCCTCGCCATGATAACGCACGAGATACCAGTGCGTCTTCTTAAGATATTTCGACTTCTCGTATCTGGTAGTATGCCATGTCGATACGAGCTTCCCCTGTACAGTGAGTTTGCCCTTGTCGAGCCCGGTTTCCTCGCTTATCTCCCTGAGCGCGGTCTCGACCGGGTCCGATTCTATCTCGAATCTCCCCTTCGGCAGGTCCCATTTCCCGCGCTTGAATATCAGGAGAATGTGGTAGTTGTCGTTATACACGAGTCCGCCCGCAGACCGTATTCGCGGCAGGTTTAAAGTATTGGTTAATGTGAATTCTTCATCCATTTTGCGGTCCCGTCAGTACGTCCTGAACTTGGAGCTTCTGCTCGTCGGCCAGTTCTTTCAGCACTGAGTACTGTAATTTATTGAATCCGTCGAACGCGACTCCGTTTATTTCTATAGTGTGCGTCTCCGTTACGTCTTCGCCCGTGAGAGGAACGAATTTCTTGTTGCCGTAAGATCTAACGACATAGAGCATGCACGTGAGCCTGGACGTCTTTCTGGAATTCGAGTTTATGAGAATCCACGGCGACTTTTCCGATGCCGTATGGTCGAACATTTGCTCCTTGTATTTCGTGAACGTCTCCCATTTCTTCCTGGCATTGTAATCGTTTTCCGAGAATTTCCAAAATTTGAGTGGATCGGTCAGGCGCTCCTGGAAGCGGTAGAGCTGGTGCTCGGGATCCACGGAGAGATAAAACTTCACGATCTTCATGCCGCCGTCTATGAGCTCGTGCTCCCAATCGAGCACCTTGTCCATGAAATATTCGTACTGCTTCTGCGTGCAGTAGCCCATCGTCGGCTCTATGAGGGCGCGATTATACCACGAGCGGTCGAAAAACACAATTTCCCCCGGTTCCGGCAGGTGCTGCTCGTACCTGTGGAACCAGTATTTGGACTCTTTAGGCGTCGGCACCCCCAGGTCCACTATGTGATAGTACTTCGGCATCAGGTTCTGTGTAAACCTGAGTATGGTAGAGCCCTTGCCCGCGGCGTCGCGGCCGTCGAAGCATACGCACCACCTCTCCCCGTTCTTTACTATGCTCTGCTGCATCAGGAGCAGCTCGAGCTGGAGGCGCCGCTTCTCGATATAATAATCCTTGAGGCTGATCCCCTCGTACGGGGATTCGATCTTCTCCACTTTGCCGCCCATAATCTTTTTCATGAAGCTGCTCCTCCGTATCTTCCCGTACACCGGTCATCCGGGAAAAGGATTTCCAAACCGGTTCCGGGAATCGTACACGGGCCGATTACAACTCTCCCTTTAATATTTAACCCGGGGCGGTGAGTATGATTTAATTTACATGCAAACACGGTTTAGTATCACTTCGGCTGGCTGGATTCGCTCCGTGAATTATTATATAAAAATACACCTGTTATTTCAAATCCCATTCTTCTCTTCATTCGCAGGCCGGGCGGGCCCGGCTTCACGCTTTCAGGCACACTGGCTGCCGTTCAGCCCGCAATCCGTTGCCGAATCCGCATATAAGCACTATCATTAGAATTATACGAATCAATGTTAAGGAATCGTTAAGAAGATACGGAAAGGAGATGATAAATGAAAATGTTATTGAGAATGGCCGGGAGCTACATGAGTGTGCTCGTGCTCGGCGCCGGAATAATATGTGCGGTCAATGCCCAGGCCGGGGATTTTTCCCCCGCGGCTCAGGGCGGGACCAGGCTCCAGA
>CADEFK010000160.1 GCA_902826595.1 uncultured bacterium | reverse complement strand
ACGGCTTGCTCTCGGTACTTATCGACTGAATGTCGTCGTCGGAGAGACCGCCCGATGTCACGACCTGTATGGCCTGCTTCTTCCCGGTTCCGAGGTCCTTGGCTGAGACGTGCAGTATGCCGTCCGCATCGACTTCGAACGAGACCTCTATCTGCGGTATCCCACGCGGCGCCGGCGGGATGCCGATGAGGTTGAAATTGGCAAGCGATATGTTGCTGTCGACGAGATCCCTTTCTCCCTGCAGTACATGGATGCCGACGAACTCCTGGTTGTCGAAGGCCGTCGTGAAAATCCTGCTCCGCCTGGTCGGGATAGTCGTGTTCCTCTCGATGATTTTCGTGAACAAACCGCCCCTCGTCTCGACCCCGAGCGAGAGCGGCACCACGTCGAGCAGGAGGACCTCCTCGACCTTACCTTCGAGCACACCACCTTGTATCGAGGCGCCTATCGCCACGACTTCTTCGGGGTTAATCCTGGTCTGGGGCTCTTTCTTGAATATCTCCCTCACTTTCTCCTGTATCTTGGGCATCCTCGTCATTCCCCCGACCAGTACCACCTCGTCAATCTCGGAAGGATCGAGCTTCGAGTCCTGAAGCGCCTGCTTGCACGGAATTTCCAGCCTGTCCACAAGATCGTTGACCAGGCGAACGAACTCTTCCCTGGTGATCTTGTAATTAAGGTGCTTGGGGCCCGTCTGATCGACTGCTATGAACGGGAGGTTGATCGTGGTTTCATGGATGGACGAGAGCTCGTGCTTGGCTTTCTCGCACGTCTCCCTGATCCTCTGAAGCGCCATCTTGTCGTCCATGAGGTCGATATCGTGCTGCTTTTTGAAGTCCTCGAGCACAAGCTCTATAAGCATCTGATCGAAATCGTCCCCTCCCAGGAACGTGTCGCCGCTCGTGGATTTTACCTCGAACACCCCGTTCGCGATTTCGAGTATCGTTATATCGAATGTTCCCCCTCCGAGGTCGAAAACCGCAATTCTTTTGTTCTCTATCCTGTCGAACCCGTAGGCGAGCGCGGCAGCCGTGGGCTCGTTTATGATGCGCCTGACGTTGAGACCGGCTATGCGGCCCGCGTCCTTGGTCGCCTGACGCTGGAGGTCGTTGAAATGGGCGGGCACCGTGATGACGGCATCCGTTACCTCGTAACCGAGATATTCCTCGGCGACCTGCTTCATTTTAAAAAGGACTATGGAGGATATTTCCTGAGGGCTGTATGTCCTGGCGTTGGTCTCAATCCAGGCGTCGCCCGTTTCGTTCGGTACGATGTCGTAAGGCGCAAAACCTTTGGCCTTTTGCACCTCGGGCGAATCGAACCGCCTGCCTATGAGGCGCTTAACTCCGAATATCGTCGTCGTGGGGTTCACCACGGCCTGGCGCTTGGCCACTGCTCCCGCGAAGCGGCTGTTATCCTCGGTGAAGGCCACTACCGACGGGGTAACCCTGCTCCCCTCCTCGTTGGGTATTACGACCGGGCTTCCGCCCTCTATTATCGCAACGCATGAGTTGGTGGTTCCGAGGTCTATCCCTACTATCGCCATATTTTTCTTCCGTTGATTATATTATTCATCGCCGTCCGTGAGGTCGAATACGTCTCCCGAGGCCATGCCTCCCTGTCCCCGATCGGTCTCGACGGCGCCTGCCGGGCCTTTGGACACGACTACCAGAGCGGGCCTGAGGAGCCTTTCTTTAAGCGTATATCCCCTGAGCATTTCGGATATAATCAGACCGGGAGTGAAGTCGGGGGATTCGACGCGTTCGATTGCCTGATGTAGCCTTGGGTCGAATTCCTCACCGGGGGACGCGTCCACGAACTGTACGCCGAACTTCTCGAGGCAGCTCAGGAACTGCTTGTGCACGAGCTTGACCCCTTCGATGAGGGGTTTGGGATCCTCATCGGCGTTTGCGTGATCCAGGGCCCGCTCGAGGTTGTCTATAACGTTCAGGAGGGCCTTGATCAGCTCTTCGTTCCCGTACGATATAACGTCCGCTTTCTCCTTTGCGAGCCTCTTCTTGTAGTTCTCGAAATCTGCGGCGAGTCTGATGTATTTTTGATACAGATCCTTGTAATCCTTGCCGCCCCGCCCCTCGCCGGATTCAGGAATGCTTTCGGTATCTTCCTCGGAAAAATTGTCCCCGTTCTCTCTCAATTCGATATCTCCTTCGCTGTCGCCGTTGTCACTCGGATTCATTTTTGCCTCCTGGCTTCAATCGAGCCGTAAGCGGTCATGATTCATACATAATTATATCGCCTAAATCGGGCATCCGCATTGCCGTTTTATAGATGCTGAGCGTTAGAGGGCGGTAATCCCAAATCCTTATGCAAAATATAATAATCCTTCGATAATTTGTCAATGTAAACCAGCCCAGGATTTATCATCCTCACATCTCCGCGGCGCCCTCGCGGCCTATCATATTGTAAGCGATCCCCTCGAGCAGCCCGGCGTCGCTCACGACCATTTTGTCCGCCGAGAATCTCTCCATGGTTTTGAGCACCACCGCTATACCTGAAACAATCAGGTCTTCCCTGCCCTTTTCGAGCCCCGGTATCTTCGTCCTCTCGGATTTGGGAACTCTCAGGATAGCCCGCAGGGTATTTTCGATCATACCCCTGGTCAGGATGAAATTGTTTACGAGGGCGGGGTCGTACTTCGCCAGTCGCAGCTCCATCGCCGCAAGCGTAGTGGGGGTCCCAGCAGTGCCTATCAGGGTGAGGTTATTGCCTCCGCCCCCAGGGAATGACGACAGACCCAGAGAGATCATCCCGTCTATATGTCCGTTCAGAGAGGCTATATCTGACTCGGTGTCGATCCCGCCTCTCAGGTACGTTTCCGTGAGGCGCACCACCCCGAGACCCGTGCTGGCTATGTTTCTTATCTCCCCGTCTTTTGCGTACACATATTCGGTGCTCCCGCCGCCTATGTCGAATATCAGGCAATCGGGCGTGTCGAACCGGACAGATTTAAGGACCCCTTCTACCGTGAGCCTCGCCTCTTCGTCGCCCGTAATGACCTCCACCGGAATGCCTGTCACTGCCTCGACTTTTTCAACGAAATCCCGCCCGTTCAGGGACTCCCTGACGGCGCTCGTTGCGACGGCCCTGAGCTTCCGGACCTCGTACTCTTTCAACTTGAGGGAAAATCCCGTGAGGACTTTGAGCGACCTGTCTATCGCGTTTGGTTTAATAAGCATCTGTCCGGGGTTAAGCCCCTCTCCGAGGCGTGTGATTTCCCGGGCGATGTAGAGCTTTCTTATAGAGCTTGCCCCCTCGGCTTCGGAAACCAGGAGCCTGAAAGTGTTTGTCCCTATGTCTATCGATGCGATTCGCACTCCGCCGTCTCCCGGTTAATGGATATGCCGCCGCGCGAATTCAAGGGGCGTGAGCCGGCATCATATAGATATACCAGATTTATAAAGGATTAAAAGGGTAAAACCGGGCAAACTTAAAGAACTTGTATAGAATAATCCGCCCCTTTTACAGGGCCAGCGTGATGCTATTTGACCCCTGAATACGCCTATCAGTGCTCGTGTGCGGTTTTAGGCGTGCCCGCCTGTTCTATTATTTTCGGCACCAGATGGTCCGGGACCTCATCATAATGGGAAAAATCCATGCTGAACGTGCCCCTGCCGCTCGTAATCGATCTCAGCTCTGGGGCATAAGTCAGGACCTCGGACATCGGGATTAGCGCCTTTACAACGTGAGAGCCGTTCAGGGGGTCCACCCCCGAGACCTTGCCCCTTCTCGAATTCACGTCCCCGATCACGTCCCCCATGCATTCGTCAGGGATCATTATTTCCACCTTCATAACGGGCTCGAGTATCACGGGCTTCGCATCTTCCATCGCCTTCCTGAAACCCATGGAGCCTGCGATCTGAAAGGCTATGTCCGAAGAGTCGACCGTATGGTATTTACCGTCGTAGAGAGTGACCTTCATGTCCACTACCGGATAGCCCGCGGCGACGCCCCTTTTCATCGCCTCTACGACCCCCTTTTCCACGGAGGGTATG
>CADEFK010000159.1 GCA_902826595.1 uncultured bacterium | reverse complement strand
CCACTGAACGCCGAGGTTAAGAGGATCGTAATAACGGATATTCGCGACCAGGTGTTCTACGCCCAGGTGGTCATATCGGTGAACGGAAAGGTATCTAATATCGACGCCCGCCCAAGCGACGCCATTGCGCTTGCGTCGAGGATGAAATCGCCGATCTTCGTGAACAAGTCCGTCCTCGGTAAAGCCGCCCTCTCTGATTCCGGGGCGCTTCGGAGGGAGCTCTGAGTGCTGCGTAAATACTGCGGATATGCGACTGACCGCGCCTTCCTGATATATCACAGGCGGATATCAAATAATTCCACCCGCCAATTTGACATAATTTTCCCCTGTTGCTATCATTGTCCCTAGTTCACCTCGAATAATAAATAATGGGCTCCTCCGATAACCTCGAAAAACTCAGGAAGAAGATAGACGATCTCGACCGCGAGGTACTCGTCTTGCTCAACAGACGCGGCGAGATAGTCCTAAGGATAGGGGAGCTCAAGACCGAGAATAAGGTCGGCGTATACGACCCCGTAAGGGAAAGCCAGATCGAAAAAAGGCTAAGGGAGGTGAACCCGGGCCCGTTGTCGGACGATTCGGTTCTGAGGGTCTATCGTGAAATCATCTCCGCATGCCGAGCCCTTCAGCATCCGCTTAAAGTCGCTTTCCTCGGCCCGGACGGGAGCTTCTCGCACCAGGCCGCCTTTCACGAATTCGGCGGCTCGGCCGAGCTTTTGCCGGTAGCGGGCTTCGGGGATGTCTTCGAGGAGGTCGAGAACGGGAGGGCGTCGTACGGAGTCGTGCCGGTCGAAAACTCAATCGAGGGTTCCATAGGTATCGTGCTCGACCTGCTTTCCGGCTCGAGCCTTACAATATCGGCCGAGCTATTCGAGAGGATCAATCTTTTCCTGCTCTCGAAATCGGGCTCGCTCAGGGATATCAAGGTCATTGCTTCCCATCCGCAGCCCCTTGCCCAGTGTAAGAAGTGGCTCGGCAAACACCTGCCCGACAGAAAGATCCGTGAAACCTCCAGCACGGCCGAAGCCGCAAAGCTCGCATCCCGGAGTAAAGGAGTGGCTGCGGTAGCCAGTGAGCATTCTGCGTCCATTTACAAGCTCAAGGTTCTCGGGAAGAACATCGAAGACAGCAACTGGAATACGACCCGATTCTTCGTGATCGGCCGCAGTGCGAGCGCCCCGTCGGGGAACGACAGGACTTCGATCGTGTTCACGCTCAGGGACAAGCCGGGGGAGCTCCAGAAATCCTTTTTCCTGCCCTTCGCCGAAGCGGGCGTGAATCTCACGAAAATAGAATCGAGACCGTCAAAGGAAAGACCTTGGGAATATTTATTCTTTGTGGATTTCAAGGGGCACAAGGAGGATAAGGCGATCAAGAGCCTCGTCGATAAAGTGGCTAAAAATTGCGTCTACCTTAAGGTCCTCGGCTCTTATCCGATCGGCAGGAGCGCCTGATTCACTCGTCCGGCATAATCGGACGGGACGGGTCCTGCCTGTATGCTGCCCCCCCCGGAGCAGAAGCCTCCTGAGCCGGCAGCGTGACGCTGAATTTGCTCCCCTTCCCCTCCTCGCTCTGGACCTCGATCCTGCCTCCGTGCATTATTACAATATGCTTAACGATGCTGAGCCCGAGACCCGTCCCGCCCAGGTTTCTCGAGCGAGTCTTGTCGACCCTGTAGAAGCGCTCGAAAATCCTGGGGAGATGCTCTTTCGGTATGCCTATGCCGTTATCGGTTATCTCGGTCAGAATGTGCGAGTTATCTCTTGAGATCCTGACCTCGACCTTCCCGTTTTCAGGTGTGTACTTTATGGCGTTGTCGATTAAGTTGATGAACATCTGTTCGATGAGAAACCTGTTCGCCTTCAGTCTGCAAACGTCCGTTCCAGCCCTGAAGGACACCTCGATTCCCTTATCCTGAGCCTTCGATCTGAGCGCGTCGAGGGAAGTCTTTATCAATTCGTTAATGTTGATCTCCTCGAAGTCGTTTACGGAGTTCTCTTTGGAGAGGGAGTCCCTGCTTTCGACCTCCGACAGGACAAGCAGATCCGATACCAGATTTATAAGCCTGTCGGTGTGGCGCTTGATGATCCTCACGAAGTGTTTTTGGTCTTCGGGGCTCTCGTAGGCCTCTTCCTCGAGCGTCTCCGTGTATCCCTTGATAGCGGTAAGCGGCGTCCTCAGCTCGTGGGAGACATTCGCAATGAAGTCGGCTTTTATCTTTTCGAGCCTCTTGAAATCGGTTATATCGAACATTACGACTATGACTTCCTTATCGGGCGAATCAAGCGGGATGACGTTTGCGAAGTAGTGTTTTTCGTCAGGGTACAGATAGAATATCTCCCTCGAGACGGGCGTCCATTTCTCAAGCACGCTTTCAACGAGCTTTGTCAGCTCCCTGTTCCGCAAAATCTCCCAGTACTGTTTGCTCGTGGGGTCGTCTTTCAGGTTGAACATCTTTTTTAATGCGCTGTTCATGATTATGACCCTGCCCTCGCGGGACACCACCATGACACCCTCGCTCATGGCGCCGAGCACGGCTTCAAGCTGGTTCTTTTCCTTGGAGAGCTGCTTGAAGAGCTCGTTTAGATTCTGAGCCATCCGGTTGAGCGCGGCCGAGATCTTGGAAATTTCCGATTTTCCTTTGGTCGCGGGGATGCGGATGTCGAGGTTCCCCTTCGCGAGCTCTTCGGAAGTGTTGATTATTCCCCGGAGTGAAGAGCTTAATGTTTTCGAGAGGGCCATCGAGAGCAGGAGAGCCGCTACGGTAAGTATCCCTCCCAGGTATATGATCTTCCTCTCCACGGGGTGTATCGAGCTCTGCAGGAAGCTCAGCGGGAGAGACGTCCGTATTACAGCCCTTAATTTGTTCCCGTAAGCCCTGTGCGGAATCGCTACGTAGAGCATTTCCCTCTCGAGGGTCTTGCTGTAGCGGCTGCTCTCCCCGATGTCGTTCGCGATGGCTTCCTTTACTTCGGGTCTGCCCAAATGGTTATCCATTTCCGCGGGGTTCCTGGCCGAGTCCCCGAGCACGGCGCCGTTTTCGCCGATCACGGTGATTCTGACCCCTGTTTTCTGACCGAGCTCCGTTACGCGGCGCTGAATTTCAGCGGGGTTCACATCGTCTATGTCTATGGAATTTTCGAGAATCTCGCCCACGAGAGTCGCCGCGGTGAGGAGTCTCTCTTTCGTCAGCGATTTATCGTAGTCTTTCAGCTCGCCCATAACAAGCAGAGCGAACAGGAATAATATAAGGAAGATTATCAGAAAACCGGAAATGAATTGTTTCCAAAAGATGCTCAACCGGATCCTACTCTTCTAGTTTATACCCTATGCTTCTTACCGTTTTTATCATGTTCCCCGCGGGACCCAGCTTTTCCCGGAGGTTCTTTATATGTACGTCTATGGTCCTGTCGTATACCAGTTTATCGTCCCCCCAGAGCCTTTTCTTTTTCAGGAGCTGGTCCCTCGTAAATACCCTGCCCTTTCCGTCCGCGAGCACTTCGAGTATCTTAAACTCGGTCGTTGTGAGGAGCACCTTTTCGTTATCGACCGATACCTCGTACTTCTCGGTGTTAATTATAAGCGGGCCTGCCTTGATTATATTGTCTTCGGATTCCTTCGTACCCGTGCGCCGGAGGACCGTTTTCACCCTGGCTACGAGCTCCCGCGGGCTGAACGGTTTTACGATGTAATCGTCCGCGCCCAGCTCGAGCCCAACTACAATGTCCGCTTCGGAAGCCTTGGCGGTCAGCATGATGATGGGCACGGATGCGGTCGTGGATTTGTTTTTCAGTATCCTGCATATCTCGAGCCCGTCTATTCCCGGCAGCATGATGTCGAGCACCGCGAGGTCAGGGACCACGGATTCTATATAAGAGAGGAAATCCCTGCCGTTATGGAACTCCTTTACCTTGAACCCCTCCCTCTTCAGGTGGTGGCTCACGAGCTTAACTATGTCTTCTTCATCTTCCACTATCGTAATAAGTTTTTCAGTCATGGCGCCTAACCTGTTCTAA
>CADEFK010000158.1 GCA_902826595.1 uncultured bacterium | reverse complement strand
TCGGGAGGTTTGTGCGCGGTTTTAAAAACGAACCGCCCACCACCCCGGGTTCTCCCGCCCTGCACTCCACACCCGGGCGGGGGGCGCGCCTGCTTCGCCCGGCACCAGAGACGCCCCCCCGGGTGGGGGGCGGAGGAGAACCAACACACCACGGCCCCGCCGGGCGCCATCGACGCCCCCCTCTCACTCTGCGTCCCCCCCCCCCCCGGCGCAGCCCGCCTGCCCGGCCGGGGGCAGGGCGTGAGCATCCATGATCGCTCTGAATAGGGCGTCCAGCAATCCGCGCCCCGGTCTCTCCGTATCGGCTTCGAAATAGCGCCCTCCCTTTATATCGACGGGCTCCTCCCACTCGGCAAGGAACCTCGGCAGTATGGCGGCCCCCGCGTCCGAAATGGAAACTCCTTCCTTCTCTCTTCTCAGGAGTCTGAGCTCAACCTCGTCCAGGGTTGCCGAAGTCCTGACGAAATACACGGAGACCCCTTTAATCCCGGCTTCGCGGAGAAGGTAATCCCTCCATAAGCGTTTTGAAAAGCTCGCGTCGAGCACTGCCAGGCGGTGTTTCGCGGCCTCGCCGAGCGCGCGGCCTATGATCTCCCTATAGGTCATTTCCGTAATGCCGCTCGTGTATATTCCTCCCTCCCACCCCTCATAGCTCCTCTCCCCGCGGGGTGTTCCGGTGATCTCTTTTCTCACGGCGTCTGAAGATACAGAAGCGCACGAGAGCTCCTCCGAGAGCATCGATGCCAGAGTCGATTTCCCCGTGCCTATTATCCCGAACGTGACGATGACGGCCGGCTTCGAGCCGAAAAGCGCGTACCTTAGCGCGTTCCTGAAATAACGGCCGGCCCTGTCCAGGGACTCTTTCCTTTCGTCCCCGGGAACCTCGGGCTCGAAGGCCTTTATGCTCTCGACCTTGCCCCTTACGAACGCCCTGTAGCATTTGTAGAAATCGATCACGCCGTAAATACCGGGATCGTCCATGGCGCGCGAGACCTCCCCGACGATGAACCGCGAGAGCCCGTGGAAGCCGTTATAATCGAGGTCCATCGCGAGGAAAGCGATGTCCGAGGCCGTGTCTATGTATCTGAACCTCTCGTTGAACTCGATGCAGTCGTAAATGCAGATCCCGTCCCGGTTAAGACAGATATTGCCCAGGTGGAGGTCGCCGTGGCAGTCCCTTATGAACCCGTCTTCCATGCGTTTTAAGAAGAGCCCGCGATTTTTCGCGAAGAACCGCTCGTTATAATAACAAAGCGCGTCGTATGCGGATTGCGTGATTGTTATGCCTGCGAACCTTCGGGATAGGGAGAGGTTCTCGTCTATGTTCACCCTTATCCTCTCGGGGAGCCCGTATACCGTGACCTCTTCCCGCCGGGGTTGGGACATGTAAAAATCGACGAGCTTCCGGGAGATACGACTCAACTCGTCCTCACCGGCGCCGCCTTCCCCGAGCATATTGAGGAGGAACCCGCTTTCCGGGAGCTGCCTCATCCTGACGGCGTACTCGACGGCGGCGCCCGACCCGCCAAGGGAGAGCTTTCCGTCTCCGAGTGTAATTTGTTCGACACCCAGATATACGCCCGGGCAGAGCCTCCTGTTGAGCTCGACCTCGGCGGTGCAGAAGTGCTTTCTCCTCTCCAGCGTGCTGAAGTCGAGGAAACCCAGGTTTACGGGTTTTTTGACCTTATATACGTACGGAGGGGCGATGAATATGTCGGATATGTGCGTCTGCAGGTGTTTGACCGCTGAAGGCCCGTGCGGATATGAAGAGGGTTCGAGCAGAAAATCAATCAAGTCCTGTCTTTTAGGGTTTTCACTGCCAGGCATCTGATCCTGCGGTCGAATTTATTAAGGCCTTAACGACAGTACGGAGCATGGGGATTCCTGGATCATCCTCTCCGTGACGCTCCCCAGCACGAGTCTCTTGAGCCCCGTCCTCGCGTGCGTGTTGATCACTATGAGGTCCGCGTTGTTCCTGGCCGCGTAGTTCGCGACCGATATGGCCGGACTGAGCCCGTGAATCACTTCTGTCTTTATCCCGCCCTTTACCGGGGATCCGTGAGAGCTCTCGTATCTGGTCATGATCTGATCCGTCCTTTCCCGGAGCTCTTTCGCGGACTGCTTTATGACTATATCGAGCGCGCTCGCCGGCAAGTCCTGCGCGTACATATCGAGCCTGAGCGCATATACGGCGGTCACGCCGGCACCCGTCATGCCCGCCAGGTCGAGGGCGCAATTGAGAGCGGTCTCGTTTTCGTCGGCCAGGTCTATGGGGACCACTATATTGCTGATCTCTACTTCTTTTCCAGGCCCGGAATTCTTGGCGGCGAGCACGGGGATGTGTGAGGACTTAAGCACCTTCACCGTTTCGCTCCCGATCATTAGGCTCTCTATGAGACCGTGCCCCTGCTTGCCCATCACTATAATGTCCGCTTTTCTCAAGCGGGAGAACTCTCTTATCTTGTCACCCGGTATTCCTTTCAGTATTACGCCGTCGAACTTTATCCCCGCGTGCAGGAGCTTGTTCCTAACCTCGACGAACCCGTCGCTCACCCTCCGCTCCGCCTTCAGCTCCCATTCCCGGAATTCCTTGTCCTCTTCCCTGAGGGATTCGAAAAGGAGCTGTACGGGCAGGGGTATGACGTGCACGCCGATAATCTCGGCGCCCGAGAGTTTCGCGAGGTATTTCGCGTATTCCAGAGCGAGGTCGGCCTCGCCCGACCCGTCTGTAGCCCAGAGAATCCTTTTTATATCCATATCAGTCTCGCTTTAAAGAATTATTTCCCTATTCCCGTACGATCTCCGCAAGGGCGGTTTTATTTTACCACAATATGCCCGGATATGTCCGGCCGCTTCTTCAGAGGACCTTCGATTTGCTGCTGAGAGCCATGGCCAGGTTTACGAGCTCGGTGGCCACGACGACTATAAGGTCGTCCACCGACACTATGCCTATGAGCTTCGGCCCGCGTTTTACCGGGAGCCGCCTGATGGAGTTCTCCGACAGGATGCTGAGCATCTCGAACAGGTCCGTGTCCTCGTCTACGGTTATGAGGTCTTTCGTCATTATCTCCTCCACGGTTATCTCGTCCGGGTTGACGCTCTCTGCCATCGCGGATACGACAAGATCCCTGTCAGTAATGATGCCGACGGGCCTCGCATCGGCGTCCACCACTACGAGCGCCCCTATGTCCTCGTTCATCATCAGGTAAGCCGCTTCGGAAAGCGCGGCGGTGGGCGCAACCGTTACGACGTTCCTGTTTATTACCTCGCTCAGAAGCTCGGCCCGGGTCTTTCTCTTTCCGCTCATGATAATATACCTCCGCGTCAAGAATATATTATTTATTGCAATAACAGTGCCATCACCGGAGCGCGTGATTTACGTATGGAAACGGACGCTAACCGGTCCGACCGGAGGGCCCACTATGTCATCTGTCGCATTTTATGACACATGGTGTAACTTAGATAGATAAGATTCCCGTTGTTTCCGGCGGGATTTCGGGATGGCACTCTTCTTGCAAATTCAGAACCGTCATAAGGTCTTAACCGGAGGCATTTATGTCCGACTACTGTAACCTCTACCTGATCGATACGAACTATAACGCCGATAGAGACGCCACCGAAGTCACGTTCGGGTATATCGAAAAGGAGAAGGACGTGAAGAGCAGGATTATGTCGCTCAGGGTCATAGTCAACGTGCCGGGGCATAAGAACGATGTCAAAGGGGCGGCGGAAGATGGGCTCGCCAAAGCGAGGGATTTGATAACAAGGGCGGTTGCTGCTCCGTTCGAAGCCGAATGACGGCCGGGCGTCCTACCTGCGGGACATGACCTCGAGTGTCTTGAGCTTGGAAATCTCGCCTAACGCGATGAGCGTATCCCCGGATTCGATCACGGTCCTGGACGTCGGGTTGAAATGCATCGTGCCGTCAGGTTTTTTTACGGCTGCAATGATAATCCCGAGGTCCCTCCCGATCCCGGTCGCTTCGAGGGTCTTTCCGCCGAGTACGGAGCCCGGCAGTACTTCCACCTCCTCGAGCTGAATCTCGAGGTTCCCGGCCGTAGTCGCATAC
>CADEFK010000157.1 GCA_902826595.1 uncultured bacterium | reverse complement strand
TAACGGTTAGGCTTCGGTTGGGCGTCGGTGGCGATCTGAAAGGAGAACGCCTCGCTGTGCTTGAACGCATCCCCGCCGTTGAGGCCAATGCACGGCACACCGCAAACCGTGAAATTGACAACTAGGACATCGCCCGCCTTACCACCCGGAAAGTTGGACGGTGCCCGGTGTACCGTACCGACCGCGCTGTCGGGAAAGGTTCGGGCGTAAAAGTGCGCGGCCTCTTCCGCGTCATGGTTGTACCACAGGCAGATCGTGTTCTTCATAATTACTCTCCTTCATAAGTGTCTATACAATCCAATATTTTACATAGATTTAAGGGCTGACATAAAGAAAGCTCAAAAATTATTTATCTCTTTGTTTCTTCCGTTCCTTCCGAGCCCTCTTTTGAACTTCCTTGATATTAAACAGGGCGATAAGTGATTTGCAGTAAATGAGCAATAGATAGCTCTATACTTACCCTTCCAAATTTCGTAAATTCGCTAATTTCCGCAATTTTGACGGCAGGTTGACAATAATTGTCATTTCTAACTATTCCAGGCGCTGAATATTGCCAAATTATTCTTTATTAACAATAGATTAGATGCTGTGCCATATGGCATAGGAATTGCCTGATTACAGCAGGGGAAGTTTTATTGTTTATTCGACCCCGCCGGATAGGGCATGAAATCAGAAATACGGACTCTAAATTCGGAAGGCGCGAAGTTCCCGAAGGGGCTGTTCATAACGGTCCTTTCGCTGAGCGCCCTTCCCTTCGTGCTTTCGCTCCTTGGGGCCGATTTCAGGATGAGATACCTCGAAGTGACGGAGGCGTTCAGGATCACCGTCACCGCGACGATACTCGTTTCTCTTTTCACCGGCACTCTCTGCCTCGCGCATTACGCCCTCGAGAGGAACAGGATCACGTTCATTCTCGGCGTATCCCTCATAGGCACGGCCGTGATAAGCGGGTTCCAGCTCTTCGCATCCTACATGTTCGCAGAGGGGGTACACAGGGAGTTCTTCATAACGGTTTCTTCAGGGGCTGTCGATCTCTTCCCTGCGGTGCTGATACTCGCGGGCGTATTGATACTTTTGAGAAACAAGAACGATTCTGACCTCGACAAGAGAACAGGACGTTACCTCATCGCGAGCTCGGTCCTGATGGGCATATCACTTGGAATAATCTATTTCCTTTCCCAATCGGGCGGGGAACCGGGCGCCCCCGGCGCGCTCTCGCTCCCGGCCCGCATATGGAGCCTTACCCCCATGGCGTTCGTGATCTCAGCCGCTCTCGCCGCCGAATATTTTACGAGCGCGAAGCGGACGCTCCTCTCCTGCGTGCTCGAAATAACACTCATACCGCTCCTCGCTTCTGAAATCTTCGTCACACTTGTCTCGTCCCTTTTCCCGGGCGAGCATTTCCTCTACGCCGACTTCCTGAAGGTCCTCGCCTGCTTCACGCCTTTCATCGGGCTCACGCTCGAGTACTCGAAGAACTACGGGGAGAAAAAATACGCCGTGAAGAAGGCGAGGGACGCTGAATCGAGGATTGAAAGCCTGACCGTGCAGCACCGCGCCGCCGTAGAAAAGCTCGAGGGTCGGATAAAGGGGCTTAAAGAAGCCGAAGATTTCCACGACGCGCTTTCGGCGGGCTCGCCTTACGGGGCGTACGTAATCACCGGTGGGCGTTTCGTGTACGTCAACCCTATTTTCGAGGGCCTGACTGGATACGCCGGAAAAGAACTTGTCGGATCGAAAATGGACGCGCTCGTATCGCCTGACGACAGGGACGAGCAGAGCAATTATATACAGGGGATAATCGACGGGACGCGCGGAGGGACATTCAGGTACAGGCTCATCAACAGGAAGGGACAGGCCGTATGGGTCCTGGAGACGGCGTCTAAAATCATGCATTCGGGCGAGGATTCCCTGCTCGGGTGCATCATCGACATCACTTCCGCGAGGCACACGGAGGAAATGCTCAAGACCCTCTCGACGAGCTCCCCGCTCGGTATCTACATAGTCCAGGACGGAGAGATCAAGTATGTGAACAGGCAGTTCTGCGAGTACACGGGATACGGAGAGGAGGACCTGATAGGGACGAGCGCCGAGAGGCTGGTCCTCTACCTCGACCGGGATTCCGTGAAGGAGAAGTCGAGGCAGATGCTCGAGCGTATGAGCGCCGAGCCCTACGAGTACAGGATATCGAGCAAGGGGGGCGAGATCAAATGGCTCACCGAGACCGTGACCAGGATCAGGTTCCGCGACGGGAACGCAGTGCTCGGGAGCGTGGCCGACATCACGGACAGGAGAAGGGTGGAGGTGATGCTGAGGACCCTCTCGACGAGCTCGCCTATAGGCATATACATAGCGCAGGACGGGGAATTCAAATTCGTCAACCCGCAGTTGCAGAAATACACGGGGTATACGGAGGAGGAGCTCCTCGGAAGCAAATCAGTCTGGTATATCTACGAGGAAGACAGGCCGGCCGTGAGACAGAACGCAATCAGGATGCTCAAGGGCGAGATGAGCGCCCCCTACGAGTACAGGGCGGTGAGAAAGGACGGCACGGTGATGTGGTCGATGGAGGTCGTGAAGTCGATACAGTATATGGGCAAAGAAGCGGTACTCGGTACGCTCATGGACATATCCGAAAAGAAGCAGGCCGAAGAGCTCTTCGAGACGCTCTCGACCGGGACCCCGATCGGCGTGTTCATCATACAAGACTCCGGTTTCGCGTTCGTCAACCCGCAGTTCGAGGAGTTCATGGGCTACGGGAAGGACGAGCTCCTGGGCACGAACCCCTGGAACCTCGTGCACCCGCTCGACCGCGACCATGTGAGGGAGAAGTCGATGCATATGCAGGAAGGGGGGAGGAAGCTGCCGTACGAGTACAGGGTGGTGGACAAACGGGGCGAGACGAGATGGGTAATGGAGACGAGCACGTCGATACAGTACAGGGGCAGGCAGGCGATACTGGGGAGCCTTATGGATATATCCGAAATGAAGAGGGCGGAGGAAGAGCTCAAGCACGCGAAGGAAGCTGCCGAGGCGGCCAGCCAGGCGAAGTCGGAGTTCCTCGCGAACGTGAGCCACGAGATACGGACGCCGCTTAATGCGATCGTCGGGATGACGGAGCTTATGTTGGACACATCGTTGTCGAGCGAGCAGCAGGAGACGCTCAGGGTGATAGAGTCGTCCTCGGACGCGCTCTTGAGCCTTATAAACGAAATACTGGATTTTTCGAGGATCGAAGTCGGGCAGATGGAGATCGAGGAAGAGCCTTTCAGCCTGAAGGATCTCGTCGAGGGTGTCGCCGATTCGCTCTCGGTCAGGGCGTTCGAGAAGGGGCTCGAGCTCGTATGCTACATCAACCACAACGTGCCCGACCGCCTGATAGGGGACATGTCGAGGATAAGGCAGGTCCTGGTAAACCTCGTGATTAACGCCATAAAGTTCACGGACGTGGGCGAGGTGTTCATTAATCTCGAGAACATGAAGCCGATAGATGGAGATGAGGTCGAGCTCCGGTTCAAGGTGGCCGACACGGGCATCGGCATCCCGGAGGAGCACAGGGAAAAGATATTCGAGAAATTCTCGCAGGTGGACAGCTCCACGACAAGGACGTTCGGCGGGGCGGGCCTCGGCCTCAGCATATCGAAGTCCCTGGTTGAGCTGATGAACGGAAAAATATGGTACGAGAGCGAGGTCGGGAGCGGCTCAACGTTTTACTTCAGCCTCCCGCTCAAGCTCGACTGGGAAAAAGAGGGGAGGGTCGCCAGGGTGCAGCCGAACTTCCGCGGGACGCCAGTCCTCATAGTAGACGACAACGGGACCAACAGATCGGTGCTGAGGAAGATGCTATCGCTCTGGGGGTTCGAGGTAATGGATTCGGGCGGAGGCAGGGCCGCACTGTCGCTCCTCCACAATATGGACAGGAAGCCGCCCCTGATAATCGTGGACAAGCAGATGCCCGGAATGGACGGCATAGAGTTCACGGAGCACGTCAGGAGCTCCATCGGAAGCGATATAAAAATACTACTGCTAACTTCCTGGGGAGGGATGAACTTCTCGGATATAAAAGACAGGGGGATCGACGAGACGATAGTGAAACCGGTCAAGAGCGTGAAGCTCGATGAGGCGGTGTCGAGACTCGTGAAGGAATGTT
>CADEFK010000156.1 GCA_902826595.1 uncultured bacterium | reverse complement strand
CCTTACCCCTCACGACTCGCGCTTTTTCAGCTCCTCGTCGATCTTGAGCACGTAATCGCTGTCGGCAGCCCTATTGTCCGCCCGTTTCCCTGAATCCCCTGAACTCCTGCCCTGTTGGGATTTATAGAGATATATTCCGATGACGAGCCCTCCGCATATGATGGCGAGGCCGGGTAGCAGCCAGAGAATCCAGTTCACGCCCTTGGGCGGCGGGGATGCCAGTATTGTCTCCCCGTACCGGTTCACGAAATACGCGATAACTTCCTCTTTCGATTTACCTTCCTCGAGCTGCTTCCTTATTACCTGCCTCATATCCTGGGCGAGGTTGGAATTCGATTCCGCAACGCTCTGCCCCTGGCATACCGGACACATCAGCAGATGCGCTACCTCGTTGACGCGGTCATCCAGGCTCTCGGCTGTGGAAATCCCCGGAAGTAAAATCAGAAACAGAAGGGTAAATATCGCGGCAGTTATATTACTATTTTTTATTTTCGGCATGGTTATAAGAGGCTTTTGTTCCCTAGTTCGTCGAGGGCGAATCCCCATCCGGTCCCGCCGCCCTGTTGACGTAATAATCGATTATTTCCTCGGTCAGCGGCCCGTCGTACTTGTCGCTAATTATACCCGAGGGGTCTATGAAGTAGGTCTCGGGCACCCCCCCTATACCGTAGTCGACCTGTATCTCCTCTTCGGGGTCGATACCCTGGGGGTATCCCCCTCCGAACTTCTCGATGTAGGAAGAGGCGCTTGTATTCTCGTCCCATACATTAACGCCTATAAATACGACGTTTTTATCCTTATATTTGAGCCACGACTGCTCTAGCGCCGGGGCCTCCTGCCTGCACGGCATGCACCAGGACGCCCAGAAATTGAGAAGCACGGTTTTCCCCTTCAGCTCCGAAAGGCTTACCCTTTTCCCGTCGAACAGCTTGAGCGTAAATTCGGGCGCATCTTTTCCGATAAGCGGGGACGTTTTCACCGCTTCCCTCTCCCCGAAGAGGGCGTATCCGAGAAGCGCCAGCACCAGGAATATGATGACCAGGACCCCGATTTTCGTGCCCGTGTTTAATATGCTCATTTATACTTTCCCCGGTATTATATTGTATTGATATTATAGCCAATTACGGGAATCTTGCATCAAAAGGGGGGCTTTTCCGCGTATAATTTCATAGTTAAACCGTTAAGGGATTTTTATCGGCGGTTGTGATATAATACTGGATTGGGTTTCCGGGTCACTTCGGGCGCAAACGAATAGAGACATAAATCATGAATAGAGATATAGATAACGTCAGGAAAACGAGCATGAGGCTTCATGACGAGGAAGTGGAGCGGTTCAGGGCGCTTCTTGAATATAATATTCTCGATACCGGGCCCGAGCGTTCCTTCGACGAGCTCGCCCGGCTCGCGGCCTACGTCTCGAAGACCCCGATCGCTTTCATAACGTTCGTTGACGAGAACAGGGAATGGTTCAAATCGGTAATCGGCATAGACAGCGGCATAAGGGAGGTCCCTCGCGACAAGTCTTTCGGCGCCTATGTCATTAATCACTCGGAAGACGTCCTTGCCGTATCGACGCCTCTCGATGACGAGAGGACCAGGCAGAACCCGTTCCTTCAGTCGTATCCCGGCATCAGTTTTATCGCGGGGCTTCCGCTCGTTGAGAGGGGCGGTCACAGGATCGGCTCACTTTGCGTGGCGGGCTTTCAACCCAAAGACCTTAGCTACGAGCAGGTCGCCATGCTGCAGACCGTCGCCGGGAACGTGATACTGCAGCTCGAGCAGAGGCGGGGCGTTCCGGATTCCGCGGAATCAGTTCCGGCGCTCAGGACCAGCGCGGATAAGGCGCTTCCGGAAAGGGGAATTCCGAACAGTGACGAGCCCAATGTCATCCATGCCCTCACCGGGGAAGGGACCGGGATCGGGGGGGAATTATTCCGTGGAACGGGGACCGGCACGGAAGAGGAGAACAGCTCGGCCATCAGAAAAGACATACAGGACCTCATCGGAAGACTCGAAAAACAGAATAGGAAGCTCACCCTGCTTTGTGAAATGGACGAATTGCTTCAGGCTTCGCACGACGAAGAAGAGGTATACACTATAGTTACGAATTACAGCAACAAGCTCTTTCCGGGCGAGTCGGGGGCCTTGTTCATATTCAACGACATGCTGAATATCCTCGATTGCGTTTCTAAATGGGGGGATAACCTCAAAAGCGAGAGTGAATTCCTCCCTGATAAATGCTGGGCGCTCAGGCTCGGCAGGATGCATTATGTGAACAGCTCGCCCTCCGAGCTTTACTGTCAGCACCTTACCGGGACTTCCAATAACGACTATTTCTGCGTCCCGATGCTCGCGAGGGGTAAAACCCTCGGGCTCATTTACCTCCAGAGCTGCGTTCAGAGCGCCGGGGAGGCCGACATTGAGCGCGAGCTTGTTTATACGGGCCATATCGTTTCGACCATGGCGAAGCTCGCCGCGCTCGCTCTCGGCAACATCAAGCACCATGAAGCGCTTCAGAACTATGCGATCTACGATTCTCTGACCGGTCTTTTCAACAGGCGGTATATGGAGGAAACCCTGAAGAGGGAAGTCAGCAGGGTCGCGCGTAACAAGGAGCCTCTAGGGCTTATAATGATCGATATCGACCACTTCAAGCAATACAACGACGCATACGGACATGCCGCCGGGGATATGCTGCTCCGCAGCATCGGCGAATTTTTCAAGGACGGCATACGTCGTGAGGATATTGCCTGCCGGTACGGAGGGGAGGAATTCGTTCTGATTCTCCCGGGGTCGTCCCTCGAAAATACGTGCAGGAGGGCCGAGCAGCTCCACGAGGATATCAAACGCGTCCGGGTGCGTCACCGAGGGAACTTCATGAACTCGGTGGAAGTGTCGATGGGGGTGGTCGTTTTTTCCGAGCACGGCAGCTCTGCGGAGCTGCTGCTGGAATCGGCCGACAAGGCCCTTTATAAAGCCAAGGCTCTGGGGCGTAACAGGATTGTAGTCGCCTGAGAGCTCCTCTGAAAAATCCCTCGCCTTATTTATACGCGCCGGTGTCCTACTGACCCTGGGTCTTCGCGAATGCCTTCAGGTCCTCCGCGTTTTCAAAATAATAGACCTTCCCGTCGGGCGCGGCCCCTATCACGGCGGTTGACTTATCCACCTCTTTGCCGCTCACGGGGTCGGTCGCCATCCGGCTGGAGGGGTTTTCTTTCAGCTTCGCTTCGCACATCTGGCAGCATCCGTAATACATTTTGCCGTCGACCGGCACGGGTATCTGTTCCTTGTCGTACAGCTGGTTCGTGACCATGCATACGTATTTTGACTCGACCTGTTTCAGCTCCGGAGATGTAGTCCCCTGGTTCTGCGCGACCGCCTCGCCTGTGTAAAGCGAGAGAGCCGCTATTAAAACCAGCGGGAAAAACAATATGGAGCCGATCCTCGAGATTCCGTTGCTCATGACTTAACCCTCCTGTGCTTCTTTAGTGTTCGTAAGAAAGAATTATAAATGATCTCCGGTTCCTCTTCCATTTGTATCTCTAGTCGCCGTGGTGATGCCGGCCGGGATTCTTTCCCGCCTCGCTTTTCATCATCTTGTACTGCTCGGGCGACATCTCGGGTAGCCTCATTGTAAAGGCTACGATCCCCCAGATCTCGTCGTCCGAGTGCGCGGAGCCGGATTCGGGCATTCCCGTCATCTTTATTCCGTTCTTGATGATCCAGAAGAGCTCGGCGGGTCTAAGCTCCAGGACTATATCGGCGAGGGCAGGGGGGGCGGGGTTAAATTCCTTTGCCGGATCGGTGCCGGGCGCCCCGTGGCATCCGACGCACATGTTTTCATAGTGCTCGAACCCCTCCCTGACGAGCGTATCGCTCTCCAGGGAAGGTACCTTAATCCCTTCCGAGTGTTTCCTCACCGAGCTCATTTTTACCGTATTGAAGACCCATGTGATGATCTCCGAGTGAGGCACGGTCGCAGCTATGTTGTAGGTCCCGGAATATACAAAAATCACGGCGCCTAAAATAATAAAACATATGAGAATGAAAAATGCTCTGATCATTTTCTTTACCTTCCTCCCTTGTAGAATGGATCATTCAAATTGAAACCGGCGTGCAACCGAAGACTTGTAAGTGTATAAGTCTATATCG
>CADEFK010000155.1 GCA_902826595.1 uncultured bacterium | reverse complement strand
GCCGTCAATATCTCGTTCACGACCTTCGGGTTCGCCTTACCCTGAGTCGCTTTCATCACCTTCCCGACGAAGAACCCGATAAGCTTCTCGTCTCCGGCTTTATATCTGGATATCTCTCCCGGGTGGTCCTTCAGGATGCCGGCTATTACGGCTTCGAGCTCGCCCCTGTCCGATATCTGCTTTATGCCCTTCTCCCCGACGATCTCCTTTGCCGTCCTGCCTGTCGAAACCATCTCTTGAAAGACGTCCTTGGCGATCTTCCCGCTTATAGTTCCGTCGTCGATCAGAAGCAGAAGCTCCGAGAGGCTGCGGGGGCTGACCGGTATCTCCCCGGATTCTCCCTCGTCTTTCATCTCCCTCATGACCTCGGTCATTATCCAGTTGCTCACAGCTTTGGGGTTGTTATAGTGTTCGAGGCATTCCTCGAAATAGTCGGCGATCTCTTTTGACGCCGTAAGTACGGACGCGTCGTACTCGGGCAGTTTGTATTCGCCGATGAACCTTCCGAGCCTCCGGTCCGGCAGCTCCGGCAGGGAGGCGCGCAGCCCCTCTATCCACTCCCTCTCTATCACTACCGGCAGGAGGTCGGGGTCGGGGAAATACCTGTAGTCGTGCGCTTCCTCTTTCGTCCTCATCGAAAACGTTACGCCTTTGTCGGCATCGAACAGCCTCGTTTCCTGAACTACCTTGCCGTCGCCTTCGATGACTGAAACCTGCCTCTTGATCTCGTATTCTATGGCTTTCTGCACGAACTTGAACGAGTTTACGTTTTTTATCTCGACCTTAGTGCCGAGCGTGCTGCTCCCGCGCGGACGGACAGACACGTTGGCGTCACATCTCAGGCTCCCTTCCTCCATGTTGCCGTCGCATACACCTATGTACATCAGTATCGTCCGGAGCTTCTTGAGATACTGCACCGCTTCTTCGGCGCTCGCGATGTCGGGCTCGCTGACTATTTCGATGAGCGGTACCCCGGCACGGTTGAGATCGACGAGACTCGATCCGCCCGCCTCCTCGTGGACGAGCTTCCCTGCGTCCTCTTCCATGTGTATCCTGGTTATCCTTATTTTCTTTGCGGTGCCGTTTGTGCCGATGTCGAGCCATCCGCCGGTGGAAAAAGGTTCTTCGTACTGCGAAATCTGATAACCCTTCGGAAGGTCAGGATAGAAGTAGTTCTTCCGGGCGAACCGGGAACGGCCGTGTATCTCGCAGTTGACGGCGAGCGCGGCCTTCACCGCGTATTCGAGCGCCTTCCCGTTCAGCACGGGGAGAACGCCCGGCATCCCGAGGCATATGGGGTTGACCTGGGAGTTGGGCGGAGCGCCGAACTCGGTCGGGGCCGGCGAGAATATTTTCGACTTGGTCTTGAGCTGCGCGTGCACCTCGAGCCCTATAACCGGTTCGTAATCCATCTCGTGGGGTCTCCTTTCAGACAAATTAATGGTGATTGATAAGATCGAATTGTCAAGGAATACTAAAGCCATGCCGGAGAGGAACGTCCTCATAATATCGCCCCACCCCGACGACATGGAGATAGGCATGGGCGGCACCGCGTCGAAGCTCATCGACAGCGGCATAGACGTGGTGTCCCTCGTCGTAACCGATGGGAGGAGGAGCACAAGCGTATACGGTCTCAGCGAGGACGAGGTCGCCCGGCTCCGGGAGTCGGAGGTAAGGGAAGCGGTCGCCATTCTGGGCGTCGAGTACCTGATACTCCTCGGGCTCGGGGATGTGAAGAGCGGGGAAAACAGGAATCGGTTTCAAGCGGAATTGATCGTAGCGTTAAAAAGGTTCAAGCCCGAAGAAATTTATATGCCCCATCCGGAAATCGACAAGCACCCGACACACAGGGCGGTGTCGTCAATAGCGCTCGAAACCATAAAGGGTATGCCGGCCGATGAGCTGCCTGTACGGCCCGGGATCTGGTGCTACGAGGTATGGACCCCTTTCCCGGCCTACGACAGGATCGAAGACATATCGCTTCAAATGCACCTAAAAACAGCCGCGATAGATGCCCACAAGAGCCAGATCGATTATAAGGATTACACCGGCGGGATCACGGGTCTCAACAGGTACAGGGCGGTCTTCGACGAGACTGCCGGAATTACGGTCATGGAATACGCTGAGGTATTCATCGGGCTCGGCAAGGCCATGGGTGTTGGTGATTAATCTGTCATTTCGAGCCACGGTTCCGAGCAAGCGTAAGAACCGGAAACCCTTGCTAATCAAACACGGAGTTTATTGAGCTTTGCAAAACGCTGAATCAAATTCTAATAGCGAGAAATCTATTTTGTCATCCTGAACTCGTTTCAGGATCTCGTCTTTTCCTTCCCCCCCGGCAAGCACAGAATCTGCGGCACACAATGTGCGCTGATATATGGGAAGCGCCTCCCCGTTACGCGTATCCCTTCCGGTTACGCCGTATAGAACGGATAACCAGTACGGCGAGGGTAATGGCGGTGAGAGGGATAACGAACCAGATCATGCCGAAAGCGAAAGTCCTTTCGAAATAGTGGTCGGTCGAATCGAGCACGATATAGGTCGTATAGGCAGCATAGTAAAGCAGGAAGAGCTTTCCTTCCCAGCGGGCGATCATGTTCCCGGTGAAGAAGATTGGCAGACAGGCGACTGCGACGGCAGTCATAACCGGTATGTCGAATCTCAGGACCGATTCCGCTACCGCGATCCCATCGGGCGCGGCGATGCCCGAGATTCCTAACACAGCTAGAATATTGAATATATTGCTCCCGACGACGTTCCCCACGGCTATATCCCGCTCCCCGCGTATGCTGGCGATGACGGAAGTCGCGACTTCGGGGAGAGACGTTCCCATGGCTACGATCGTAAGCCCTATTATCAGCTCGCTCAATCCGAGGTAAGTCGCTATCATTACTGCCCCGTTCACGAGCCAGCGCGAGCCGAGCACGAGCAGCCCGAGACCCGCTGCGACAAGAACGATGTCGATGAGGAGCGTCTTCCTCCCCTTGACTTCGTATTCCCTGACGAACTCGTCTGAAGGCGCCGCCTTTTCTTTCCTGCTCTGCCATATGAGAAATGCGGTGTAAGCAACGATGCCCGCCGTGAACAGCACCCCGTCCGTCCGGCTGATGCTCCCGTCGAGCCCCAAGAGGAGCACGAGGACCGAGCAGATGATCATAATCGGGACGTCTAACCTGATGATCTGCCGCGATACGGCGAGGGGGACTATGACTGCGGATAAGCCCAGAATGAAGAGCACGTTTAAGATGTTGCTTCCGATTACGTTGCCGAGGCTGATATCCGGCTTATCGTTCACGCTCGCGATTACGCTTACGAAAAGCTCAGGTGTGCTGGTACCGAACGCGACCACCGTCAGGCCTACTACGAGGGGGGAAATTCCTACCGTGGAAGCGAGCCTCGACGCCCCTCTTACCAGGGCCTCGGCACCCGCGACCAGAATAATAAGTCCGATTGCGAAAAATATCAGCGTCATATGGGTATCCTTCCTGTTTTTAGGCTCCAGAGCAGCATGTCGAGCTCGTCGAGACCCATTCCGAGCTCGCCGGCCAATGATTTCATCCTGCCTTCTATCTCTTTATATCTCTTTCCCGTCGAGGGCGGCTTCGGGGAGTCTATTATACCTAAATCGTAGAGCGATTTAATGACGTTTTTATCGAGTATGGCATATCCCGGAAAGCCGATGTTCCTCAAAAAATGGCTTGCCTGTGTATAGCCGATCCCCTTTATGTCCTTATTCAGCGCGAAGAAGTCCCTCCTTTCCTCCGGGCCCGGGAACGAATCGACGAGCTCCCGGAGCTTAAAGCCGTACTCCCTTTTCAGGTATTCGCGCGTGTGAACGATGAAATATGCTTTTTCGGGGTACTTATGGACACCTTTTAGTGTACTTTCGGTGTACTCTGCCGTCCCGTCGAGAAGAATATCCCTTATCGCTTCGAGCGATTTGAGACCGACCTTCGGCCCAACGGCGGACGTCAGTATGCAGTACGCAAGTTCCTCGAATATTTTTCTATCGTCCGCGCTCTCCCGTATCTTCCTGAACTCGCCGAGCTGCGCCTCTATCGAATCCTTCCTGCGCGCATATTCGGATTTTAATTCTTCGAGTGTGTCGCCTATGACCATTTAAGTAATTCTAGCACGCAATTCGCCGTGGTTATGCGGACCGGCATAGTATCAGCGGATCTTAAGTTCGATGAACTGCGACGTAATCCACACTGC
>CADEFK010000154.1 GCA_902826595.1 uncultured bacterium | reverse complement strand
AGCTGAGAAGGCTCTTCGACAGCGCGATGGACGCGATAATCGAATTCGACAAGGACTTTAAAGTCACGCGGATCAACCCGGCGGCATCCCGGTTGTTCGGATACATGAGCGACAGGGTGCTGGGCAGATTGTTCGGCCTTATGCTAAAGAAGGAAAGCAGCGTGAAACTCATCCGTCTCACCGAGTTCCTCGACGAGAAGCCGGAGGGGGAAAAATTCATCTGGATACCCGAGGGTCTCCGGGCGGTGAACGAAAGCGGGGAGGAGTTCCCGGTTGAAGCTACTCTCTCCGGTTTCGAGATGGGAAACGAACGGTTCTATACGCTTATATTGCGGAACGTGAACGAGAGGCTCCTTGCGGAGAATAAGATCAGATCCTTGACGCTCGAATCGGAATACCTGAAAGAAGAGCTAAAATCTCTCACGGAACCCGAGGGCATAATCGGCGACAGCGAGCCTTTGCTGAGGGTCCTCGAAGATGTGAAGCGAGTGGCAGGCACGGAAGCGACTGTCTTGATCCTAGGCGAGACGGGTACGGGGAAGGAGCTCATAGCCAGGTTCATTCACTCCTCGAGCCGGCGCTCGGAGAAGCCCTTCGTAAAAGTGAACTGCCCGGCGATACCCGCGAACCTGATCGAAAGCGAGCTCTTCGGACACGAGAGGGGCGCTTTCACCGGAGCCACGAACAAGAGAGAGGGACGGTTCTCGATCGCCGACGGAGGGACGATTTTTCTTGACGAGATAGGCGAGCTTCCCATCGACCTCCAGTCCAAGCTGCTCCGAGTGCTTCAGGAAGGCGAGTTCGAGCCCGTAGGCAGCTCAAAAACTACAAAAGTAGACGTCCGGGTGATAGCCGCGACGAACCGGGACCTGTTAAAGGAGATAGCCGAGGGGCGGTTCAGGGAAGACCTCTACTACAGGCTCAATGTATTTCAGATCGAGCTCCCCCCGCTCAGGGAACGCGAGGGGGATATAGAAAAACTCGCGAGCGCATTCATGGACAAATATGCGAAGGGAAACGGGATCACCCTGAGCCCGCTCTCCGCAGGTGACCTCGCGCGTCTCAAATCGTATCCCTGGCCGGGGAATATCAGAGAGCTTCAAAACGTGATAGAGCGTGCGGTCATAACGGCGGCTGACGGCAGATTGAATCTCGAAAGGGCGCTGCCCGCGTCCCGGGACATCGTCAGACCCGCTCCGGGCGCGGGTCCGGCTGAGGACGGAGCTCAGGTGCTTTCAGATAAGGAATTAAAAGAGCTCGAAAGGAAGAACATAGTCCGCGCTCTCGAAAAGGCGGATTGGAAAGTAGCCGGCAAGAATGGCGCAGCCGCGATCCTCGGCATACCGACGTCCACCCTTAATTCAAAGATAAAGTCTTTCGGAATAGACGTACCCTCCAAATAATCAAATACTGATAAATATCATGAGATTCCGCCATCTCATAGCGAGAAATCGCCGGAAGCGAAATTCCGCGGCCGGACGAATAATAACAGTAGATTCATAACCCTCTTTAATCACAAAAAATATACAGATAATTACCCTTTGGCACACCCGTTGCACTTATATCTCAGTAAATAAACCATACGGAGGTAAGTGCAATGAAGAAGTTAATCGCAGTTACGGCATTGGGGTTATCGCTCGGTTTTTCGGCCCTTTCATACGCTTCGGACTATATGTATCTTTACACAGGCGGTCCCGCGGTCAATGAAGTGAAGAATGAAACGAAAGGCGGGGAAGTTGAGACGAGCCCGATGAGCTTCTACCTGAGCCCCGTCAAAGTACATGATAACGAGACTTTGACCAAGGTCGAGGGGACAGACGATGAGAATGCCCTTCTCGTGTTCGGCGTCAGGATCTAAAGGTGCGGTAATGGGGAGGGAGTCAAATGCTAATAAAGGCTCCCGACCCTTGGGTAAAAAATCAAAACAAAAAATTAAAAGGAGAAAGCCATGAGCGTCATACAAAATATTGAAACTATAAAGACCAGAATGAGAGATGCGTGGAATGCGGGGGACTACGGTAAGTTCGCAACCTATATGGAGCCCGGGGCCGGGGAGATACTGAAGGGATGGCATATCCCGCAGGGGCTGAGTCTTCTGGACGTAGCATGCGGGACTGGGCAGATATCAATACTGGCTTCGAAGGCGGGCATAAATGTTACAGGTGTCGACATTGCGTCTAATTCGATTGAGGTCGCCCGGGGTCGCGCGGGGAGGGAGGGGCTCGATGCGAAGTTCGATGAAGGAGACGCGGAGAGTCTTCCGTATGCGGACGGGTCGTTCGATACTGTAGCGACACTCGTAGGCGCCATGTTCGCCCCCCAGCCTGAAAAAGTGGCCCGGGAATTTGTCAGGGTCTGCAAGCCCGGCGGCAGGATGCTGATGGTCAACTGGACCCCGGAAGGGTTCGTCGGACAAATGTTCAAGACCCTCGTCAGATACGTTCCGCCCCCGTCCGATGTGCCATCACCGCTGCTCTGGGGCAACGAAGAGGTCGTGAAAGAACGGTTCGGACATTCAGTGAGTCATATAATCCTCACAAAGAAGATCTATCCGTTATGGGATTACCCTTTCGATGTGCCGGAGGTCGTTCAGTTCTTCTTCGATAATTACGGGCCTATGAATAAAGCGATAAATGCGCTCGACGAAGAGGGAGGGAAAAGCCTCAGGGCAGATCTGGAGAGGGTGTTCTCGGAATTCAATATCGCGGAAAACGGCACGACCACGCTTTTCAGCGAATATCTGGAAGTGGACGCTATTAAAAAGCAGTAATAATGCCGGATCCGCGCGGGCGGACTCATGAATACGGCATCCGTACGATTGAGCTGCCCCCCGACCCGGATTCCGGTCCTTCCCGTTTGAGCGGAAATGGATTAGACTAAATCCAAGACCAATGCATCACGGCTCTGAGTACATCAAGGATATCGAATCGTATTTTCTGACGCTGACGGGGGAGGGGATAATGCTCTCCCCAATCGACTACAGTCTCATTCAGGATTGGAGAAAAAAGAACGTTCCCAGGGAAGTCGTCCTCATGGGCATTAACAGGGCGTTCTCGGAAAGCGGTCTGAAGTTGAAGGGCGCGGGTGTTCCCCCGAGGAGCCTCAAGCAGTGCGCGATCTACGTGGAAAAGTGCATCGAGGAATACGGCGCCCGGGCCGGGGAAACGAAATCGAAGCGGGCCGCACGGCCAGGCGGCGGGGATGCGGACGTTACGGAGAGGCTGGAACTGCTGATACACGACGCCAAGGACCCCGCCGTTAGGGAGTACTATATAAAGCTCCGAAAGAAGGTGCTGGGTCTCGGCGGCGCTGAAGGCGCGAGCTACATTCCGGGCATCATGGGGTTCGAGAGAGAGTCTCTCGAAGAGTTCTTCCGCGGGCTTCCCGATAAAGAGAGGCAAAAGATCAGCTCCGAGGCGGAGAAGATAATAAAAGACAGGTCCCGCTACATGACGAAGGGCGCCTATGAAGAGAGCCTCGTCTCATTCAGAAACGAGATTCTCGGAAAAAAGTACGGAATAAAGTGTATAATCTCCTGAAAGCCACATGAAGACGTCTAATAACAAGGCTGCCATCGGCTGTGACGACTGTCACTGGTCGGGGTTCGTCGTTAAGAATAAAGGGAATTTCGCTGCGGCCGCGCTCTGCGGGTGCGTCCTCGAATGCCGGGAGTGCGGGGGGACGGGGAACGTGTTACTCACCAACGAAAAGGGCTATTCGTATATATCCCCGTGCCCGTCCTGCGGGGTCGTCAGGCGAAACGTCAGGCTATACAATATCGCGGGCATCCCGGCCAAGTATTCACACGTGCTGCAGGTGGACGCCGGCCTCGTCCCGACCCACATCAACAGGCACCTGCAGATGGCACTCAAGTATGCGAAGGAAGAGTTCGTAAAGAAGTACCCGACGAAAAAAGGCTTTCTGCTCATGGGCCCGTCCGGGCTCGGCAAGACTCATCTCGCCGTCGGAACCATAGCGGAGCTCACTCTAACACACGGCGTCAAGTGCATGTTCAAGGACTTCTTTTACCTGCTGTCCGAGCTGAAGCAGGCCTATTCGGAAGGTACCCCCGAGAACGAGGTCATTCTGCCGCTCATAGAGACCGAGGTGCTCGTCATTGACGAGCTCGGCAAGGGGAGGAGCAACGAATGGGAGCTCAACATACTGGACCAGCTTATCTCGAAACGGTATAACGCCTCGAAGCAGACGCTCATAACCACGAATTACGTCACCAGGGAGATCAAGAAAGAGACAG
>CADEFK010000153.1 GCA_902826595.1 uncultured bacterium | reverse complement strand
GCCCGAGCCGTGGCAGGGATGGGCAACGGGGTCTCTCGAATCCCATGAGGTGCTCTCCCAGGGGAACATGCCTGAGGACAAGGACAATATCCTGACGTGGGCAGACGTTCACCACCCTGCGCTCAGCGAAACGAACGGGGATTACGACGGTCAGTTCCTCTTTACGAACGATAAGGCGAACGCAAGGGTGGCCGTCATAGACCTGCGCGATTTTGAGACGAAGCAGATAGTCAAGAACCCCAATACGATCTCCGACCATGGCGCGAGCTTCGTGACGCCGAATACCGAGTACGTCATAGAAACGACTCAATACTCGGCCCCCCTTCCGTACGACGAGTACGCGGGGCTCGACGAGTACAAGGAAAAGTACAGGGGACTCGCAACGTTCCACAAGTTCGACAGGGAGAAGGGCAGGATAGACGAATCCCAGTCGTTCTCCATAGTACTCCCGCCATACTGGCAGGACCTCTGCGACGCCGGCAAGAAGGTCAGCGACGGGTGGGCGTTCTGCAACTCCATCAATTCCGAGATGGCGACAGGCGGAATAAACGAGGGGAACCCTCCCTATGAGGCTGGTATATCGCAGAGGGAAGCCGACTATCTCCACGTGTTTAACTGGAAAAAGGCGGTCGATGTTTTTAATCAGGGGAAATTCGAGAAATTGAACGGGCAGAATATCATCTCGCTCGATACGGCTATCGCGGAAGGGCTCATATACTTCATGACGATTCCCAAGAGCCCCCACGGCGTGGACGTATCCCCGGACGGCAATTTCATAGTCGCGTCGGGCAAGCTCGACACTCACGCCACGGTCTACTCGTTCGAGAAGATAATGGACGCCATCAAGAATAACAAAGTCGAGGGCAAGGACCCATTCGGCGTCCCGATACTCAACTTCGCCGACGTGATGGAGAAGCAGGTCGAGATAGGGCTGGGTCCTCTTCATACGCAGTTTGACAACGAGGGCAACGCCTATACGAGCGTGTTCGTAGAGAGCACGCTGGCCAAGTGGAAGCTCGGGCCGGCCAATTACGACGGTCCCGACGCGTGGACTGTAGTCGAGAAGATACCCGTGCAGTACAACATCGGCCACGTGGTGTGCGCCGAAGGCGATACGGTAGCGCCGGACGGGAAATACTGCGTCGCGCTTAACAAGTGGTCGATAGACAGGTTCCTGCCTGTGGGACCACTCCATCCGCAGAACTTCCAGCTGATAGACATCAGCGGGAAGAACATGGAGCTCCTCTACGACATGCCGATAGGCGTAGGCGAGCCGCACTACGTGCAGATGATAAAGGCCGACAAGCTGAAACCGTGGCTCGTTTACCCCGAAGTCGGATTCAACCCGATGACGATGAGCGTTGACGCCGAGGCGGCGTCCATTGGGAACGAGAGGATCGTGCGCAACGGGGATACCGTGGAGATATGGATGTCCGTAATCAGGAGCCACTTTAATCCGGAGCATATTACGGTCAAGGAAGGCGACAAGGTCATAATGCACCTGACGAACGTAGAGCGCGCGAGGGACGCGACACACGGGTTCGCGATAGACGGCTACAACGTGAACCTGAGCCTCGAGCCTGGCGAAGCCAGCACGGTGGAGTTCGTTGCGGACAAGCCTGGTGTGTTCCCGTTTTACTGCACAGAATTCTGCTCCGCGCTTCACCTGGAGATGATGGGCTATCTCCTCGTGCAGCCGAAACAGCCTAAGTCATAAAATTCAGAGGGCGTCTCTTCCGGATCTTTTGTCACGGGAAGTGATGGAAGGGGCGTCCTCTTTAGTAAAAACAAGAATCTGAAAAAGGGGGTAATAGAAAATGAATGCGCTGAATATACGGATTTCATATGTCGCTATAGTGCTGATGAGCGTTCTATTTATGACGGCCGGGTTTTCGCGGGCCGCGGACCCCTCCGCGTGGAAGGACAGCGCCGTGTCCTGGCAGAAGCAGGCGAAGGACACGAGGGTCGTGGTGGTGGGCGTCGCGGATGAGCTCGGAAAGACCGGGGACAAGGGCAACGCCGACGTGAAAGGCCTGATACAGGACGCCGTCGCGTGGCTCGGCGAGGGCGACAAGAACATGGCCGCAGCCGACGAGGCGATGACAAAGGAAGAATACGAGAAGGCCTCGAACGGGTACAACATGGCTTGGCAGTACTATGTGAAGGCCGCGACCGCGGGCCTAAACGCGAAAAGCATACTGGGCGGTCTGTAAAGACTTATACGTTTTTGCTCTCGTATGCTGCCGGGCATTCCCCGCCTCAGGAGGTATCTCCAGGGGAATCCCCGCCGTCAATGAATCGATAATGAGCGCAGTTCCAAAAATGGAGGTTGTGATTAAATGAAAGAAAATGAATTGATATTCGGGCCGCGTATACCGAAGGAGCTTTGGGAGAAGGAGAGGAAGAGGTTCCTCATCCCCTCGATCGTGCTCGTCGCGGCCGCGGTGCTGCTCTTCATCTCGATTTTCCTCCCGTACTGGAAGATAACGCTCATCGCTCCCCAGTACCCGCAGGGCCTTACGGCGAGCATGTATGTTAACAGGCTCACGGGGGACGTCCAGGAGATAGACGGGCTAAACCACTATATCGGCATGAAGCCCCTGGGCGAGGCTGCGGTGCTGGAGCGCACGCTCAGCATATTTATTATAATAGGGATTGCGCTCCTTATAGCGGGAGCGGTCTACGTGCACAGCCCCTTCGCTCTATTCCTATGCATACCGGCGGTCCTGTACCCGGCGTTTTTTCTCGGGGACCTGTATTTCTGGATGAGGAGCTTCGGAATGAACCTCGACAAAAGGGCCCCTCTGAGCGGAGCCATAAAGCCCTTCGTTCCGCCGCTCCTGGGCGAGGGCAAGATCGCACAATTCGCGACGGTGGCGACGTGGGAGATAGGCCTCTATATGTCTATCGCCGCGTCCGTACTCATACTGGTGGGCCTTTACTTCCACAGGAGGGCTTACAAGCCGCTCCTGATCGAAAGGGGCGGCAGGTAGAGAAGGAAAAACATGCAAGGTGAACCGTGACCAATTGCTTATTATTCCATGTCTGCGCCGTAGCCGTTCTTGGCCTGTTCGGGTCCTCCACGGTGCCGGCCTTCGGAAAGACGCTCAGCGTCTCCCCGGACGGCCCCGTAAGCTCCGTTGCGGAAGCGATAAAATCCGCCGCCCCCGGCGACACCATAAGCGTCGAGGGTGGCGTTTATCACGGGCGCCTCGTCATAGACAAGACGCTCACTCTGAAGGGCGCGGATAACCCGGTGATAGACGGCGGAGGAACCGGAACGGTGATCGAGATAAAAGCCCCCGGATGCGTGCTCAAAGGGTTTACGGTCAGGGGGTCGGGCTCCCGTCTCTCGAACGAGGATACGGGGATACTGCTCGATACGGCGGGAGGAAGCCTGATAGAAGGGAACCTCGTCACGGACGTTCTGTTCGGCATATACGTAAAGAACTCTCCCCATACCGTCATCCGCGGCAACACTATAAGGGGGAAGGACGTCCAGATGACCGAGAGGGGGGACGGCATCAGGCTCTGGTACAGCTCCGGGACCAAAATACTCGACAATCACATATCGCTGATAAGGGACCTGGTCATATGGTGGTCGAGCGATACCCTCATCAAGGGCAATGTCGTCGAGGAAGGCAGGTACGGACTCCACTACATGTCGAGCAATCATAACAAATTCGAGGACAACGTATTCAGGAACAACTACGTGGGCGGGTTCCTCATGTACAGCGTGGACATACAGTTTTACAGGAACAGGTTCATAGATAACCGGGGCGTCGGCACGGGATACGGCATCGGGTTCAAGGACTTGGACGACGTTGTGGCGAAGGACAACCTTATCATGGACAACCGCGTCGGGATCTTTCTCGACAACTCGCCATACCTGTTCGATTCGTGGAACAAGATAAGCGACAACGTTATAGCGTTTAACGACATAGGCGTCTCTCTCATGCCTTCCATCAGAAGGAACGCTTTTCATAACAACAGCTTCGTCGACAACGACGAGCAGGTGGAGATCAGGGGAGGGGGACAGCTGGCGGGGAACGAATGGTCGAGCTTCGGGAGCGGGAATTACTGGAGCGACTACATCGGGTACGACGAGGACGGCGACGGGATAGGCGAGATACCCTACACGTCGGAAAGCCTCTTCGAGAGCCTCATAGACGCGAAGCCCGAGCTCAGGATCTTCCTTTTCAGCCCCGTGGCGAAGGCGATAGAGCTCGCGTCCCGGGCGTTTCCCGTGATCAAGCCCGAGCCCAAGCTCACGGACGAATATCCGAGAG
>CADEFK010000152.1 GCA_902826595.1 uncultured bacterium | reverse complement strand
GAAATTTTTTACAAGATGCTTAAAATAAAAACACGTATTTCAGATTACGTCATGGCGCCTCGGTAATCAGGACATCAGGACAATTCGATTCAAAGATCAAAACTCCACGTCTTCACCCGGCACGATTTCCGCTAATCCCGGCCTGAGAACGAGGAAATAATCTCCCCTGTACCAATCTTCTTTATTATTCTCATCCTGCTCGACGACGACTTCGTACAACCCCGATTCCGATATAGTCGTCTTCAGTCTGAGGGGGACAGCGCCCGAGACCACTTCTTCTCCGGAGCCGGCTCCGAGGCGGCGGAGCTTAAGCCTGGCGAGCGACCCGAGGTGTCCTTTGGCCGGGTCCCGCACGAGCCTGAGGATTATAGCGTCCCCTTCGACCGCATCGAAAGTGAAGGTATCCCTGTCGGGCTTGTCTTCTCTCGCGTCGTCTCCGAGAGCCGCGGTCTGAACCTCTTCGGGGGCAGCCGCTTCCGCTGATACATCTCCGGTCGCGACTGCTCTGGTTGTGGTCGGTCTGACGTCGAACCCCGAGCCGACCTCAACAAAGTCAACCGCAATAGTATTCTTCTTTATTGAAAATTCAAAGGAATGGGAATATCCTCCCCGGGGACCAGCGCATTCGATTTCCTGGAGTACAGTATTCGCATCGTTAAACCAGCATTTCCAATCGCCGTAAGGGCTTCCAAACCCGTCGGAAGCCGTGTAGAAGTGGGTGCGCTGCAGGGGTGTGGTGAAGAAATGCGTGCCCGTGCTCCTGAAAGCGGGTCCCGTGCATATCCAGCAGTACCTCGTCTTAACATCTCCGAATAAAGTGTCCGTAATATAAAACTCGACGTCCCCGGCCCTTACGTCCTTCACGGTGAAGAAGGCAAGGAAGCAAGCGGTTAAAACACAGCTCATGAAAAATTTTGTTCTGTTCATCCTGTATCCCCTCCTTAAGATTAATATAAATATTATACCGCCGGTTTTCTCAAAATGTTTACTAAAACGAAAATTTCCTCATAGCTCAAGTTAATTATATCAATAAGTCTACAGCTGCGGCTTTTAAGTAGCTGTAAATATTGATATTTACTAGAATAGGTGTAAAGTCATAATTATGCCCGTATTTGACATGTAAAACTTTAATCTTCGGGACTGGATTTATCGGCGCGAGTGAGCAGATTATATGGTGTCCGCCTGACGGGCAATGGCTTCCGAGCGGCAGGATCAAAAAATAATGAGGGAGGACGAAAAATGCTCGTAAAGGACTGCATGACACGAAACCCCGTGACATTCTCGCCCGGCGAGGACGTCAAGGTCGCATTCGGCAAGCTCACGGATTTAAAGATCCGCCAGGCGCCTGTCGTCGAGAGCGGCAAGCTTGTCGGAATAGTGACCGACAGGGACTTGAGGCTGGCCGTCGTGCAAACCCTTTCCGAGCCGGGCCTGAGCGTGGGCTCCGTCATGACCCCCGACCCCGTTACCGTTACCGAGAGCACGTCTCTCAGGGACGCGGCGGAGCTCATTAGCCGCAACAAGTTCAACGCCCTGCCCGTGATTTCGAATACCGGGGAACTCACCGGGGTTCTCACCACTACGGATATACTGAAAGGGCTCGTCAAGGCGCTCGACGCGGAGAAAAAATAACCCTGTTTTCCGGCTCAGAAGATATTAAAATAATGCTAAGGGGAGAATTTGATTGAAAATCGAGAAAATACTTTTCCCGACCGATTTTTCCGAGAGGTCAAAGAACGCGAGGGAGCACGCGCTCTACCTTGCGCGAGCGCTTGGGGCATCTGTATGCCTCCTTCATGCCATCGAGCCTCTGGGATATGAGGAAGTGGATGAGGAGATCAGAGAATTTTATAAGACGCTCGAAACCCAGATGAGCGAGAAGATGACAGCCGAAAAAGAGCTTTTCGAGAAGAGCGGCATAGTTACGGAGACCGAGATTGTAATAGGGCCCAGGTGGAGGGTTATAAACACGTACGCTCAGGAGAAGGGGATCGACCTCATAATCATGGGGACGCACGGTATCAGAGCCGAGTCGGGCGAGCTATCCGTGGGCACGACGAGCCACAAGGTCATGTTCTCGTCCCCGTGCCCGGTCCTGATAGTCAGGCACGGCTAGCCCCTGATTATATATAGTTAATGAGATTTTTATTAATCTGAGATAAAATTAGGGCATAATATTACAGGAGGATACATTGTTTATGACGAGATTTATGCCGGAGTCAAAGCTCATTCTGCTTTTAATCGCAGTGCTTGCGGCGCCTTTCGCCGCGGGGCTCAATGATGCGCGAGCGCAGGACGGCCCGGCCGTGACGGCGCCCGCTGCGCCCGTTATCGATCCCGTCGCCGACAAGCTGCTCAGGGCCATGAGCAAGACACTTTCATCGGCCAAGGCGTTCACGTTCGGCGCGGACGTGAATTTCGACCAGCTCCTCGTATCGGGCCAGCATATTCAGTACGGCGGGGCGGCTAAGCTCACGGTGCAAAGGCCGGATAAGGTTTATGCCGAGTACGCGGGCGATTTGCAGCGAAAAAAGATTTGGTACAGCGGTAAAGACGTTACGGTGCTCGACGTCGATAAGAATTTTTACGGCAAGCTCCCCGTCCCGGCGAACATAGACGACGCGATGGACGACCTCATGGAGGACTACGGGTTCACGCTCCCCCTGTCCGACGTAGTGGTGAGCGACCCTTACAAGGCGTTCGTTACAAACGTTGCGGCTGGCGTCGTGATAGGAGACAGCACTATCAACGGCGAGTCCTGCAAGCATCTGGCTTTTGTCGAGAAATTCATTGACTGGCAGATATGGATCTCTAACGGGGCTCAGGCGCTTCCCTGCAAGCTGGTCATAACGTATAAAACGCTGCCGGGCGGGCCTCAATATTCGGCCGTATTTTCCGACTGGGCCATAAATCCGGCAATCGATGCCTCTCTTTTCACGCCTGTGCTGCCGGAGGGCTCGGAACAGATAACAGTATTAAAAATTGAAAATCAACAGTAAGTCAGGGGGACTGAAATGAAAAGAATAAAGCAGCCTATATATAAATCATCTGCCGTTATCGCGGCATTCGCATTCATGCTTACGGGAGTGTTAATCACGACTGACGCCTTTTCACGCGGCGGGTTCGGCGGGGGTTACAGGGGCGCAGGAATGGGAAGCAGTGGCATGGGAAACGTCAGGTATTCCGGCAACAGCATGGGCGATATGTCGGGTTACAGGGGGTATCAGGGGGATAGCTTCAGCAACAGGCAGTCCTTCGATAACTCCGGTTTCAGCCAGAACAGGGACGACTTCAGCGGCAACCAGAGCTCTTTCTCGAACCGCCAGTCCCAGTTCCAGGACAATACGGGGATGACAGGTAGCCAGGAGATGAGCCAGGACCGCGCGCTCCAGTCAGACAACGGGCAGAATACAGGCAGGCTCAGCAACACGAGCGAGAACAGCGCGAGTAATACGAACAGGACGAGCACCAGCAGCACGACCGGAAGCAGCACAAACACCAACCCTAGCAACAAGACCAACACCAACAACACAAATTCCAACAACAAGACCAACACCAATAACAATAATAACAGCAACAACAATAACAATAATTCGAACAACAGGAACAATGACAACTGCTACAATTGCACTGAATATAATAACTATTGGGGCGGATACTGGGGGTCGTGGGGCGGTTATTACGGCGGATGGGCCTTCGCGGGCGGGCTCGCCATGGGCGCTGCCATAGCGAGCGTCCCGGCAAGCTCGACGACCGTGTATGTCTCGGGAAACCCGTTCTACTACTCAGACGGCGTCTATTACGCCCCCCAGAATAACCAGTACGTGGTCGTTCCCCCGCCTCCGGGCGCGGTGGTGAATACGCTTCCGCCCTCGTGCGACACGGTCTATGCCGGGGATGACCAGTATTTCGACTGCGGCGGTGCGTTCTACTCGTCCGCCGACGCCGGGTTCCAGGTAGTTAAGCCCCCGGTGGGCGCGACTGTAGACTCGCTGCCACAGGGCGCGGAGCAGAAGGTCATAAACGGAACTACGTATTACCTCTTCGGCGCGGCTTACTATCAGCCGTTTTACAGCGGGAGCAGCGTCATTTACCAGGTAGTCCCCGACCCGACGGCATAACCGAAAAGTTCAGGGTCCCGTGAGGAAGCCCCTCACGGGATCATTTCCTCGGAATATACTTGAGCGCCTGCCCCGGAACGAGCGGGACAAGGCTCATAACCGCGATCAGAATCCAGCCTTCGCGGCCCGGGTTTACGACACCCAGCACCCGGGCCGGAGGGCCTGCTAATGCTGCGGCAAGGGTCAGGAACAGACAGAGGGCTACCGCACCCCATACGTACC
>CADEFK010000151.1 GCA_902826595.1 uncultured bacterium | reverse complement strand
CGTGGCGTGATCATAAACGAACGGCAGATTTACAGTAGTATCGACGCCGTTTAAGCTCGACAGTCTTTCCAGCTCGTACTGATATACGTCGCCTTCCCTGAAGTTCTTCCGGTACCTCACCTTGAGGTTCTTTACTTTCTCATTCGGGTGAATGTGGAGTATCTCGGGACTCGCGGTGAGAATGTTATTCCATCCCGTCTCGTCACCGAGGCCGAAGCCGTGCGCCAATGTTTTCGCCTGATCGACGCTGATCCTGATCTCATCGTCCTTGCTCAGTACCATATCCCTGAAGCCGAGGAGTTCGTGAAGAATGTCCACTGCTGCCACGGTATCCGTTATGGCCCCTTCGCACAGCATGGCCGATACGCCGGATATCCCCGCTGCCGCGTCAAACGATGCTGTATCCACGCCGAGCCCCAGTCCCCAGTCGGGATTCGATACCAGGCTTTGTACCGCTCTCGCTACATTCGTCTCATCCCCAAAACCGTTCACGTCCGCGTATATCGGGTCCGTGCTCCCGCTCACTCCCATCCGCTTCTTGAAGCGGATGAAAGCATAGCCCGCATACGGAATCGCCTGGGAGCCGTCGTAGAAACGCCATTCGGTGAGTTTGTAGTCACTCGACGTATTCGGGGTCGGTGACCATGCGGAATTGACGGTTATTCGATTATTTGTGGAATCGTAAGCCGTGACATGGCGGATCTGTCCTGCCCCCGTCCCTGCCGTTATTTCCACCCACCAGTATTTGTACCAGCTATCGGGTCTCTTGTCTCCGGATTCAAGCGTCAGCGTCGTTGAGGTTGCTGCTGCGGCATCGCCGTTTATCTCGTCAAGGGCCTGATCGTTCCTGTAAACGGTAAACACATCCTGAAAATTATTTCCGTTAAGACCCTCTCCCTCTCCTATAATGTAATCGTATTCCCTGTTCGTCTCGTCCGCCTTCACGTAAAGGAGCGGGACTTTCACCGCTCTGCCGAAAATAATCGGTATCGGATTTCCGAGATCGTTCGCCACCACGACGTTCTCGAAATTCACGTCCGCGGTCTTTTCCGCTTCTATCAGCGTATTGATAGTCCTCCGCGGCAAGTCCTGCGTGATGGCTAACGCATCCACGTCCTCGACGTTCAGCACGCACCTGTGCGAGAGGGTCCATTCAGTGACCTTGCCCTTGAACTCCCTGTAAACGTCTCCCTCTGCGTCGACGAAGAACATACGGACGTATGTGTCCTGCAAATCGTGTCCGTTCAGGAGGCCGTCCGAGTTGTCCACGGTCAGCGTCACCCTCTGGAATCCCGATATCCCGAACCGAGAATCGAGCTCCGCTTCGTCGAGCCTCGGCACTTCCAGCAGCCGCCTCTCGTAATAAGAGCCCTCCGGAAATGCCCCTGTAGGTAGTCCGGCGCTATTAACTTCTACGTAAACAGTTGGAAATCCGTAATCGGTGCGGGCTTCCAAATGCTCAATAGACCACTGCACCGAGAATTGTGTTGTAGCAGAAAGTGTTCCCGAATCATTTGCGCTTCCCGTTAGTGCCTTTTTAACAAGCCTGGCCAAAGCCCCGGCGTTTGTACTCGTGCCTGCGAGGGCTTTAACTCTATTGACAAATGTGGTTAAAACGCCGGCGTTTGTGCTTGTGCCGGTCAGCGTCGTAATTCCTCTAATGAAAGTCGTCAACGTCCCGACGTCAGCCGAAGTTCCTGACAATGCTTGCGATATAAGGACTCTCGGTCTAACCCCTATGGTAAAAGCGGCATATAACGAGGCACCGTTTAAAGTGAAAGTACCGGGATTATCGGAGCTGGCCGTAGCTGTTTTACGGGCGCTCGCCATCTGCGCGTCTGTAGTACTCGCGCCGGACGTGGTATAAGTACCGCCGGAATACCCGCTTGGATAACTTGTAACGCCTGTCGCGGTTGAATCCGACGTGCCTATTGAAGTAATCCATAAAGTATCGGCGCTCCCCCATCCCGGAGCCAAATTGGGCGGGTCAGGATTCGTAACCTCGGAGCCGCCGTCAACCGAGGCGGCTGCGGCAACTCCGGTACTTGCATCCTGATACGTTTCGGTAACGCGATACACCTGAGCGGCCGCGGCTTCCGACGCAGACGTAACAAAATTAACCGTAGTACCGTCCTCGCTGCCGCTGGCTATCTTTGCGAATACGCTTTGTCTAAGACCCGAATTAGATGATAGCTGTGTACCTTTAGACGTCCATCCGCTCGGCGTCGTGACCGTAGCGGATCCGTCATTAGTGAAAATACACAGCAACAAGTCCCCGGCATTAACTGTCGCGGGCATGTTGACATTATGTGACGTCGTATCGCTGCTGAAAATCGTCGCTGTAAGCGATTGAATTTGCGGGAATGCCACGTATTACGCTCCTGCACTCAATGTCCATTCGTATGTAAACTCAATTCCGGTCGAGGTATCTACGGCTATACTGCTAAACACGGTCCTGTCAAACAGCGTTCCAGAACTCGATGCTGAGAATAAACCATGTTCGACAATGCTGAGTGACGACCCATAGGTGAGCGTCGCTACTGTCTTGTAAATATTTGCACTCGCGCCTTCTGTCTGCGTACCCGAAACCCGTGTGCCCACCTCTGCAACAAGGGCGGTCTGACTTATATTTTCTGCTGTGTTACCTGTGCCGGAGCCATGCCATCTAAGATTCTCAGCTTCCGTCAGATTTTGTAGTGCGTCTATGATATAAGCCACACCTGCATTCGTTACGACGTTCACGGAGACGAGGCCGAGGTCGAGAATACCTTCAGGTTTCTTAACCTTCACATGTAGCACCCCCGCAGGCCTCGAGCAGTTATCCCTCGATTCGCGGTTTACCCTCTCGAACCCGCGGATCAAATATCCAAGATTAGATAATCGCCATGCAATTTCAGGATTATCTTTTCCCTGCTTTTTATCGTGAAGTACGTCAAAGGCTCCCTGAAAAAGCTCCAGTCTGTCCCCGCGCATCTTCCTTTCAGTCGCCAAGACCCGCCCGTTTGCGGGCTCCTCAATCATATGTTTCATTACCTTCTCCCCCTGATTTGATTATTCTTATCCCGAGGCTTCCAGCCGCCCCCGATTGTCCTTTGCTTGATTCAGACATGCTCATACCTCCGTTCAATATACTTTCCCCTCGCCGCGATTATTCTTGCGGCACTTCAATGCTCGGATTGTTAGTCATCCGCCATAACCCCTACACCACCACCTCGAACAGCACCGTCCCGAAATCAGCCGTCCCCACGGCGGGCGTGCTCACGCTCGCCCGGAGCTCCCCCGACTTCTTCACCAGATACGCCTGCCACGTCTCCCCCAGGTTGAAGTCGAGCCATAGCGTCCCGGTCCCGTCCCTGAGCATGTCCGCTATCTCCTCCACCCGGGCGCCCTTGATGTTCTGCATCGCCCCCGTCTTGAGCGCGAACGATATCACCATCGGCTGCAAGACGCCGAGCTTGATCTTCTCCGCCCTCCCCCCGGGGAACCTGTTCTCGACGATATACGAGTCAGGCAGCGCCGCGTCGAACGGATACTCGACCGTCGTCTCCGCATCCAGCTCCACGACGGGCGAAGGCGCGCAGAACGTCCCTATACGGAAGTAATCCGCGCCATCGAGCGGCGCCTGCGCCGGTATGAATATGCCGAGGTATCTTTTGCTCGACATCGTTATATCGTCCGCCCTCCGGTACACCCCGTGCATCGGGTCCTTCGCGACCGTCCGCGTCGTCCCGATGTCGCTCCACCCCGTCGAGCCGTCAGCCGACTCCTGGTACTTGAACGAGCCGAAGTTCACCCAGTCGAGATAAACGGTGAGCGCAGTCTGAACCGCGCCGAGGTCAATCACGACCCTCTGGTCCGCCGCAACGGACGTCGACCGCCACGCCCTCTGCGGGCTCGTCCTGTCGGTAATATTCTCCTTCGGGAAGCTCCCCGCCTCCGTAGTCGCCGAGAGCGCCGTCACCGGCAAAAATGTCTTAGCCATTTTCCTGTTCGCCATTTTTCCTTTCCTTGCCTTTATTCCCCTTCCCCATAGAGGGGGGAACTGCTTCGAGCGAGTGAGAAGCAGGACACCCTGACCCTATAGCCGCTTGCGCAACTGTGACCATGCTCTCCGATTTGTCGAGCATGTGGTGTGGATGGGGGTGATAAATCCGTCATTCCCGAAAGCCTTCATCGGGAATCCAGTCATTTCAATCGCGGCTGGAAGCCGCTCCTACACGTATTTATCATTTCGAGCAGCGCGAGAAATCTATCTTTTGTCTTTTTCTTCCCGACATTCACAGAATCGGCGTTAAGAAATCGTACGGAAACGCACGGAAAAATCTATCAGGGCTGCGGGTTGAATTGATAGATTTTTAGCGTTTACGGACGATTTTAGCCGAAATTCTGTGCTGTCGGATGATTTTTGCTTCTTTTT
>CADEFK010000150.1 GCA_902826595.1 uncultured bacterium | reverse complement strand
AGCTCTCGGACAGCATAGACAATATCGACTTTAAACAAATCTCCGAGGAGATAGAGAAACTGGTCGTATCCCTGAACAGGGCAGTGGAGGACGCAAAGGTTGGAGAGCTGAGCAAAGACTTGAAAGAGCTCATCAAGGGCCTTAACAGCACCGTTACGGAGCTCGACACCATGCTTAAGAGCGAAGACGCGAAGAAAACGCTCTCTAACGTGACCGCGATTACTTCCGACCTGAGGACTACGCTCAACCGGACCGACAGGCTGTTATCGAGCAGGGAGCACAATCTGAAATTGACCATGGAGAACATAGAGCGGGTCACGGAAGACGCCAGGGAGCTAATGGAGATGCTGAAGAGGTACCCCTCGTGGGTGCTCTTCGGAAACCCGCCGCCGCATATACAAGGGGAGGATGGTGCACAATGAGATACACGAGTCCGATCAACATTTTCGCGCTTGTTTTCTTTGTAATTGTCACGGCCGGATGTACCGGCCTCAGTAAAAAGTACCCTGAACGGGAATTCTACATGTTCGAGGTGCCCCCTGTAAACGTAAAATACCCGCCGGTAAAGGACGCGGTGGTCGAGATCATGCGTTTCAACGTATCCCCGGGAAGCGACGGAAAGGAGTTCATTTACAGGACCGGTGATCTGAGCTACGATGCGGATTTCTATAACCAGTTCTTCAGGCCTCCGGGCGCCATGCTGACCGAGGTGACGGGCCGGTGGCTCAACGACACAGGACTCTTCCAGGACGTCTTCGGATCGGTCACTCAGGCCGACGCCAATTACTTCATCGAAGGCAACGTCATCCGCCTGTACGGGGATTTCAGATCCTCTCCCAAGGCCGTGATGGAGATCCAGTTCCTGCTGCTGAAATACACGGACAACAGCAGCTACGACAGCAGCACAAAGATATTAATGGCCAGGAACTACAGTTCCGAGATACCGATCGCATCGGCCGCGCCCGGGGATCTCATGCAGGGCTGGAATAAGGCGCTCGGCGAGATATTGAATGCCTTTCTCGGGGATATTAAGAACAACGTCAACTGACCACGCCTGATTCAGGGGAGTCCGGGGCACCGGCAATAAGGCACCGGCCGGGATATGAGAGGGGGGGACGGCTATTACAGGACAGAGTTGATTTTTGAATGTTAAAAGAAATATAATTATAGGAAATTTTAAGCTGTCGGGAGACAAGAATGCGCCGCGTCATGCTCGTCATAGCACTTGTTGTCGTTCTGGCCCTGTTCGGGCTGCCCTACTGGTTCGGCATTCAGACCGAGAAGGCCTATAACGACATCGTAAGCAAGTATTCGGAAACGGGCGGCATATCCATCGTAGATAAAAGCTACGAGAGGGGCTGGCTGAATTCCAAAGCAAAAACCGCTTTCATAATCAAGAACGGGGATGCCGAGCTCATCAAGCTCGAAGAAAGCGACACGATCTACCACGGGCCGTTTCCGGTTCAGGCGGTGCTGAGCGGGCGGGCGGGCCTCACGCCGGTCATGGCAGTGATCGATTCTAAGGTTGTCCCTGTACCCGTCGGGGAATCGGAGTATTCGGAGATCATAAAGAAGATACCGCCCGCGAGTCTTCTTACCAGGCTCTCCCTCGACGGCGGAGGAATAACGGACATCACAATGCCCGGCGTGGAAACCGGAGCGGGCGGAGACGGGGAGAAGCTCAAATGGGAAGGGCTTACGGGGGACGTCAGGTTCGGCCCCGAATTTAAAGACGTGGACACGGGTTTAAAATCGCCCGGGCTGCATATTACCGGAAAGGAAAGCGACGTAACGATAACCGGCATCGAAGCGGATTCGAGAATAAAATACGTCGGGCCCGAGAATAAATACCCGGTCGGGGACATCAAATTCACGGTCGGGGACGTCGTCGTCAAATCGAAGGAGGAGAACAGCGGCGAGTACGATAATTTCTCCGTTACCGGCATCGGGCTTACCGGCACCTCGGCAGAGTCAGGAGGCTTAATCGACAGCACCCACAGCCTCGGGTTCAAGGAGCTCCGCGCGGGGGGCAGCACGTACGGCCCCGGGGGATACGAGCTCGCGATAAGGAACATCGACATGGCCTCGTGGATACAAATCCAGGAGCTTCTCAAGAAGAATCAAAACGCTTCGCAGTCGGAGGAGGAAAGGGCCGTATTCATGACGGAGCTGATGAAGATAGTTCCCGGCCTGATCAAGAAATCCCCGGAAATAGAGCTCACGAAACTGTCCATTAAGACCAACGAAGGGAGCCTCGACGGCCGGCTGAAGATCTCGGTAGACGGGTCCAATATGGATAACCCGGAACTCGCTTCTAACCCACTCTTCCTGGTAACGGCAATAAAGGCGGACGCGAAGCTGGCCGTCACAAAGCGTCTCTTAGAAACCGTTATAAACGACTACAAGCGGGAAGAGATTACGGAGGACTTCAGAAAAGCCGACGACGAGATACCACCCGACGAGGAAATCGCCGGAATGGCCAAAGAAGAAACGGGCGACGAGATCAAGGGGCTCATGGATCAGGGGATCATCACCGAAACGGATGATAACTACGAGCTCAGCGCAAGCTACGAAATGGGCCAGATAACGCTCAACGGCCAGCCTCTCGATATGCAGTCGCTCATAGGCGATTAGCTTTTAGGAACCCCGAACCTCTTCTCGAGCTCCCTGTATCTGGGAACGTCTATAATATCCTCGAAGTCCTTAAATGAGAGCATGTCCCCGTACCCGGCCGTAGTCCCGTGCTCCCTGAGATATGCAAAGCAGGTCTCGATCACCTTCGTTGCAGAGAAGAGAGCGGCAAGAGGGAAAACTGCTATCTTGAACCCGAGCTCTCCGAGCTCCCGGGCGCTGAGGATGGGCGTCTTTCCGCCCTCGACCATATTGGCGAAGAGAGGCACGCCGGGAAAAGACGCCGAGATTTCCTTAAGCTCCTCCAGGGACTCGGGCGCCTCTATAAATACGACGTCCGCGCCGGCTTCGTAATAAGCTCTGCCCCTCCTTATCGCGTCGCCGAGCCCGTTGGGGGCTCTCGAATCCGTGCGCCCGACAATCACGAGGCTGCTTTCCCCCCGGGCAAGCACGGCGGCGCGTATCTTCTCGACGTGCTCTTCCATCGGAATTACCCGCTTCCCCTCGAAATGGCCGCATTTCTTGGGCCACACCTGGTCTTCGAGTATTATCCCGGCGGCCCCGGCCCTCACGACCTCCTCCACTGTATTCATTACGTTAAGGGCGTTCCCGTACCCTGTGTCTATATCGGCGACCACCGGGATGCCTACGGAAGCCGCGATACGGCCGACGCTCGTTATCATCTCCGTCGCAGTAAGGAAACCGTAATCGGGCCTCCCGAGCGAGGCGCCCGATATCCCGAACCCACTCGTGAACGCGACGCCGAACCCGGCACGCTCCGCGAGCTTCGCGCTTATGCAGTCGTGAACGCCGGGCAGGACGAGAATCCCCGGCCCGGACAGTATCTCTCTCAGCATCTGACCTTTTGTCATTACCAGTCTCCGAACAATTTTTCTTTAGAAACATAGTGGCGTCACGGGGGGGTGTCAAGCAAGATTGCGCTTGCGGGGCGTTTGTGATATTTTGAAGTCAGAATAGCCGGCTCGAATGTTTTCCCGGACATCGGAAAGTGAAGAAGAGAGCGGAAAATACAGCCAAGGAGAAACCCGAAACGCCGGGAAGGCTGCAGGCGGGACTCAAGAGTAAGGACGTCATACAGCTCATAGAGGCGTTAGAAGGCGTCAAGCTCGATTTCGACCATCTTTACTACTACGAGCACACGGGGCTCATAGTGCCGAGCCTCAGGAGCTCGAAGGGAAGGGGGGTGCCCAAGCTCTACTCGACCGAGGACTTCATAGTCCTCAGGTGGCTCGTATCGCTCCAGAAAAACGGCATCGCAGTCAGCCGGTTCCGCGAAGTCCTCACTTTCCTCAAGCAAAAGATGCCCGAAGTCCTCAAGCAGCCCCAGAACTGGGTGCTAATAACGGACGGAAAGACCGTGCAGTTTTTCGACAAGGTATCGTCGAGGGCGTTCGACGTGCTCAAGGACACCGGGCAGTACCTCTTCTTCTTCCCCATCGGCAAGGTGGCCGACGAGAGCAGGAAAGCGGTTAAAAAATTCGGAAGGAAGAAATAGAGCCCGGGCCAACCTCTACTTCTTCGACTCCTGTATCGGAGTTTTCGGTTTATTCCCTTCGGCGACTATATCCGGAATAGACGTGAACGCTATCCTGAGGGGCGCAGACTCGGAAGCCCCGTGCATCGCCCCGTAATAGATGCTGCTCGCCCCCCACCGCTCGTTTATCTTATCGAGGGCGTTTGAGACCCTGTCACGCTTCCTCTCACCGGAAAGAAGAGGAAAACTGGCCTCGTTTGCCGGAGTCAGATCCGTAAATATGACGGACGCGCGCAGCGGTCTCCGTCTCCTCGGTCTCGTTTCCCATATTGAGGAAAAAGCCTC
>CADEFK010000149.1 GCA_902826595.1 uncultured bacterium | reverse complement strand
CGGGCACGCCGCCCCCGGCCTGTTCATCCCGCGAATGCCGTCCGTTGGTACATTCTCATAGCCGGGGCGCTGTTTCATCCGGCGATTTTCACGAAACCCGAATCCATGTTGCAATTGCAACCATCTTATGTTAAAAATCAGTAGTTGCAATAGCAACTATAATAAAATAACGAGGAGGTAGTAGAAATGAGACGGATTACGAGGGAAGAGCTTAAAGGCGCGCTCGATAACGGCGCGAAGCTGACGCTGGTCGAGGCGCTGTCCGAGAAGCACTGGAGGGACGGCCACCTGCCGGGCGCTATACAGATCGACTATACGGAGGTCGAGGACAGGGCGGGCGCGATGCTCCCCGACAGGGGGGCGAGGATAGTCGTTTACTGCGCGAACACGGAGTGTCAGAACTCAGTCAAGGCGGCGAGGACGCTCGATGCGCTCGGCTATACGGACGTGTACGAGTACGCAGAGGGGAAGCAGCACTGGGTTGAGGCCGGGCTTCCGCTCGTGTCTGAGAACGGGCGGTGAGCCACTGCTGACATGCGGGAGCGCTGCCGATGCGGGGGAACCGCAGCCCGTGGAAGATTTTTAACGCTCGTACCATCGATTTTCCTGACGCAAATTCTGTAATGTTGGGGAGAAAGACTTTCTGTTTGATAGGAATGTAAGGTGAACCCCCACCCTAGCCCTCCCCCTTGGGAAGGGGGAGGGAAATAAAGATGCGGGTGCTCACCCGCCGCAAATTCTGTAATGTCGGGAAGAGAAAGGCAAAAGATAAATTTCTCCCCTGCGGCTCGAAATGACAAAAATTTAGAAAGGAGGAGTAACAATGTTGAGGAAATTAATAGAAACGGACGGAAATGATAATGCGGCGCTCATAGCGAGGCTGGCATTGGGGATAGCGATACTGCCCCACGGCCTCCAGAAGCTCCTCGGAATGCTCGGGGGCTACGGCTTCGGGCCCACGGTGGAGTTCTTCACGGGGATAGGCGTCCCGGCGTTCATCGCCGTGCTGATTATACTCGGGGAATCCTTCGGGGCGCTGTTCCTGATACTGGGGCTCATAAGCAGGGTATCGGCCGCGGGCATAGCGCTCATCATGCTGGGCGCGGTGTTCATGGTGCACCTGCCGAACGGGTTCTTCATGAACTGGTACGGCGCGCAGAAAGGGGAGGGGTTCGAATACCACCTGCTCGCCCTCGGCCTCGCCCTGATAGTGGTCCTGAGGGGCGGCGGCAGGTGGTCGCTCGACGGAAGAATAGGCGGGAGCGCGGTTTAGGACCGCCTGTGCAGAAAATCTTTGTAAATATTATTCCAATTATGGATCCATGATCCCTTAACTCTCGTATATAAGTAAGTCCCGTAGTATGTATATACATCATAATAGTATGTATATGCATACATGGGTTGTACAAAAATACACAGTTAAGGGAGGTATGTTATGAGTAAAGCTCTAAAGTCCTTTGCGTTTTTGCTTTTCGTTTGCGCTTTTTCTGTTTCCGCGGCGGTCCCGGGTTATTCCCAGGACGACATGGATATGAAGGAAAAGATGATGGACCAGGGAAAGAAGATGATGTGCCCCGGGCCTACGTCCGCTACGAGCGCGAGCGCCCTGCGGAAGACCCTGAACCTGCTCCTCGCCGAGCACGTGTACCTGGGGGCCATGGCCACCAACGCCGCGTTAAACGGCAACCAGAAGGAATTCGAGGCGGCGGCCGCTGCTCTCGACCTCAATTCCCAGGCCCTCGCGGCTGCAAACGGCTCGGTTTACGGACAGGCCGCTGCCGACGCTTTCCTTCCTCTGTGGAGGAAACACATAGGGTTCCTCGTCGATTACACCCAGGCGGTAGCCGCGGGCGACATGGCCAAGAAGCAGAAGGCGATGGACGACCTGAATGCTTACGCCGCTGACTTCGCCGCGTTCATACACTCGGCGAGCCCTTCGCTGCCCGTTGACGCCGTAACGGCCCTCGTGCAGGAGCACGGCAAGTCGTTCCTCCTCGTCATAGACGACCAGGCGGCCGGGGACGACGCGAAGGCGTTCATCGACACCAGGATGGCCGCTTCGCACATGCAGGCCATAGCCGACGCCCACGCGGAGGCGATAGTGCAGCAGTTCCCGGACAAATTCCAGAACTGATAATTTCCGGATACCGAAGAGGAGCGGGCGTCGCGCCCGCCCTCTTTATTCACGGAGGACGACATGAGATATATCCCGAAATCCTTTCTGCTTTCTCTTTTCGCCGTACTTCTTATTGGAACCGCCGCCGTGCCCGTCGTACGTTCATACGCGGCCGACGGCGCTGTGCAAGTGTCGATAAAGCTATTCTCATTCAACCCGGGCGTGCTCGAAGTGCCCGCGGGGACGACGGTCGTGTGGACGAACGGGGACGCGATAGAGCACAGCGTGACGAACGGCGTGCCCGGCAAACCGGGCGGCGCGTTCGATTCCGGTTTTTTCACCGAAGGGCAGACCTGGTCATACACGTTCAACGAGCCGGGGGAGTATCCGTACTTCTGCAGGAGGCACGAGTCGATGGCCGGCATGGTGAAGGTCGTGCCGAAGGGGGAGTGAGTGGGGGGAGGGGAGCATATCCTTTTCCCTTCTTTTGATATAAGGAGCGCATTCTGAGTAAGTGCGGGTTCTGCGCCCCCCGATATTCTCGGGATCTACTGCGTAGCCCTGTTTCCCGGCCAAAACTATGATACTGGAAGGCTTGCAGAGTCACGCATTATGTGTGTTGACCGGGGAGGGGGATTGAAGCATACTTTGGCGAGAGATAGGGGTATTACTAAAAATCGGGGAGGATGGTGATATGCGTAGTATGACGATTTTTGTGCTCGCCTTTGCCGCGCTCGCGGCGGCTGTAGTTCGGGCTGACGCCGGGGATGGGACCGTAACGGGAAGCGTCGCCTACGAGGGGAAGACGGTCGAGTTCAAGCATGTTTACATGATAACGGGGCCGGACGTGTTCGATCCGAACGTTACAGTGAGGACGCTCCTTTTCACCGACGCCGACATAGGCGGCAAGGTGAAGGCGTGCGATTCGGTCTTCTGCGCCACGGGACTCGTGCTTAACGGGATGACCGTCGATTTCGGCTCGAGGCCGAGGCTCAACTACTGGGTCGGGGTGAACAACCAGCTGCTCCAGATAGGGGGGACGGCGGTAACCGCCGATGCGTTCAAGTCGACGGCGGACACGGCGGACCACATGGCCGGGACACTGATGATAGACGATTCCGACGTCAAGGGACCCAAGGCCGAGACGACGTTCGACGTGACGCTTACTAAGGCGTTTAAAGCGCACCATTGACCCGGACATCCGTTTACCTATCTTTGTTGTATATCAATGAGAAAGTTAATGGCTAGGAATACCCCTTTCCTCTCTCGCGGAGGAAAGGGGCTTTTTTATAGCAAGATAAAGGTTTCCAAACCTCCTCTAGGAGCGGCTTCCAGCCACGATCGATTCAGTTTGATTAGTCTGGATTCCCGATTAAGGAGTTTGGGAATGGCAGGGATTTTGAGGGAACTCCCCGCCGTGATTTCGGGTCAGGTGTTGCTGATCGGTGTCTGGATACTTCGCGGCCCTTGCTGAGATCCCTGCGGGATCGGGGACATGGCGGGGGCTCGGTATAATCGGCCCCACGGTTTTCCACCTCCGTAAATCTGCTTTATAATAATGTACGCGTCCGCCCGCCGTAACCGGCGGAATGCGCGGCGCACGCCGGGGCCTGAGTTGACGACGCCCTGCGAATCTGCCAGAGGAGGATGTACGCGATGAAGAGGTTGATTCTTTCTATAGTTCCGGCTTTACTCATCACCATGGTTTCCGTCGGGAATATCGGCGGCTGCGGCAGCGGCGGCGGGCCGTGCGATTTCAGTTTCAACCAATTCTATAACGGCTCCAACGCGGCCGGGCAGGATTCCGAGTGGTCGTGCGAGAACGGCGGCGAGGTCGTGTTCACCATAGCGTTCTTCGGGGACGGCACGGGGACGCGCTCCGACGCCGGCGATTTCACCTGGGAGCTGACCAGGTGCAGGGCGCTCGATCTCGTTACAGATTCCTTGGAGTCGGCGACCCTCGACGATATAGACGGGTTCGTCAGCACCCTGGGCGGGACCAAGTTCGGGGACCTCACCTTCGAGCAGACTTCCGACGAGCTCGGGGACATCACCGTAGTGTGCGATTACGTCGAGCTTGTCCAATAAGGAGATTAAATGAAGACGAAAGGAATTGCGTTCGTATTGCTGCTGATACTGGCTGTCGGCATTATGGCGGCCTACGTGCTGCAGTGGCAGCAGGCATCAGACGACTATATAGAGACCGAGGAGCAGGCGGCCGAGAGCGTGAACGCGGCCCCGGCTGCGGACCCCCGGGCAGTACTCGAAAAGAACATCGAGGACACGCGGCACCTGCAGGAGAGGCGGAAGCAGATCATGGACGAGATGGTATCGGGGGGCATCGCCGAGAGGATAGAGAACCCGGCGGGGGAGCCGTTCGTTTACGTGATGGAGCCCTTCTACGGGCTCACC
>CADEFK010000148.1 GCA_902826595.1 uncultured bacterium | reverse complement strand
CCATATGCCTTGATACATGTCGGAATAGTCCGAATCCTGAATCCGGGAGAGCGGGCTTAAACAAAATAGCGCTGATAAAGCCGCGAAACTCGTACATCCCCAAACAATCCGGCTTGTACGAATCGGTACAGGTCGGGGCCATTAGCATAAACAAGCAATTTCTCGGACTCCTAAACCCCTATATTCACACAATATCTAATAATCCCTCCCCGCGGCACGGGGATTGCACTTAATATCTCCCAGATATTCAGCTCAATTGAAAGGAGGTTCATCAATATGAGTAACAAATCTAATTTTTGGAATGGATTCTTCAGGTACTTTATGACCGTCGCCACGGGATTATTCGTGCTCTATGCTGTCTCCGCCGCTTACATACAGACAGCTTCCACTGGGCAAGAACTCGATTCCGGGACATCGGGCGCAGTCTCCGCGTCCGGTCCCTCTGTACCCGGCCCCTACAACCCCGAATTGAAGGATATATTCTTCGACCGGGACAGTTATGAATTGAGGGGCGACGCTAAACCCGTGCTCGCAGAAAACGCTCAGGCCCTCAAAAGCGAACCCCGAATGTACGTCGTAATAGAGTCTTATTGCGACGCCCGCGAGGATTCGGCTTTGAGTCTCGGCGTGAAGAGAGGGGATTCCGTAAAGGAGTACATGGAGAGCTTGGGCGTGGACGCGGAACATGTCCTGACGGTGAATAAATGCACGCCGTACGATATGCGGCTCGTCGACAGCGAAGAAGCCGCGAGACTCGACAGCAGGGTGCATTTCGTAGCGCTAGACCGGGCGACGGACAGAGACAGCCTGGCCTCGGCCCGGTAACGTTATAATTGAGGTTGCATCCTTCATAAATAGCTATAGACAAGAATACACGTCCCCCTCTATCCGATGATTAGTAAGCCCGCGTTCGGTACATGCCGCCTGTGGGCTTTCTATGTCGGATCAAAACGATGCTCAGATCACCTGGATACTGGGAATATTCACCGGCAGCATAATGCTGAGCCAATGCGCATCTTATATATAGTTATCCGAACGAAAGTTATCTGAAGAACAAACCGGGTCCGGTTACATAACAGGCGTATTCCGGGAAGGTAAGAAGAAACGTATGAATGGCTGGGGCACTAGGATTCGAACCTAGACTGATGGATCCAGAGTCCATAGTACTACCGTTATACTATGCCCCACTAGGCCATAAAGTATTTATAATTATGCCTTTTCCGTCAAGTGTCTTGATAGCGGGCGTTCATTGGATAAAATAGAACTGTGGAAATACGCGGGAAAGGAGATTTTACGAATGCCGGCTAAAACACTCACAGTGAGGGCGAAAAACAAGGAAGAGCTCAAAAAAAACGTAGAAAAGGCTTTAAAAGAAGCATCCAGGCACGGCATGATCTTCGTGAAACAGGGGTACAAGGAAAGCAGGATAAAAAAATCCAGAGGCGAATACGAAATAGAGATCGAGGTACACTCTTAAATATAAGAAAATGGAAACGGCCCCTTCTCAAAAAATCGAGACTTTCGATAATCAGTACCCCGGAAGGGAATACGAGATCGATATCACGTGTCCGGAATTCACGTGCGTATGTCCCAAAACCGGCCAACCCGACTTCGCCTCCATCAATATAAAATACGTTCCCGACCGGCTGTGCATAGAGCTGAAATCGCTCAAGCTCTACATGTTCTCTTACCGCGGCGTCGGAACATTCCACGAGCACGTCACGAATAAGATTCTCGACGACGTGGTCGAGGCGTGCCAACCGGTGAGAGCCGAGGTAACGGGGGATTTCAACGTAAGGGGCGGAATCAAGACGGTGGTCAGGGCGTCCTATAATAAGAGCGAGAGCGGGAAAGCGGGATTCAAACGATAGACAGAGCGGCTTATCGCGCATCAGCCGGAGTGCCGCGGTTTACGGTTATCCAGCCGGCCGGAGACAGCGTCACGGAGATTCCAGCAACACTTCGTATCGAGACAGGCGGCCTATGCTTGTGAAGATCCAGATTATTATCACCGCCCTCATTATTATAGCCATAATAGGGGTAGCCCTAGCAGCCCCCTATATCGCACCCTACGAATACGACGAGACCGACTTCAGGAACACACTCGCAAAACCGGGAAGCAAACACCTCATGGGCACGGATCAGGAGGGCAGGGACCTCCTCAGCAGGATAATTTACGGTTCCCGGGTTTCGATAACTGTCGCCCTCGGCACGGCGCTCATAGCCCTGATCATAGGGACTGTCTACGGCGCGGTCTCCGGATACAGGGGCGGGAAGACAGACGAAGTAATGATGAGGCTGGTCGATATCTTCTATTCCCTCCCCGACCTCCTTCTAATCGTCCTTATTACGCTCGTCATAGGCAGGGGAGTCCTTGGGATTGTACTCGCGCTCGGACTTACCGCGTGGATGCGTGTAGCCAGAATTGTGAGGGGGAGCGTGCTCCAGCTCAAAGGGGTCGAATTCGTCCAGTCCGCAAGGAGCCTGGGGGCGTCCCCGGCGAGAATACTGGGGTACCATATTATCCCGAACATACTGAGTCCCCTGATCATAACCCTCACTTTCGCAGTGCCTTATGCGATACTCGCGGAATCCACCCTGAGCTTCCTGGGACTCGGAATCGCGCCCCCCGAGTCGAGCTGGGGAACGCTTGCGAGCACGGGCTGGCAGGGCATGAGGACCTTTCCCCACCTCATAGTATTCCCGAGCCTCGCTATTTTCATTACGGCATTTTCATTTAACCTATTCGGTGAGGGTATGAGGGACTACCTCGATCCGCAGAAAAGAGGGAGGTAAATATGCTGAAGACACATACCGGGAAACGGCCGGGGCGCAGAATCAAGCTATCCGTTCTTTTATATCCGGCGCTTCACTTCTCCTTTGCTTTATCCGTGATCGCTGGCTTCGGCCCGTCCGCGCTCGCGCAGATAAACTGCCAGTCCGAAATCTACCTCCCCGCAAAAACGGACCCGGAGGACAGATTCAAAAAGGGATACTGCTTTATAAAGCTCGGGCAGTTCCAGGAAGGCGTCGCTCGGCTTACCGGCCTCGAGAACGAGCTGCCTCTTATTGCGGACTATGTGATCTATTACCAGGGGGCGGGGTATGAGAACCTGGGCGACCTCCCAAACGCATCGGCGCAATTCAATAGGGTCATCACCGGATACCCCGACAGCGGAATCAAAAAAAAGACGCTCGCGAGGCTGGGTGGCATATATACGGAGTCAGGCGATTACGCCAATGCCGAGCGCATATTCAGGTCCCTTTACGCCGAGGAAAGAGACAGGGACCTGAAGGCGTCATATCTCGAAGGCCTCGGTCAGGCGCTCGAGAAGCAGGGGAAGTACCAGGACGCCGTGAATACCTATAAACAGGTCTGGGTCGAATTCCCCGAGACGAAGTCCTCATACAGCGCTCGGAAGACGGCTCAACAGCTGAGCGCCGCAGGTGGAGCCGCATTCGTACCGACAGAATCCGACTATCTCCAGAGGGCCGACAAGCTGTATGAGCTCTCCAGGTGGTCGTCCGCCGTCGAGAACTACGGGATGGTCTCCTCCAAAAGCACGGAGGCTAGAACGAGAATGGGCATAGCGATGGTCAACGCGGGCAGCCTGAATGAGGCCGAGAGCGTGCTGAGCGGAATCAATTCCCCGGAGTCCCTCTTCTGGAGAGGGAAACTCAAATCAAAACAGGGCTTGGACGCGGAGGGCGCTGCGCTCTACTCCCGGATAAGCACTTCTTTCCCTTCGAGCGAGCTTGCCCCCGAAGGCCTCTATAACGCCGGGAGGCTCTACCAGATAAACGACGATTACGACAAGGCGGTAAAGACGTACGATCTGCTAATAAGGACTTACCCCAGTAACGAGTTCGCCGAAGACGGCGCTTGGTACCTGGGCTGGATTTACTACAAAAGGGGAATGTATACCGAGGCGCTCGCGACCTTCTCCGCGTTCACCGACTCGTCCATTCCTTTTAACGCCGCTAACTCAAGGTACTGGAAGGCGAGGACGCTCGAGAAGCAGGGAAGGAGAGACGAGGCCAGGGCGGAGTACATGGAGCTTGCCGGCATGACGACCCCTACATACCACTCGTACATGGCCCAGAAGAAGACAGGCTACACCCCTCAGTATCCGAACGTCAGTCCCGAAGCGACTGCGCTCAACCCCTCGGCCGCCGCGAAAAAGGAGAAGGCCGAAATACTGATCAGACTCGGACTGCCCGAAGATGCGAGGCTCGAGATAGAAAAAATCGAGGCGCTGGCGAATACGAAGGAGGAATTCGTCGTAGTCAGTCTGCTTTACGCGAAGGTGGACGATTACTATAACTCCATAAAGGTGGCTCAGGACATCGGCCTTCCCCAGGCCAACAGCCTTTCTTTCCCGCGAGGCTATAAGGACATTGTGGCTTCGTACGCGAAAAAATACGGCGTCGACGAGCTGCTGGTCTACTCCCTTATTCGAGAAGAGAGCAGGTTTCAGAAAGACGCCGTTTCCCCTGCCGACGCTGTCGGCCTCATGCAGCTCATCCCGCCTACGGCGAGAACGGTCGCGAATCAGATCGGGATCAGCGGCTTTACGACCGAGATGCTGACCATACCGAGGATAAACATAG
>CADEFK010000147.1:3040-4634 GCA_902826595.1 uncultured bacterium | reverse complement strand
GGCGTTACGTATTGCAAAAGACCGGGCTAAAGGTCAGGTTTCAGTCGGGATTAATTCTTTCGAGCTCCTGCCTCGCGATAGCGGCTTGACCGGATTCGGGGAACCTGTCTATGAGGGTTTTGAAAAAGAATTTCGCTCCGTCGGTCCTTCCGATCTTAACGAGTGCGAGGCCCTGTTTCAGATAAGCGTTCGCAACCTTTCCGTCGTTGGGGTAGGTATCGATAAATACCTGATAAGCCAGGATAGCGTTTAGATACTGTCCCTCGTTGTAGAGGGCTTCAGCTCGCTCGTAGAGCCCGCCCGTAGGGGGAGGGGGGGCGTCTTTTTCCGCTTCCCCGGCTTCGGGTTTCGCGGGCGGAGATACGGCCCGCCTCTTCTCCAGATCACTCATTTTCATATACATGTCCGAATAGTTCTGCTCGAGGTTCCTTATTCTCGCTTCCTGAATCTCGAGTCTTCTCTGGACGTCGTTCAGCTCGCTCGACATGACGGCCGCTTTATTTTCCAGACCTTCCTGCTTTTGGTTGAGCTCCTGGATGGACCCGGGGCTGGCGATGCACCCGGCAAGGAGGGACGAGAAGATTAGTATAGAATAGATCGATATCCGCATACGCAACCGAGGTTCCCAATAGCCGGAGGGATTCAACCAGATAAATGCTTACCGCTCCGAGCAAAGAATTATTTGACATTAAATCCGTATTGTCAAAACCATCCGGATAATCATTGCTATATGATTTGGCGCTGCAGCGGCCGGGAGGGGTAGAACCGGGGAGTGGCGGTATATGTAGAAAGAAGCGGCAGGGACGGGCAAACGTCCCTGCCGCCGGATCAATTTGAATAGCAGGCTAATATATAGCCGCTATAGAGGTTAGGGTGTGTGAGAGACTTGTTCAGGCAGGCCTGTCGACTTTTTCTAAAGATATGACAGTGCCGTCTTCGATCTCGACCTTAACGAAATCACCTACTGAAACTCCTTCCAGTATCTTCTCGTCTTCGAACTTCGAGAAGGAATGAGTCATTCCCTGTTCGTCCTTCAGAGACAAGCTGTCGTTCTGCACGTCTATTTCGGTAATCTCGCCATTTAGCTCCTGTTCCTGACTCGTGGGCTGGTTGTCCCGGGCTGTGCCGCTGTCCGTCATATCGCTCATCTCATCTCCACTCTCGCTTGCCGGAGTGTCGGCAGCGGTATCTTCCTGCTGAGCGGTTTCCTTATGCTGCGCCATAGTGCTCTCGTCCTCGGGCGCAGGCAACGTCAGCGTCTGTCCTTCGAATATCCGGTCCGGGTTCTCGAGGTTGTTGGCTCTCGCTATTTCCTGCCACCTGTCCTGGGACCCGAGCTCTGCTTCCGCTATCGTTGCGAGCGTATCCCCGGATTTGACAGTATATTGTCCGCCTTCCGCACTGGACTGACCGGGGGATGGCTCGTGCTGATATCTTTCCGACTGCTGATTGCTGTCCTCGGGATTTCCATATTCATCAGCAGCATAAACCCCGCTCGCTCCGCCGAGAGCGAGCCCCGTCGTTAATATAGATGCGAGTAATAAATGATTCATTTTAATACCTCCCTGGTATTAGGATTTATGCATGCATATCG
>CADEFK010000147.1:0-2940 GCA_902826595.1 uncultured bacterium | reverse complement strand
GCAAGAGCCATGCCAAACCTCTTGCCGCGCTGCATATTTCCAATGATTCATTTCGATTACATTAGGAATAAACCCGGCGCGCAGATTCAAGAAGGTTCGATTAGTCCCATATGGTACAGGACACATTGTTTTAAACCTTACAATGCCGGTTCTTTGCACGAGTCGAAAGATTATTAACTAGCGGGTTATAAAAAATAATTCATCTAAGCATATGTGGCTAGAATTATCATTTTCCTATATTCTATATACTGAATTGGGTCGGGAGTGAATAAAATTGAAGCTCAGCAAGCAGATCAGACTCGGGTTCGGCCTCATGCTGATTCTCATGGTTATTGTAGGGAGTCTGTTTATATACAACGTCTACAGGCTGAACGAAGCGGCTTCAAATATTGAGGGGCGTTATTCAACCCTCTATAAATTGTTCTCGAATCCGGATAATAAAATCGAGCCTGACCCCGGGTTCGGCAAAGAGATCGTCGACCGCGCGGTGGCGCTCGTCGATGAGCAGCTCAAGTACAATTACACTTATGTATTGATCATTGTCGGCGTATCCCTGGTTTTCGCCGGAATCATTGCGATACTATTTCCGTCCAAGATCACCAGACCGATAGAACGGCTTATAAACGCGACAAAGGCCGTGAAGAAGGGGGACTACTCCTACAGGATCAAAAGCGTTGGGGAAGCCGACGAGATATCGATACTCGCTGGCTCGTTCAACGATATGCTCCAGAACATAGAAGACACCCACCGGAGCAACATCGAGCTGCTGGAACAGACAAAGAGGTTCAATGAGACTTTGAAGGAGAGGGTGGACGAAGCGACAAGCGAGATCAGGGCTCAGCAGAGCGAGCTTATCAAGGCGGAGAGCCTCGCGTCGATCGGAGAATTCGCGGCGCGCATAGCGCACGAGATTAAAAACCCGCTTTCCGGGATCACGGTTGCCCTCGAACTAATGAGAAATAAATCGGAAGACAATGACCAGCAGCAGTCCATTTCCGAGGTTTTGAAAGAGGTGAGGAGGCTCGACCGTATCCTGAAAGAACTGCTTCAGCTTTCGATCCCGAAGGAAATGGACTTGAGGCGCGTCGACCCCAACGATATGGTGGAAAGCTCGGTGTTGGTAGTCGCTCCGATAGCGGACGAGAAAGGGGTAACCATAGAGACGAAACTCAATTGCACAGAGGAATTTAATCTCGACTTTGAAAAGTGTCAGCAGTTTGTCATCAATTTTATGATAAACGGAATAGACGCTATCGAGAATGGAAACGGAAAGGTGATTGTTGAGACCGACAGCATTGAAGGAGAGCTGCACATAAGGGTGAGCGACAACGGACGCGGCATTCCGCCCGACGAGATGGAAAAGGTTTTCGAACCCTTTTATACAAGAAAGAAGCAGGGTACGGGTCTCGGACTCGCGATATCCAAAAGAATAGTGGAAGCGCATCACGGTAGAATCGCTGTTAACAGTGAAGAGGGCAAGGGATCGACTTTTGCGGTGGTCATACCCAGGAACGCCGGAGATAAGGTTAAGATGTCCGCATGATGCTTTGAGCGGCGCAATCGAAAATCAAAGGCCGCATTAGTATGTCGAATTGAGGAGTAGACAGTGAGTCAGACTATTTTGATTATCGATGACGAGGATTTCCTTTGTAAAAAATTGAGCGAGAGCCTCTCGGAGGAAGGTTATCTCGTAAGCACTGCCAATGATGGAGAAACGGGACTTCTTGTGGCCAGGAGAGACAACCCCGACCTGATCTTGCTCGACCTGAGGCTCCCGGACATGGACGGGATCGAGGCCCTGGGGCAAATAAACAATATGGAACCGAGACCCGTAACCATACTCATGAGCGGACACGGCAACGTGGACATGGCGGTCTCCGCAATAAAGAAAGGCGCGTATGATTTCATAGAGAAGCCCTTCTCTATAGACAAGCTCAAGATAATCGTGAAAAACGCCCTCGTTAATGTGGGGCTCAAAAGAAGCCTCGACACGAGGCTCAAGAGCGAGCGGAAGCAATACGGTTTCCACGCGCTTATCGGAAACAGCGAAGCGGTCCGGAATATAATCGAGTTATTCGAAAAGCTCGTAACGACCGACCCGAAGACTATTCTTATCGGGGGCGAGAGCGGGACGGGAAAGGGGCTTGCCGCGAAGGTGCTCCATCACAACGGCGTGAGAGCGGAAAAACCCATCATAGAGCTCAACTGTGCGGCTATCCCGGAGACGCTCCTCGAGAGCGAGTTATTCGGTCACGAGGCGGGCTCGTTCACGGACGCGAAGAAAATGAAGACCGGGATACTCGAGGACGCCAACGGCGGGACTATTTTCCTCGACGAGATCGGGGACATGAGCCCGTCCCTTCAGGCGAAGCTGGTGAAGGCGGTCGAGGAGAGGACGTTCAGGAGGATAGGCGGGAAGAGGGACATCAAAGTTGATGTGAGGATCGTCGCCGCGACGAACAGGGACTTGAAGGACCTTGTCGAGAAGAATCTGTTCAGAGAGGACCTTTACCACAGGCTGAACGTGATTAATTTCGAAATGCCGAGCCTGAGGGAGCGGAGGGAAGACATCCCCCTTCTCACGGAACATTTTGTCGCCTACTTCAACATGGACTTTAACAAGAACATCAAGCACATTCCCGAAGAGGTGAAAAATGCGTTTATGAGCTACCAGTGGCCGGGTAACGTCCGCGAACTCCGGAGCACGATCGAAAGGGCGGTTCTGTTGAGCGAAGGCGATATGCTCAACCCCAAGTACGTGCAGATAGACGGACAGAGCAAGGGGGTCAAGGTCCAGAGTGACGAGCATAAAATGTTTTTCGAGCTCGATATGGACAAGCTCACGCTCGAGGCAGTCGACGAAATGGTCATTAAAAAGGCGCTCGAGCTCACGAGCTGGAACCAGACGAAGGCAGCCGAGATGTTAGGCGTTACGAGGCA
>CADEFK010000146.1 GCA_902826595.1 uncultured bacterium | reverse complement strand
ACCGGGGTCGATAACCGTACGCGCCGCTTCCACACCCGCTCCCGGCAGCCTGCCCGGATCGAGCACGCCTATCTGAACGAGCACCGATGCCTGGTCCCAATAAATATGCTCGCTTGAAATTTTACCGTCCTTAAACCCGACCAGGACGACGAGCGGAAGCTCGACCTTTTTTCCGGTCGGGGGTATGCCCGGCAGCATCCAGGGCATGTCTATTTTATGAGTAAATTTAAATATAAGCTCGTCAACAATCGTATCGCTCCCGACGGTGCGGGACACCAGGACTAGCTCGACGTCGTCAGGCTGGTGCGGTATAAAGTGCTTCGAATAAAAATCACGGACGTTCTCCCGGCCTGTGCCCCCGGTCATTACGGGGACGTGATTGACGTGAGGGTCGCCGGTCATAGTCCGCATGGTTTCATCCGTATCCTTCGACTCGAACTCGCACATCGTATGCTTGCCCCAAATTTCCGCCATCTGCTGCTGCTCCAGAGTCAGTTCATTACTCATAAAGTCCTCCTTTACCTCTATATTCGAATTATATAATGTTTCGCGCTCACAGCAAAATTACCGGGAGGTATTCGAGTAAATCGCTCAGGCTCGCGGGCTGGTTCCTGAATCCTATATAGCCGTCCGGGCGTATGAGATACAGGCTCGACTTCGCGGCCCCGAAATCGCGGTGTATTGCCAAATCGTTATCCATCCATACGGAATTCATCTTTATGAAATCGGGCGGAAGCGAGTCTGTGTCCGCGATCGTATGAACGGCGATCCTGTCCCCGTATTCCGATTCCATGGAGCGGCGTATTTTTCTCAATTCATCAAATTCCATGTCCTCGGGCAGGGCGCCGGCGAACAGCAGAAGTTTATGCCTTGTATCCCTGAGGAGACCGTAAAGCCGCGCGCTCGTTTTTCCGTCGAGGCTCGTGAGAGCATAATCCTTCACCCTCTCTCCGGCTTCAAGGTCGCGCCTGTAATTGTGGTATCCCTCGACCGCGTCCGGCTGATACCACCTCTCACCGACGATCGGGCTCTCCCTGTAGTTGATCTCAATCTGTGACAAAGTCGTGAGAATTTTTCCCTGAACCGGGTCTAATTTCGATAAGGTGCCGAGGAGCTTATTCCGAATCGCCGCAAGGACCGGGTTATGGATTCCTACCATCTTCGTAGCCATGTCCGTCAAGCTTACCACGCCCTTGCCTACGCGGTGTCTCTCGGTATTGTAGCTGTCGAGAAGGCTTTCGGGCGATCTGCCCTTGAGCACGAGCGCCAGCTTCCATGCGAGGTTGTACGAATCCTGTATACCGGTATTCATCCCCTGTCCGCCAATGGGACTGTGTATGTGCGCAGAGTCTCCGCACAAAAACACCCTGCCGTCGCCGTATTTATCGACCATACGGTGATGGAGCTTGAAATAGGCAAGCCAGTTGGGGTTGCCGACGCTCCTGTAATCGATTTCCCTCTCGCTCATGAGCCGTCTCACGTCTTCGATTGCCGGTTCCGGCATTTCTTCGTCAACCGGAGCGTCCGGCAGCTCGAACATGAGCCTTCCCCTGTCGCGGTATAGAGGGAAATACGCAGTCACTCCAAGGGGGTGAATAAAGACCGACAGGTGGTGAAGCGGGTACTTCCAGTCGAGGTCGCAGTCGGCGAGGAGCCAGTAACTCGGATAAGGAGCGCCCTTGAATTCGAGGCCGAGAATGTGCCTTGACGAGCTGTGGGCTCCGTCGCATCCGGTAATATACGCGCACTCGATGAACTCCTGGGAGCCGTCTTTTATCTTTAACCTTGCGGTATTCCCGGCATCGGACTGCTCAATTCCAACGAGCTCCTTCTCACGCTCGACTCTAATACCATACGATTCCAGATGAGCGTTAAGTATCTTTTCCGTGTCGCTCTGGGCGAGTATTAGGAAAAAGGGATATTTGCTTTCGAGAGAGTCGAAAATGACGTGCGCCAACGGCTTTCCGTGGTTGTACATATCGAAGCCGTTACAGATATTCCCCTGCCCGAGCACCGTATCCACAATGCCCATGGTCTCAAACAGCTCGAGAGTCCGCGCGTGGATGCCGAAGGCCTTCGACTTGTCGGAAGGGGCCGGGGCTTCGTCGATTATCCTGGGCGTGATGCCGTGCCTCGCGAGCTCGCACGCCATCGTGAGCCCCGTGGGGCCTGCGCCTACCACCAATACGTCCGCACGTGAATTATCCGAAGCAGTCATGGCAAACTCCAGTTTTACGAATGATTTTATCGTTATTGAAACAATGACCCGTCTTAATTTTAAATGCAAAATCGGCCGATGCCCATTGCGGATATATATTTTGGGCCTATACGATTATTTTAGAAACTGCTTCAGGGGGCCCCCTGGATTTATGATTCCTTTAAGCTCACCGTAACCGACGGTAACGAAATAGGACCCTTCAACATAGGGTCCCGCCGCATAAGGAGCGAAAGCGAAGGTTATGCCTCTCGGCGAGATCACGAACGCGCTCATGTCATCGGCTTTGAGCTCCTTCAATTCTCCGTTCAATACCCACCCCGCCTGCTGTTTTCTCAAGTCTCTGATACAATAATCGGACAGGACTTTAATATAATTCGACTTGGGCGTAAACAGGTCGGGCAACCCGAGACGAAGCGCCTTTCCGTCTTTGATCCAGTAATTCGAGGACATGTAGAACGTATTACCGTGGGCGCCGCCCGTATAAGTGAAGACCTCTCCTGAAAGACTTATCAATTGAGGCGAGTAATATTCAATCGAGTAACTGTAGTTTTCCTGCCATTCCCCGGCCGATCCCTGAGTGCTGAAAAATTCCTCAGCCTCTGTTGTGAATTTTTTCCTCTCCGAGGCGGCTTCCTTTTCGAGCCCTTCCGTTATTTCCCTGTTAGCTTTGGTATCGCTAATAAAGGATGGATACAAATACGAGGCATCGTATTTGCTCTCGACATTCACATTCATCGAGACGAAGTCGGCGACCTTCGTAAGCTTAAAGGGCAGAGCAGAGAGCCCGTTTGCCTTCGACCATTCGCCTTCTATGTACATTCCGAAGCTCTTACCCTCGCTTTTAACAGCGCCTTTGAAAGTTCCCGTCTTAAGACCCTCGTTGTCCTGCTCAATCAAAGATAAAGTCGAAGATTCCTTGTCCATATCCCCCGTAAGGGAGATAGGTGTGCCGACTCTGTCGTACATATACGAGCCCGAGACGTCTCCGGAATCGATCACCAGCTCCATCTGGACCGGAAGATTGTCCCCAATCGTACCGATATAATAGCATCGGGATTCCTTGCCCTCATCACTCTGAGCATGGGCTGACAAACACAGGAAAGCATTGGATAATACAAATATTAAGAACAGGAAAGCGGGATTTCCGACACTACCCTTTACCATTCATCGCCTCCGGTCTAATTCACAATATTCACGCAACAGTATAATACTATCAGAACATACGTATTCTGCCCGCCGCGGTGTTGCCTTCATTTGTCGCTCCATTTCGGAAAACGTCACAACAGCATATGACAACTTTTGTCGATAAAGTGCACAATATTTGTTCATTTTGCGGATTAAATCTATTCCAGCACAATGAGAGAACGAATATTATGCTATTACAAGAGCAAGTTGCGACATTTTCGGGCATTTGGCACATCCATTGCATATTAAAATCAGTGAGTATTTAAGAAATTAACGGTAATTGAATCGGAGCAGTTTCAGGACTGAAATAGATGTGAAGATTTGTAAGATAATTCTTTAGATTTGCCAAAAGCGGCCATAACATATTCCCCATCCTCTAAAGGGTGAATCTTTGAAGAAATTCAGGATTCACCCTTATTTTTTGCCAAACAGGCATAGATTGTGAGGAAGGAACCTTTATCCCGACCGGTTCATTGAGAGGACATCGATCATTTCCGAGTGGATGCCGCTATTAGAGGCCAGTATCTCCTTGACATAGATACTGTATTCGTCCCCGGTGAAGTTCGTTACCCGGCCACCCGCCTCTTCGACGATCAGCACGCCGGCCGCCGTATCCCAGGGGTTGAGTCCAAGCTCCCAGAACCCGTCGAACCGGCCGCATGCTACGTAGCACAGGTCGAGCGCCGCCGAGCCGTCCCTCCTTACCGCCCTCGATCTACGGATGAAGTCGCCGAAGTGCTTGAGATTCTCCTCGACCATGGATTCATCGTCGTGGACGAAGCCCGTAACGAGGTGACTCTCGTCGAGCCGGGTCGAGCCGGAAACCCGTATGGCTTCCCCGTTCATAAACGCCCCTTTCCCCAATTCCGCCGAGAACATCTCGTCCTTTACAGGGTCGTAAACGACGCCCGCCTTCACCGCGCCGTCGACCTCGAGAGCTATGGAAATGGAAAAGAAGGGATAACCGTGCGCGTAGTTCGTCGTGCCGTCGAGGGGGTCTATTATCCAGACGTATGCCGAGCCCGTCGAGCGCCTGCCGGATTCTTCGGCGAACACGTCGTGCGACGGGAAGCTCCTCTTTATAGAGCCGATGATTATGTCTTCCGAGAGCTTGTCGACTTCGGTGACGAGACTGTTTTTACCCTTGAACGTAATTTCTTTTACCTTCCCCAGATTCGCCTTCAATACCTCTCCCGCTTCTCTGGCGGCCTTTTCGGCAACATTTATGTATAACAATATGAACTCCTGAAGACGGATATATAGCGAGAACAGTACCCGGAAACCGGCACGCAGTCATACGTTCCCCGCTCCGGATCAGTTTTATCGAA
>CADEFK010000145.1 GCA_902826595.1 uncultured bacterium | reverse complement strand
AATGTATGGTATACATCCGTTGCGCTAAATGTCTGACTCCAAGAAGGAAAAGAAGAAGGAATTTAGCCCTTTCTTTTCCCGCTCAGAAAGGTGCAAAACAAGGCGCGGCAATCTTGTATTCTTCCTATGCACCGACTTTGGAAATGGAGGAAAAGCTATGCGGTAAGCGGGTTCGCTTTTCCCGGATTTATGTCGAGGTCCTTTATAGCTTTCTCCACAATATCCGTGCCGATTTTCTTTTCCCACGTCAGCGACGCGAGCACGGCGAGCGTAACGTATCTCCAGTCCACCTCGAAAAAGTCCCTGAGCGCTTTCCGGCTTCCGCTCCGTCCGTATCCGTCCGTGCCGAGAGTTACGAGGGGGCGCGGGAGCCACTGCGAGATCGAGTCGGGAAGAGCCATCACGTAATCGGACGCCGCCACGAAGACCCCCGGCACGTCTTTGATGCACTGGGTGATATAAGGCACCCTCCTTATCTCCGACGGATGCAGTATGTTCCACCTTTCATTCTCACATCCGTCCCTGTAGAGCTCCTTGTAGCTCGTGACGCTCCACACGTCGGCTGCAACCCCGTACTGTTCTTCGAGCTCCTTCTGCGCCTTGAGCACTTCGTTGAGGATCGCTCCGCTCCCGAATAGCTGTGCGCGGAGTTCCGAGTCCTTGAGCCCGGACGACCTGAATTTATACATCCCCTTCAATATCCCCTCCCTCGCGCCTTCGGGCATGGGCGGCTGCTCGTACGTTTCGTTCATGACTGTCAGGTAATAGAAAATATTTTCCTGGTTTACGTACATCCGCTTTATGCCTTCCTCGATTATGACGGCGATCTCGTAGGCGTAAGCGGGGTCATAGGCTTTCAGGTTCGGCACGGGGTATGCGAGAAGATGGCTGTGGCCGTCCTGGTGCTGGAGCCCTTCTCCGGCGAGCGTCGTCCTTCCCGCGGTGCCTCCCACCATGAAACCCTTCGCCCTCGAGTCGCCCGCCGCCCATACGAGGTCGCCTATCCTCTGGAAGCCGAACATCGAGTAGAAAATGAAGAACGGGATCATGTTGATGCCGTGCGTGGCGTAGGCCGTTCCTGCGGCGATGAATGAGGACATCGAGCCCGCTTCCGTTATCCCCTCTTCGAGTATCTGCCCGTCCCTGGCCTCTTTGTAGAATAAAAGTGTCTCGGCATCCACAGGCTCGTAGAGCTGGCCCGCGTGGGAGTAAATGCCCACCTGCCTGAAAAGGGATTCCATTCCGAACGTGCGGGCTTCGTCGGGCACTATCGGGACTATATACTTCCCGATGCTCTTGTCTTTGAGCATCTTCGACAGCATGCGCACTATGGCCATCGTCGTAGCGACGGGTCTCCCGCCCGAGCCTTTGTAAAACTCCTCGAATATGGAAGGAGAGGGAGGCTCGAGAGGCCCGCAATTGACCTCTCTCTTCGGAATATAGCCGCCAAGCTCGCGTCTCCGCTCCTGCAGATATTTTATCTCCGGGCTGTCGTCGGGCGGCCTGTAGAAAGGCGCCCTCACGACGTCCTCGTCCGATAAGGGTATGTCGAACCTCGTCCTGAACTCCTTTAGCTCGTCCTCGTTGAGCTTCTTCTGCTGGTGCGTGATGTTCCTGCCTTCCCCGGTTTCGCCGAGTCCGTAGCCCTTGATAGTTTTTGCTAGAATAACCGTGGGAGCGCCTTTGTGCTCTACGGCCGCTTTAAATGCGGGATAGATTTTTTCGGGGTCGTGCCCTCCCCGCCTCAGCTCCACCAGCTCCTCGTCCGTGAGGTCTTTCACCATTTCGAGTAGCCTCGGGTCCGTCCCGAAAAAGTGCTTGCGGATGTAGTCGCCCGACTCGACCGTGTATTTCTGATACTCCCCGTCCACCGCCTCGCCCATGCGCTTTACGAGTATTCCGTCCTTGTCTCTTGCGAGGAGCCGGTCCCAGTTGCTCCCCCATATGACCTTTATCACGTTCCACCCGGCGCCCCTGAATATCGCTTCGAGCTCCTGTATTATCTTTCCGTTCCCCCTCACGGGCCCGTCCAGGCGCTGAAGATTGCAGTTGACGACGAAAATGAGGTTGTCCAGTTTCTCTCTTGAGGCGAGGGTTATCGCGCCCAGCGCTTCGGGTTCGTCGCATTCCCCGTCCCCGAGAAAGGTCCAGACCTTGGAGTCCGAATGCTCCTTGAGCCCCCTGTCTTCCAGGTAGCGGTTAAACCGCGCCTGGTATATCGACATTATCGGGCTAAGCCCCATCGACACCGTTGGGAACTGCCAGAATCCCGGCATGAGCCAGGGATGCGGGTAGGAGGGCAGCCCGCCGCCCGGAAGCAGCTCCCGCCTGAAATTTTGCAGGTTTTCGATCGTGAGGCGGCCTTCGAGGAACGCTCTCGCGTATATGCCCGGTGCCGCGTGGCCCTGGAAATAGACTATGTCCCCCTCTTTATTCCCGTTTTTAGCCCTTAGAAAATGGTTGAAGGCTACTTCGTAAAGTGCCGCCGCAGAAGCAAAAGTTGAGATATGACCCCCTATTCCCTCCTCTATCCTGTTCGCCCTCACCACCATGGCCATAGCGTTCCACCTGATGAGGCTCCTTATGTTCCACTCTATGGCCTGATCTCCCGGATAAGGCGGCTGCATCTCTACGGGGATCGTGTTTATGTATGGGGTGTTGGCGGTAAAGTACGTCTTCACGCCCTTTTTCTGGGCGTGGATCTGGAGGATTTTTAAGAGCTTGCTGACGCGCTCCGGGCCGCTCGTCCTGAGGACGTAATCGATGGACTCGACCCATTCCCTGTTCTCCAGTTCTTCGGGGCTAGTCTCATTTTTCTTTTTGTCGGTGATATCATCCATTTGCAGGACTCGTCGGGCGGAAGAAAAGATACTCTTAAAATAATAATGCACGCAGGCTTGTTAAGTCAACCTTTATTAAGCGCAGAATCTGCGGCGGGTGAGCACCCGCGGGCATTCGATCCTTCCCAAAATCTTCTGTGGCTAAATAACTCAAGGCTCAATGTCGCCTAAACCAAAATATGGTCAGGGTGAGGGTGTACCTTGAAAAATAAATCAGTCATTTCTTAACGCATCAAAAATTTTTCAGGATCATGGAACACCTTTTTCCGTAGGAGCACCATCCTGGCGCGAATGTCAACTGTGATCGCGGCTGGAAGCCGCTCCTGCAAATTTAGGAGTGTTATTCCGAGCGCTACGAAGCAAACAGCGGCAATCCCTCATTCCCCCCTCAAGCAATTGACGCTCTTTCTATTGAATATATAATATCCCTGCCATGGAAAAATTTGACCTCACAGTGATAGGATCGGGACCCGGCGGCTACATCGCCGCGATAAGAGCCGCCCAGCTCGGGATGAAAGTAGCGATCATAGAAAGGGACAGAGCCGGGGGCGTCTGCCTCAACTGGGGATGTATTCCCTCCAAATCGATTTTAAAATGCGCCGAGGTGTATCAGTACTTCAAGCATTCGGGGGAATTCGGTATTGAGCACAAAGGGCTTACCTATGACTTCTCCAAAGTCATAGACAAGAGCCGGAACGCTTCCGATACGCTCACGAAAGGCGTCGAATTCCTGCTCAAGAAAAACAAGTCTGTGCTGTTTAAAGGCGTAGGCAAAATGATTACGAAAAACAAGGTCGGTGTCATACAGGAGAATGGCCAGATCGAGATCGACACCGATAAAATATTGATTGCCACGGGCTCGGTCCCCATGACGCTGCCCGGGCTCGAGATCGACGGCAAGCAGATAATGACGAGCGACGAGGCAATATTCCACAGAGAGGTCCCCGACTCGGTAGTTGTCATTGGAGGAGGGTACATAGGCGCCGAATTCGCATATGTCTATAACTCCTTCGGAAGCAAAGTTACGATAGTCGAGATGATGGATCACCTGATACCGGGGGCCGACGAAGATGTGTCCCGGGAGCTCGAGAAGAATTTCAAAAAGAACGGGATCGACGTTCTGACCTCGGCGAAATTCAAAGAGGTTAAGAAGAAGAAAAAGAACGTGGACGTGATCATAGAGAAGCTCGCCGACAAGAGCGAAGCGACCGTGACCGCCTCGATGGTTCTAGTGGCTGTCGGAAGGCGTCCCGTCGCAAACGACGCCCCCACGTCGCTCAGCTATTACAAGAAGTCGGGCGATATCGGATTAAGCGGCCTCCGCATAGAGTTAAACGAGAGGGGGTTCATCAAGACAGACGATTCTTACATGACCACCTGTGAAAACGTTTACGCTATAGGCGACGTAATAGGTCCTCCCCTGCTCGCTCACAAGGCTTCCGACGAAGGCGTGGTCGCGGTCGAGAGGATGGCCGGGCTCAGGAGCAAGGTCCACTACGACAACATCCCCGGCTGCGTGTACTGCCAGCCCGAGATATCCATGATCGGCATGACCGAGAAGCAGGTAAAGGAAAAGGGCATTAATTACACCGTCGGCAAATTCCCGTTCAAAGCGTCGGGAAAGGCCGTCGGCACGGGCGAGACGGAAGGCTTCGTAAAGTTAATAGCGGATAAGACGACAGGGGAGATTCTCGGCGGCCACATCATCGGCCACGGGGCGACCGAGCTCATCGCGGAGATAGCCGTCGGACGCACGCTCGAGACCACTCCCCTCGAGATAGCCATCACGTCCCACGCGCACCCTACCCTGTCCGAAGCGGTAATGGAAGCCGCCCTCTCCGCCCTCGGTAGGTCGAGGAATTTTTAATATATAACTGCGAACGACCTCATGTTTAATTTCCCCTCCTTTCTTTTAAATTTCTCTCTCCCTTGAGGGAACAGCTGCAAGCAAGCGCGAAACTGGTCGCCTTCTCCTACGAAGCATCGAGGCTCATCGACTCCCGACTCAATGCTACATAACCCAAAAGAGGGTTCGGGTGAGGGTGAAACAATTGTCATTGCGAGCGTAGCGTGGCAATCTCCTGAATAAAGCA
>CADEFK010000144.1 GCA_902826595.1 uncultured bacterium | reverse complement strand
TGTAAAACCACGTCGTGAATTTCGTCTCTCTGCCGCCGTCCCAGCTCGCAGGACTCGACCATAAAGTGAGGAACGCCTCCTGCACTATGTCCTCCGCCTCCTCCCTGCTCGAAAGCATCCTGTACGCGAGGCTGTAGTACCTCTTCGTGTGACGCATTACGAGCATGGAGAACGCGTCCCTGTCCCCGTCCCTCAACCGTCCCATAAGCTCCTCGTCGGTGAATTCCTTCGTCTCTATGCCCATTTGTCCGAGCGGAAGTGTGACAGCCGTGTCCATCGAATACCTTCAAATATTAAAACCTGCGCGGGCGGAATAGTAAAGATTTTACCCCGCCCGCCGGTTTGAGAGGATGATGTGCGTCCTTTGTATTCTTAGTGCTTCCCGTGGCGTCCGCCGGGGCCGAGTTCCGCCAATATCTCCCTCTCGTCCTGTGTGAGCTGCGGGGCGAGCTCTGAGATAGCGTCCGTGAACGAGGTCAAGCCCTGAGCCATCAGCGTCTGGAGCTTCTCGGAGCTCTCCTTAAAGGCCTGGGCGTCGAACTCCTCGGCGGTGAGTATCTCTTTAAGCTTGTCGTGCGTCGCTTTCATCTCGTCCTTGAGACCTTCATTCTCTTCTTTCACCGCGCTAAGGGTATTGACGATGAGCTCCTGCTTGTCGGCGGGGAGCTTCGAGAAAGCCTCGAGCTTTTCGACCCCGAAGGGGCCTCCGCCGCCCGGCATCGCGAACGTTGCGGCCGCCCCTGTCATTAACAATCCGAGTACTGCCGTAAGCATCAAATTCCTTTTCATTTATTTACTGCCTCCTGTGTGAGTTTTTTTCAATCAAGCATGCTTTGTATGTATATACGTGCGGGCGGGGGAAACCCTTCGGTGGAGGGGTTTTTGGGGCGGCTCGTATGATGGCTTAAGCTTGCGGGCGGGGTATTGTGTAAAATAAGTGCGGGAGGAATTGAAGCGAGCGTCCTTCGACGTGCTCAGGGTGCACTGGTTAATATAATTAATGTACCCCCTCACCTTAATCCTCTCCCACGCTGGGGAGAGGAAACAAATGGAGATACAATCATGCCGAAACCCGTACTCGTAATCGGAAACAAGAACTATTCGAGCTGGTCGATGAGGCCGTGGCTCGCGTTGAGGCATCTCGGAATCGACTTCGACGAGGTCCGCATACCGCTATACATCGAGGGCTCGAAGGAGAAAATGCTGGAATATTCCCCCGCAGGGAAGGTGCCCGTCTATATAGAAGCCGGCGTCAGGGTATGGGACTCGCTCTCTATACTCGAATACCTCGCAGAAAAGCATCCCTCTCTCTGGCCCGCGGATGCAAAAGCCAGGGCACTCGCCCGCTCCGTGTGTGCGGAGATGCACTCAGGGTTCGCGGCCTTGAGGTCGACGCTCCCGATGAACGCGAGGGCGGGGGACAGGTGGGTGGAGCTCGGCGGGGACGCAGTGGGCGACACGGAGAGGATCCTCGAGATATGGGAGACGTGCAGGAGCGGGCACGGAAAAGGCGGCCCCTGGCTCTTCGGCTCGTTCACAGCGGCTGACGCGATGTACGTCCCGGTCGCGCTAAGGTTCCATACGTACGGGATAGAGGCTGGAGGGTTCTCGAAGGGTTACGTGGAGACCGTGCTCTCGGACGAATACGTCCGCGAATGGATCGGCGGCGCGGAGCAGGAGGAAGAGGTCATAGAAAAGTTCGAGAAGGGGATTTATTAGCCCGGAGCGCGGAAGTTGTACAAGCATGCTTCGTATCTATGGTCGGGCGGGCGTGAGCGCCGGCTTCGGATTTGCAACGTCAATTGGGACCTGCACAGTGCTCGCAATATCTCGTCATCCTGAACCATGTCCTGGACCCCGACCCGGGATCTATTCAGGATCGCTTCCTTGTCGGTCTCGTCTTTAGTTGTCATTCCCGCGGAAGCGGGAATCCATATCCTTTAATAAACTGTAAAAGACTGGATTCCCGATTAAGACATTCGGGAATGACAGGACAGAAAAAGCCGGGGTCGCCGCGGCCGCGGGTTTATATAATTGAACCTGTTGACTTGACCTGACTCCGAACCTATATTTCGTGAGAGAGCGTAGGGGTTATTCAGCGTCACATTCGAAGGCAAGAAAAATTCTAAGAAAACGGACGCCGGCGTCCGCAAAGGAGAAGCACATGAAACCAGTCGTAGAATCCAACAAGCTTGAGCGCAGCGAAGTATGGGGCGAAGACGACCCTGCCGTTCACTGGGCGGGCGCGTTCGCAGTCTACGGAGGCCACGGCACGACGCAGTCCTCGACGATCGTGTACGAGATCGAGCCGGGTCACAGGCTCGGCTGGCATACCGACGCGACGGAAGAGACCCAGTACATCATTGCCGGCAGCGGCAAGCTCTTCATGGAGGACGGCTCCACATACATGGTAGGTCCGGGCAGTGTCTTCACACTTCCTACGGGCGTAAAGCATGACCTCGCCAACGCCGGCAAGGAAACGCTCCGGGCAGTGGCGTTCTTCGCGGCCGCTATGTTCACGCAGAATTTCGACAACGTGATGATGCCGCCCAAGTCCCACATACTCGGCACGCCCAACCGAAACGCCTGATCGCGGCGCGCGTCTGCCAATGTGGATGTGAACGGTGCGGATAATGGCGGTTGCGGGCGTTTTGTTTCCGGGCCGCCCGCTTCCCCGAAGCGCATAAATTTGTCCCCGGCATGAATACATTCCTGGAGATCCTTGCGTGCCGGTTTTTCCTCCGGCCCGGAAAGCTCACGCCCTACGGGGTTGACAGCATTTCCGCGATCTTTTACTTTGTTCAGTAAGTCAATCCTATACCGAGGGAGCCGCGTGAAGGGCATGAGCATGAAAAACAGGATCGTTCCCTTCGCCTGCCTCGTGCTGATACTGCTCCTCGCCGGTATCCTGAGGGCGTGGAATATTACCGACAACCCTCCCGAGCTCTATCCGGATGAAATATTTACATACCTGTCCGCGAAGAATATCGTCGAGAACGGCCGTCTTGTTCAGTACCGGCTCCCCGCTTACGGGTTCGCCTCTTATGTGTCTTCTTCCTTTTTCGGGGAAAACCCGCTCGGCATAAGGGCCCCGGCCGTGTTTTTCGGCCTCGTGTCCATACTCCTCGTTTATCTTCTCGCGATGGAGTTATTCGGGGACAGGGCCGCCGCGCTGTTCGCTGCCTTCTTCATGGCCGTAATCCCCTGGCACATACATTTTTCCCGCGTGGGATGGGAGTCCGCTTCGTTCCTGCCGTATCTCCTCCTTTCGGTCTATCTCTTTATTTACGGTATTAACAGAGAGCGGAAATGGGCGATTATAGTCTCCTTCGGCGTGTTCGCGCTCACTCTGTATACCTATCTTCCGGCGCTCGTTTATTCGACCTTGTTCCTGGCGTGCCTGCTCGTCATCTACCGGCGCTATTTCCTCAGGGAACGGCGGGTGCTGGCGGCGGGCCTCACGGTCTTTCTTGTCTTATCGGCGCCCTATCTCCTGGCAATATTTACGGTGGCGATGTTTGCCCACAAGGCGTCCATTCTCCTCACGTTCGCGGGCGGAATAAATCAGGAGACCCTGTCGGTATTCGGCTCGAACTACATAACACACTTCGGGCCTGATTTCCTGTTCACAGACGGCGACCCGAACCTGAGACACGGGGCGGGGACAGGGGTTATTTACTGGGTGATGCTGCCGTTCCTGGCTGCGGGCGCAGTCTATGCGTCGATAACGGCCGGGCGGAGAAACGCATTCTATTTCATTCTTTTCTGGCTGGCCGCGTTCCCTCTCGGGGGCGCGCTCACGGACGACGGGGTTCCGCACGCGATGAGGAGCATGGCGGGGGCCCCGGTCATATGCCTGCTGAGCGGAAGAGGGGTGTCCGGGCTCGCCCGGACCGCCGCCGCGAGGGCGGGGCGGGCGTATGTCTCGTATATACTCTACGCCGCCGCCGCGATCGTCTCGCTTGCACCGCTCCCCGGGTTCGCGAAAAGGTACTACGGAGAATATCCTGTAATATCCGCCCCTGACTGGGAGTACGGGCGCAAGAAATTATTTTCGGGTATCAGCAAGCTCGACGGTAATTACAAGAGGCTTTGCACGCAGAAGCTTCACTACTTCAGCAACTATTATTTCATTGAATTTTATCTTCCGGACACGAAACTAGAGTTAATTAACGATATCGACAACCCCAGATGCGCCCTCGAAGGCACGATAGTGGTTCAAAAGTACGGGGTAAAGAAATACTGGGATTCCAGGCTGGTCGGCAAGGTAAGCGGGCCCGACGGGAGCACGCTGTATTACGTTTTCACGATCGAGGAATAACCGCGTGCTCGAGATTGAAGAATCCCGTTCGGGAATCCGTCATAAAAAAGGGAGCCGAAGCTCCCTTTTTTTGTTTGTCTTTTGTTCAGGTCTTGCTTAAGCGGTTACTTTTCTTCTTCTCATAACGGCGAACAGTCCGATCATTCCCAGGATTCCCGCCATGGCTATGAGCCCCCATTCGGACAGGGTCGGGATAGGACGAGCAAATGATGTGGCTTCACCGGTGCACTGATCAAACGCCCTGTTAACCACCTCGTACCAGTTAAGTATTTGTTCTTCCGTATTATCATCCCCACAGCAATAATCCCAACCTATGGCATTTACGGTACCTTCACCGAAGCCGTCCGTGAACACGCCCACGCCCACAGTCCCTTCATATATTGTCGTACCCGGCGTGTTGCTGAACGCGGACGTCAGATCAGCCGCCACCAGGTTACCGGGTCCGCCGGCAAACTGAGTGCCCGAAGCTCCGGATTGAATCTGGAACGTATCTACCACATCTTGCACGGTAATAACACCAACGTTGTATCCGAACGTGTTGTTGAGAAATTCATCTTCTCCGTTTGCGTGATCACCCGTCAATATCAGGCAGCCCCCGGCGTTTACGAACTGATTGAATAATGAGTAAGATTCGGGTGATATGTCTTCAATACTTTCCGATATGACTACCGCCTCGAATGAGCCGAAATCCCCGCTGAAAGCGTCCTGCACATTTTGGTCCGTAAGATCAACGGACGTTATTTGATTTTTGCCCCTTGCTGCGAGATACTCGACCGTGCTTGGAAAGGGGGAAAAGTAAGCGTTCGGAGTACCCCAGAAATCCCCAACATCATGGCCTGTCCCGAATTTAA
>CADEFK010000143.1 GCA_902826595.1 uncultured bacterium | reverse complement strand
TTCTGGAGTGTTGCCGAGAGCGGCTTCCTTGCGCTGGCGATCCTTCCCGTCATATGTGTCACACTCTATCTCCCATATTCGAGACTAGCGCATATGTTCGGCTTCCATCCTCTCCAGCCTTCTTTCCTCATCACCTTCGGCGCTATCGTGGTCCTGTACGTGATTGCCGCGGAGGTGGCTAAGAGGATTTTTTACAGAAAGATAATGGGGTGAGATACAATATGCGGATCAAACCTTCCTCTCCCTCATGTACTGCTCGACGATGCTCCGCCATAGGGGGTCGTTGGTTCCGGACTCGAGGATTTCATGGAAGAACGTTTCCGGGTCCTTCTTCCACCTGAGCACGTTTTTCACTCTCCTGGCGAATGTGTCGAATGAGGTCTTTGCCGGCTGCTTTTCGTCGAGCTCGCACCCGATCGCTCCCATTTTCATTTTCGGCCTGAGCCCGATGTAGGCAAGCGAGACTTTGACCTTCTCCGGGTCGAGGTCGTTGGCCAGGCAAAAAGCCCTCTTGTAGGCATCTAACTGCTGGCGGTGCTCCGCGCCGTATCCGGTGTCCTTGTCCGTCTTCCAGTCCACGATGAGATAAGAGTCACCGTTCCTGAACACAGCGTCTATCTTGCCCGCGAAAATCAGCTCCTCGTCGGTTTCGATCAGCTTCGCGAGAGGCGCTCTGAAAAGATGCTCTACCGCATGGACGTCGGGATATTTCTCCCTAATCACGGCGAGCAGCCTGGAGATGTTGTCTCTATACTGCGCCAGGTCCTCCGGGCATTCGCACTCGCCTTTCGTTATCAGCTCCTCGGCGACGGAGTGGACGGTGAGTCCTCTCGTCAAAGATGCCGTTTGCTCCCGTATGCCGAGTATGGTATCGACGAGGTATTCGTAGGCTTTACCGTTCACCGAGGAGAAAGAGACATGCTTCAGCGAGTCGAAGAAATTTTTCACATAGTCCGTGAGCCAGCTCTCTTTTGATTCGAGGAGCTCCCGTGCACTTTCATATTCCCCGCCGACGAAGAAGGCGAACGCCTTTTTTTGAGATTCCGAGAAGTCTATATCGCCTGAGCCGCTCACGGATAGTTCCCCCTGGACGGAGTGCTCGTTGAGGAATTCGGATATTTTTTCAGTCACTACCAAGAGCCGCTTCTTCGCTCTCGTGAACGCGACGAAATTTATTCGGAGGGATTCTTCTTCGAGCTCTTCTTTCGCGTCTATGCCTTCGAGCTTCAACACTGTCTCGACCACCTCGTCCTGATAATTAGACGAAGAGGACGGTGTCGTCGGTGCGTAGATCACGGCGTCGTACTCCCTCCCCTTCGCCTTGTGAACGGTCGTGAGGGTTACCCTGCTCTCGGTCTCTATCTCTTCCGTGGAGAGGTCGGCGGTACGGAGATACGCGAGCAGGTTATCGAGCCTGGCGTCCCCGACGAACTCGAGCGCTTCCCGGAAAGCGTCTCTAAGGTTCCGGGCGGCCTGAACGTACTCCATGCCGTAGGAGAATGCCACGGGTATTATCTCGTCTACAAAAAGCCTGTCCACGTCCTCGACTGAATTGAGCCGGTCTCTCCGCGCCATGAAAACAGGCGCCCTCTCGCGGAGCGTTTCTAATTTAATATCTTTTAAATCCAATATATCGAACGCGTCCGGGAGCGAGACCGGGGCGAACGGGGTGAAGAGCGCGTTCTTTATATCCGTCAAGTCGTTACTCATCATTCCCCTCAGGTATTTGATGATGCTCGTCCTCGCTTCATTCGATGCTGTATGGTGGGTGGAAGAGAAATGTATGTTTTCCCTCTCGAGCTCTCTCGAAATATTTGCTATCTGGCTGTTTGTCCTCGCTATTACCGCTATGCTGCCTTCGGATTCAATATGCTGTTTCACGAGCTCCGCTGCGGCGCGGGCTATAAGCTTTTTCTCTACCTGATAAACTGCGGGTCTATCTCCCGAGAGTCCACCCGCGCTCCTGAGCTCTTTCAGGTCACTCTCGTGGGACTCGTCTTTCGTTTTCGATACGAAATACCCCCCTGCATAGGCGAGTATCTCGCCGGTGCTCCTCCAGTTCTCCGACAGAATGAAATGAGATGAGTCCTCGAACATGGCGAAGTTGAGTATGGAGCCGCCCTGGAACCCGAATACCGCCTGCTTTTTGTCGCCCACCGCGAAGAACCGTTTGCCGGACCTTATCGCTATCTCCGCTTCCATCCTGTTCACGTCTTGCAGCTCGTCTACGAGCACGAGCTCGTAACGAGGGACGTCTTTCTGCACGAGAAAATTTATGAGCAGGTCCGCATAATCGACCCCGACGCCTTTCTTGACCTCTTCATAAAGCGAGAAGACTTTGACGAACACCTCGGCGAACATTTGCTTTTCTTCTTTTGTCGTCTTCTTGTCGTCTTCGAGCAGAGGCAGAATCTTTCCGAGGTTAATTCTTCCGGGAGCAATCCCGAACGACTTCAGGTATCGGATGAGGTTCTCGACCTTAGGGACAATATCGCTGAGTAAATACGCCGGCCCGTAATTGAAGACCTCTTCGTCCAGCAGATAACGGTAAATCGAGAAACGCAGGAGGTTGGATGAGACTATGTCTCCCCTTTCAATATTCTCAAGCGCGTAGGAATGGAAGGTGTAAATGTTCAGCTTCGAGAGGTCGGGTCTTATGCCGCTCTCGGTTAGGAGACTGATTATCCTCTCCTCCATCTCCCGCCTCGCCTTGTCCGTGAACGTAAGGCAGAGAATCTCCTCGGGCGGGATACCGTCCCTGACCGCCTTCAGGTATTTACGTGAGAGGAGGAATGTCTTCCCCGTGCCGGGGTTAGCCGTGACGAGGACGTTGCCTGTCGCGTTCAGTATCTCCTGCTGTTTCGGTGTCGGTCCCGGGACTTCGTTCATGACTATTTAAACGCGGCGCGCTCTCCCTACGGTTTTAGTTTTACACACGCAGGCGGTAAAGACAATTATGCGGGCCCGCTCCCTTTACAGCGCGCGGGCGAATTGATATTATCACTCGTCTAGGGAGGTGCGGGATATGGCTGCTATGAAAATAAGTCCCGGGAGCACGAGAGTAGGCTGGATCGGGACGGGCGTCATGGGGGCGTCCATGTGCATGCATCTCGTTAAAGCGGGCTATAAAACTACCATATATACAAGGACGAAAAAAAAGGCGGAGGGCTTAATAAAGGCCGGGGCAGCGTGGGCGAAATCTCCTAAGGAAGCGGCATCGAAGTCGGACGTACTCTTCACGATCGTCGGTTTCCCTCATGACGTGAGGGAGGTCTATTTCGGTGACGATGGAATATTTGAGGGGCTCCGGAAGGGGGGCATACTTGTGGATATGACCACCACCGAACCTTCGCTCGCGGAGGAGAGATATTCGGCCGCGAGAAAGTCAGGGGCTTCGGCTCTGGACGCGCCCGTCTCGGGGGGAGACATAGGGGCCAGGAAGGGGACGCTCTCTATCATGGCCGGCGGGGACAGGAAGACATTCGACGCGGTTATGCCGCTCTTGGGGCTCATGGGGAAGAACATAGTGTATCAGGGAGGGGCCGGGGCCGGGCAGCACACGAAGATGTGCAACCAGATCATGGCCGCCTCGCTCATGATAGGGATGTGCGAGACCTTGCTCTACGCTTATAAATCCGGACTCGACCCCGAGACGATGCTCAGGTCGGTGGGCAGTGGGGCCGCAGCGTGCTGGATGCTTGACAACCTCGCGCCCAGGGTACTGAAAAGGGATTTCAGCCCGGGTTTCTACGTCGAGCACTTCATAAAGGACATGGGTATAGCACTAAAGGAGGCCGACAGGATGAACCTCGTACTGCCCGGACTTTCGCTCGTAAGACAGCTCTACGTTGCCGCGAGGGCGCAGGGACACGGACGGAAGGGTACGCAGGCGCTCATGCTTGCTCTCGAGAGCATGTCGGGGATTCAAAGTGAGGTTAAGAAAATATAAATGGCGCTCCTCCGCGGAATGGTGGTATATTATGCGGTGGATATTTTGAAAGTTAATAATCAGAGAACGAGGTCGAACGCATTATGAAAGAAATTCTTTTTGCACTGCTGCTAATTGCTTGCCCGGTATGGGTTTCCTCCTGCGCGACGTTGGACGCGCCTTCCGAGCCCGCGTCGACGGATACGCTCGAGGACAGGGCCGAGCCCGCTTATCTCGAAAACAAGTACGACCCGGAGGTCGAGGAGGAGATCGAATCGGATGAAGCCCCGCTCGCGACCGAGGAGATGGAAGATAAACCCCTTTTTAAATAGACGGACGTTCAGGGGCTATATCATAAAAGCCGAAATCGTGACTGTGCCCGGTCCCCGATGATTCATTTCCCGGATGTGATTTTTATCTCGAAGAGTTTGGGCCAGAGCTTGCCGGTCACGTAAAGCTTTCCGGTCTCGTCGTCATAGGCAATTCCATTCAGCACGTCGACCGGTTTTTTTTTGTCTGCAGCGCTCAGGAGCCCGCCGAGGTCTATCCATCCGGTCACGCGCCCGGTTCCCGGGTCGATCCTCGCTATGCGCTCTTCGCCCCAGACGTTGGCGAATATCTCCCCCTTCACGTATTCGAGCTCGTTCAGCCTTTCGACGGGGCCCTTCCGGTCATAGACCTCGAGCCTGCCGATCTCCTTGAAGGTCTTGGGGTCGAGGAAATAGAGCATAGCGCTCCCGTCGCTCATGACGAAGTTCCTTCCGTCGTACGTGATGCCCCATCCATCGGTCGGGTAGCTGAACTCTTTTAAGAGCTTGAAGGTTTTGATGTCGTAAACGAAGCCCTTATGCGACCGCCAGGTGAGCTGGACTATCCTTTTTCCGTCGGTCGCTATACCCTCGCCGAAATATAAGCAGGGGAGCTTATGCTCTTCGAGCACCTTTCCCGTTTCGATATCCACTTTTCTGAGAGACGACCGGCCGCTGAGCCCGGTGCCTTCGTACAGTATTCCGTCCCGGATGAGGAGTCCCTGCGTAAACGCGTTCGGATCATGGGGGTAGGTTTTTACGATCTCGTAGCCGAAAACGGGGATGCCGGTTTCTTGGGCGAGAGCGGAAGCGGTAACGCGCGTCGTGTGAGACATACCGGATGACGCTCCGAATAGGAGCGCTGTGAGCAGGAACGCGCTCAGCCGCCGGAGTATTGCACCTGGAACTAGGGTCCGCATCGTGTAGTGCTTCATGGTTTTTATCGCTGTCAGGATTCCG
>CADEFK010000142.1 GCA_902826595.1 uncultured bacterium | reverse complement strand
GGCAAGAGCCAGCGGCACTTCAGGGAGGCCTGGGAGTTCGAGTATAACGAAGAGATGTATGTCGGCCAGTGCATAGACGCGCTCAAGGACCAGGCCATACTCGTCGGCGCGAATTCCGTTCTCAACATGAGCTGGAACCTCGAAAGGGAAAACCCGCAGAACTGGTTTACCGTCGTCTGCCAGGGCCTCGCCGCCTGGAAGCATTGACGGCCCGGCGCGGCTGTTTCACGGCCGCGCGGAACAGGACGGGTTTTTCCGACCGTAGAATTATCCGTACGGGTCCGTCCGGTATATACACACCAGATACAGGCAATTCTCGATATTATCCGGCGCACTATACCGGGCGTGAGAATGTATATATAATTTTATGCGGGCCGGTATGACGCGCCGCCCCGGACGGGTTCCCGCATTCGCTCTGTGCGGGCTCGGGCATTGAAAGAAGTCCTCGGAGTAAGCTGGTTACTCGGAGTCAAGGGAGGGTCGGGTTTGGAGAAGGGCAACGAAAAGCAGATCTACGAGCTTTTGGGGGGCGATACGCAGTGGAGGCTTATACTCGACCTCGTAAGGGCTATCGTTACGGACAGGATCAAGATCTCCGCGCTTGAAAAACTGCTGACGGACAAGGGAATCGTCAGCCGAGAGGAGCTGATGGATCGTTACGACGAGCTTCTCAAGGCTACCTCGGACGAGGTAATAAACGAGGTGCTGCAGGAGTTCGGAAAGGGTAATTCGGATTATTGAAGTTCGTGAGGAGCGGGTCCCGGCGGGCATAACATATCCGGGGGGCCTCTACGCTCGGCGTCCCCGCGGGTTATCGGTATAGGCCGCCTGAGGCCTGATGCACGACCCCGACGCAGGCGCGTAAAAAATCGTGTAAAATTGCATCCGGAAATTTTATGCGCGGGATATCCGCATCCAGCCCGCGGCGGAACTAATAACGCCCATGCAGTAACCCGGCATTACGGCGAATAAAGCCGAGCTTGGCCGTCCGTGAGGAGAGGAAATAAAGCATGAAAAAGATTTTACTTTTGGTGTTTGCGGCGGCTCTCGGCTTCGGGGCGGTATCATGCAGGGACGGAAAGGACTCGAAGACGAAAGAGGGCGGGGAGTTCAGCTTCAGGAAAACGACCTGGGGTATGAGCCGCGAGCAGGTCAAGGCGTCCGAAGACAGCGCCCCGACCGGGGACAAGCCTGATGTGATTACGTACAGGGGAGAGATCGAAGGAATACCCATGATCGTCGGATATCTGTTCGACGGGGATAAGCTCGTAAGGGCGGGATATCTCATGCAGGGCTCGTACGATGACCCCAATTCCTATATCAGCGATTACAACAAGGTAAAGGATTTTCTCATCAAGGAGCACGGTACCCCGGCTCAGGACGAAGTGGTTTGGGCGGAGGGGGAGGAAGTTGAGGACACGGGGAAATTCGGCGAGTCCGTCTGCGGCGGCAAGCTCAGGTACACGACAATCTGGGCGGATGGAGTGACCGTGATAAAGGAAAACCTGTACGGCGAGAACGGTAAATGCAACCACGGCGTCATGTTTGAGAGCGTGGAGTTCTCGATTAACAAGATGAACGTGATTAAAGACGAACCGCCTCCCCCGTCCGGTCAGTAATCACATCCCCCCCCGCGGCGGTCTAGACCCCCGCTTCCTTGTCTGACTTCATACGCTCTTCGATCAATGCCAGGTAGGATTCCTCTTCCTGCGCGAAATGCAGGGTGAGTATCGCGTAGAGGCCGTATAGTATCCTTCTAAGCTCGCGCATGTCTTCAGGGCCCGGGCCCCCGGACGGCATCCCGTCCAGCAAACTGCCGAACACCTTGATGAGGCGGCTTATTTCGATATGGGTCCTGCTCATAGTGGCGGTAGGGTCTTCTCCCCCGATTATATCCGCCACGAGCGGGTACACGACCGCGTCCTCGGCTTTCTCGTGCGGGAGGAGACGCTCGGCCAAGAATGTATGGATCTCCCTGAGCTCCTTTAGAGCCGCATCGGGCGGCATCGTGTCGAGCCTGTCGGTAACGTATCTGATGCGTCTCACCTCGGGCATGAGCTTCTCGTGCTCGTCGCGGAACTTGAGCCCTATCCTGGCCGCCTCCGCATCCATGTGGCCCCTCTGCTTTCCGTCCCTGAGCGCGCGGAGCGCGTTCAGGATGACAATCGTATCTATTACCTCTTGTAATATGGCGCCCGTGACCGGCGCGAGGAACCCGGCGGCGGCGGCCAGCATCGCCGCTATCGAAAGGCCCATGCCGACGGCGATGCTCTCGAACGCTATGGACCTCGACCTCCGGGCTATGCGCACGGCTTCTATCAGGCGGTCGAGCTTGTCGACGAGCAGAACTACGTCCGCGGCCTGAGAGGACGCCGTCGCCCCCCTCGCACCCATGGCCACGCCCACATCGGCTGACGCGAGCGCGGCCGCGTCGTTGATGCCGTCCCCCACCATTACGGTCACGCCTTCCGTACGCTCAGTGAGTACCGCGTCCACCTTCTCCCGGGGCGAGCGTTCGGCGAGCACTTTGTCTATGCCTATAGCCGCGCCCACGGATAGGGCGACGTCCTTGTGGTCGCCCGTGAGCATGACTATTTTCTGAAACCCGACACGCTTGAGCGCGCGGATGGTAAGGGGCGCGTCGGGCCTCACCGGGTCGTCCAGTATCAGAGCGCCTTCCGGCACGCCGTCGACCGATACGAATATGCACGAAGATCCGTCGAGCAGTGACCTCCTGTGGAGGCGGTCCGCCCTCGGGCCGGGGGGCGCGCCGCTAAGCACCCAGTTCATCCTGCCGAGCTTCACTCTTTTGCCGTTGACTGTGCCTTTGATCCCCGAGCCGAACTCCTCCGCGGCGTCCTCGGGGAAGCTCAGGTAGAGCCCGCGCTCGATTGCGGCTTTGACGATGGGCCGGGCGAGCACGTGCGGAGACACCTGATCGAGGGACGCGGAGAGCTTCAGCAGTTCGTTGGGCTCGTAGTCCCCGAGGCTCTCCACTGTGCTCAGGATCGGCTCGCCTTTCGTTATGGTTCCGGTTTTATCGAGCACCAGTATCTTGCCGCCGGCGAGTGTCTCGAGGGCGCCTCCGCCTTTGATGATTATACCGCGGCGCGCCGCGCGCGAGAGCCCCGAGACTATCGCGACGGGGACTGCGAGTATGAGAGGGCAGGGGGTAGCGACCACGAGGACGGCGAGGGCCCGTACCGGGTCGCCCGATATTACCCATGCGGCCGCCGAGACTGCGAGCGTGAGCGGGAGGAAGAATATCGCGTACCTGTCGGCCATGCGCGCGAGCGGCGCTCTGGACGCCTGTGCCTGCTCGACGAGCCTTATTATCCCCGCGTATACGCTCTGCCCGGCGCTGACGGTCGCCCTCATTTTGAAAGGGGCCTGAGAGGCGTTCACCGTGCCGCTCAGTACCTGGTCTCTGTCCCTGTGCTCGACGGGCTTCGACTCGCCCGTGAGGGCCGATTCGTCTAACACGGCGGAGCCGCCTATGACGACGCCGTCCACGGGGACGATCTCGCCCGGCCTGACCATGAGGAAGTCTCCGGGCCTGACGTCTTCGATCGGGACAGTAGTTACGGTGTCGCCGTCGAGCCTGTTCACCGTCCGCGGGGTGCGCCCGATGAGGGCCGACAGCTCCTTCCGCGCCCTCGATTCCGCGTACTCCTCCAGTACCTGGCCGCCCGAGAGCATGAGCGCGATCACAGCGCCGGCAAGGTATTCACCCAGGGCGAGGGACCCGGCCATCGCTATTAGCGCGATCACGTCCACGCCCAGCTTGCCTGAGTAGAGCGTGCGCGCGACAATGAGCGTGAGGGGTATGAGCGCCGCAGCAGTGGCTCCCGCCCAGGCCCAGTCCGCTATTTCCGGCATTTGCAGGAAGTGCGCGGCGAGCCCCGCAGCGATGCCGCACAGAGTGAGGGCGAGAACTACCCGGTTGATGAAGCGGGTATCACGCATTACAGAATCGAAGCTCCGAATTTATTTCGTCACGGATTGCGAGGGCACGCGGTACCGGAAAAGAAGCACCAGCGCCCCTCATGAATAATACACCACCCGATATATAGAACAATACGAAGGGGTCTTTGAGCGTGCGCGGTTTTAACGGGATTTACGGGGCATTAATTGAAAATTTATCAATAGCCTTATATACTCAAAGTGAGCAGGGGGCTATTGTCCATCCCGGTCCGTGTGCCGGGATGCGGACGTGTCAAACGGGTTTGTTCCGTTCATCGCCTCATTGCCGAACTTATTGAACGAGCTTGACGCGGTCCTTCTATGATTCAATACAAGGTCGAGAATATTACGCTTACCGACGACGAAGAGTCGTTCCTCATAGATATGACCATAGAGCTCGAGGATTTTGAGACGGACACGGATACGGTCTTCATCTCGCTGTCTTTTCCGCTCGCCAACGAATCAAGCGACCTCGAGGAGATAAAGGAAAAGGCCATCGTCCACGCAAAGAGCCTGCTCAGGAAAGTACTTCTCGAAGACGCCCAGAGGGATCTGTTTTAATTTCTGATAACAGGTTTATTGTTCTCTTCGCTTTCTTCCGATTCCTTGCGCTAGCTGGCTCACTGCGCTAAAAAGATGCCCGTGTCCTGGATCGAATATGTGCGGTCCGCGTTCATGAGGCCGGCTACGAAGAACGCGAGCCCGCTGTCGCTCGGTCCCCGGTACCTGTTGTCCTCGATTGTACGGTAGAGCTTCGAGCCGTCGGGCGGTGCGGGCTGGAACTGCTGCGCGAGCGCGGTTACTTCTTCCCTGGGACCTATACGGTAGAGGCCCTGGGCGGATTTCTTGCCCTCGAACAGCCTCGACCTGAATATGACCTGACCCGAGTCGTTTAACCCCGCGAGCCCGAACTGCGCGAACTGGCCGACTCCCCCGGGGCCGGGATCGCCGTGACGGATGAGCGTAGAAATACCTGAAGGACCCGCGAGGAATATGGCCGAGTCGATGGGAACGTCCTCGTCGCCGTTTCTGATTCCCGCGCCGAACGCGACCTCGCCGTTTTCGTTCGGACCCCTGGGATAGAATTCGCTGTCTATGATGCCTCCTCCCCCACCGGGGACGGAATCTCCTTTACGCACGAGCTCCGTCATTCCTACTTCGCTCGCGAGAAAGACCGCCTCATTATCGGTCCCGCCTCCGGAAGTCCCGTCGAGATGGGCGCTGAAAGCGGCCTGCCCGCTCTCGTTTATTCCTGAGAG
>CADEFK010000141.1 GCA_902826595.1 uncultured bacterium | reverse complement strand
CCGCCCTCATCGATCAGCCCCGCATCGACGCCGGGGAGCGGCGTCCCCACACGGCCGGGCTGCCTATCACCCTGAAGAGGGCTCGAGAGCGCCATGCCTATCTCGGTCATACCGTAGCGTTCGAGGAGCACATGGCCGCTTATCTCCCTCCATCTCTCGAGCGTGCTCACGGGCAATGCTGCCGAGCCCGAGACCATGAGGCGCATCCTCCGGCAGGCATGGCTCATCATGTTCTTCTCGTCATCGGAAGCCTCTTCCCACGAGCGTATGAGCCTCGAATATATGGTCGGCACGGCCATAAAAAGGGTGTAGTCCCGCTCCATGAATTTCTCCCACACGCGTCGGGGATCGAATCCCTGCATCATCTCGCACCGCGCGCCCGAGTATAGAGCGCAGAGGAGGACGTTCAATATGCCGTGGAGGTGATGAAGGGGGAGCACGTTGAGTATGAAATCGCTCCGGGACCATTCCCACGCCTCTACGAGAGAGCCGATCTGGGCCTTCAGGTTTTCGTGGGTCGTGACGACGCCCTTTGGCCTGCTCGTCGTCCCGCTCGTGTATATAATCATCGCCCTCCTTTTCTCGCTCACGTCCGGCAACGGCAGGCTCCGAGTATGGAGCGCGTCCCCGGCCGCTATAAACCCGGCGCCCCTGTGACCAGCTAACCGCCTGAGTCTCTGTTCGAATTCGGGCGAGGCGATGACGAATCCAGAGCCCGAGTTTTCTATCACGTAATCGAGCTCGGGGTCGGGGTGGGAGACGCACAAGGGCACGGCTATGCCCCCCGCGCGCCATATCCCGAGCATGACAGCGGCATACTCGAAGGAGGAAGGGATCATGAACGCGACCCGTTTTTCTTTTAAATCGTTTCCCTTCGGGAGGAGGTTCGACGCGACCGAGCATGAGGAAGCGAGCAGGTCTTCATAGGAGTAAGACCCCGCCGAATCGGTTATTGCGACTCTATCGCCATGGGAAGCCAGTCTGTCGATCAGCTCTATACGATCCATAATATTACCCTGCAGCCGTCCTACGGGGACGTAACCCGGCCACTTATTATAATTTGCCGCTATTATTTGGTAAACTTAGCGGATATTCGCGGCGGGTTAATCGTTCGGGATAAAATGGAGCCTGGAAAAATTCTGGAAATAGCGGAGATGGGGAACCCGGTGCTCAGGGAAAGGGCGCGCGAGGTCGAGGACATACACGACCCCGGGGTGCAAAACTTTATAGACGACCTTATAGCGACGGGGATCAGCGCAAACGGCGTCGGGATCGCAGCCCCTCAGGTAGATGTGCCGAAACGTATATTCATTATCTCCTCCCGCCCCAACATACGATACCCCGATGCGCCCCTGATGGAGCCCGAGGCGGTAATCAACCCCGAAATAATTTCATGCTCCGATGAAATGGTGAAAGACTGGGAGGGGTGCCTCAGCATCCCGGGTTTAAGGGGACTCGTCCCGCGCCACACCTCCGTGCGCGTCAAATACGTTTCGAGGGACGGAAGGGTTGAAGAGAGGCAGTTCACGGACTTCATAGCCAGGATATTCCAGCACGAGTACGACCACCTGAACGGAGTCCTCTTCCTCGACCGTATAGAATCGAACAGGGATATTATTACTGACAGGGAGTACATGAAGCTCTTGCGTAGAGAATCGGAATAGGCTCGTGAGAATCGCGACATTCCTGGTATGCGGCGGTGATGTCAGCGGCCCCCTCTATGCAGCCTCTTTTGAACGAATATATGGACCTCTCAAACGATCAGTAACACTCACTTCGAGTGTTGGGGGTCTTCCTTCAATGTATCGTTCATGAATTCGAGCACGTATTTAGCCACTTCTGCGCATTTCTCCTCGACTGCGAAGTGCCCGGCATCGAGCAAATGGAGGCGAGCGTTGGGCAGGTCCCTCAGGTATGCCCTAGCGCCATCGGCGATGAAGGCCGCGTCGTTTTTTCCCCAAACGATCAGGGCAGGGAACTGCTTCTCTCTCATGAGGGCCTGCCATTGTGGGTACTGGTCGATATTGGTCTGGTAGTCCTGAAAAAGCTGAACCTGGATGCGTCGGTCTTCGTCGGTTCGGAGAAAGTTCAAGTCGAAAGTCCAGGCATCAGGACTGACCTCATCCCATCTATCCTTGGGAACATCACGTAGATACTGCCTGTGAACAATCGCGTCTTCTCCCGTCCATTCGAAAAGAGTGGCGACATGAGCAGGCGACCGGTCTCGATTGGCATCGAGGAAAAACTCCCGCCTCTTCTCGGTTAACCCGTCCAAGTACGCGTTAGCGTTTTGGGAGATAAAACCGATAATGCTTTCAGGGTGCCTCATCATGAGGCGGAAGCCTACGGGAGCACCGAAGTCCTGCATATAGAGAAAATAATGATCCAACTTGAGCTGATTCATCAGTCCCTCGACGTGGTCCGCGAGCTTATCGAACGTATAAGTGTAGGAGCTCGGGCTCGGATGAGCACTATACCCGGAGCCAATATAATCCGGGGCCACCACATGAAAGGATACCGCCAGGATCGGAATCAGTTCGCGGTAGGTATGAGAAGAAGAGGGATAGCCGTGCAAAAGCACGATCGTTGCCTTGGATGGATCCCCGGCTTCGCGATAGAAAATGTCGTGCCCCAAGACCTGAGCGCGGCGGTAGTAAGTTTTCGGAGGAAGATTGGAATCGCTTCGTCGGGAGGGACTAGCAGAGTAAGCGGCAAGAAGGCTCGAAACAAAAATAACGAGCGCAAATCCAATTGCTCTTGAGCGACCAGGGTGTCTCATCTTTATATTCCGGACTCGGATTCTTTATATTATAGCCGAAAGCGGTTTCCCTCTCATGCGAGTCTCAGTATTGGAATCTTATATCAGTAAAATCTGAGGCCTTCTTTGGAGTTTCAATTAAATCAGGCGCCCCGCATGCTCTTAAATAAGCCTCGACAGAGCTAAACCAAGTTCTATTTCGTGCTCCTTACCGTGCGTCTCGAATTGAACTTGGATATAATTACCGAGTGAAGCTCTTGCGGAGAGAATCGGAATAATAGGGAGATGACGATGCCCGTTCTGAAATATTCGATAGTTATAACCCTGGCACTCGTTTGCACATCGCTCGCACGCGCGGGGGACGAGGGCGATACCATATTCCAGACGTCGACGATAGACGCGCTGATGAAGGGGATATACGACGGGGACTTCACATTCGGCGAATTGAAAAAGCACGGTGACTTCGGCCTCGGCACGCTTAACGATCTCGACGGAGAGATGATAGGGTTAGACGGGGTTTTCTATCAGGTGAGATCGGACGGCGAGGTATTCGTGGTGCCCGATACCGCAATGACGCCTTTTGCGGCGGTCACGTTTTTCGAGCCCGACAAGAGCGTTACGCTCACGAAGCCGCTTGGATGCAGGGAGCTCGAAAGCTTTATCGAGACCCTATTGCCCTCGAAAAATATTTTCTACGCAATCCGGGTGGAAGGATCGTTTGACAAGGTAAAAACGAGAAGCGTGCCGAAACAGAAAAAACCGTTCCCGCCGCTTACGGAGGCGGTCAAGCACCAATCGTACTTCGAGCTCGAGGACGTGAGAGGGACCATGGCGGGTTTCCGGCTGCCGGAATATATGAAAGACATAAACGCGGCCGGATTCCATCTCCATTTTATCGCCGAAGATAGAGAATCGGGGGGACACGTGCTCGACTGCGCTGTAAGAGACGTGAAAATAGAGATCGATTATTCGAGGGAGCTCGACGTATCGCTTCCGGAAACGAGCGAATTTTATAACGCGGATCTGAATACGACCGGCGGCGGCGAAGTGAACGATGTGGAAAACGGGAAAAAATGACATGCATGCAAAGGGTGAAGGATGAAAACCGATATTAAGACGATCGCACTCAGTCTAGCTTTAGTTGTTTTCACAGCATTCGCGGAGCTGGGGTTCTCTCAGCAGGCTCCGGCGCAATTCCCTCAGGGGAAATGGATCGACCTCACGCACGATTTCTCGAGCGATACGGTCTACTGGCCGACGGGAGAAGGGTTCAAGCTCGAGACCGTGTTCGACGGGACCACCGACAAGGGTTATTACTACGCCGCGAATAAATACACCGCGGAGGAGCACGGGGGGACCCATATCGACGCGCCCCGGCATTTTGCGGAGGGCAAGCAGACCCTCGACGAAATACCCCTCGAAAGTCTTACAGGAAGCGCTGTGGTTATCGATGTATCGAAGAAAGCCGCGTCCGACCCCGATTACCAGATCGGCATAGAAGACTTTACGGAATGGGAGAGCGTCAACGGAAGGATCCCCGGCGATTCCATAGTCCTCCTGAATACGGGTTATGCGAAATATTGGCCGGACAGGGTGAAATATATGGGGACGGATAAAAAGGGGCAGGAGGCCGTCAGGGAGCTTCATTTCCCTGGTCTCGACCCCGCGGCCGCAAAATGGCTGACGGAGAACCGCGATATAAGCGCAATAGGCCTCGACACGCCGAGCATAGATTACGGGCAGTCGCGGCTGTTCGAAAGCCACAGGATACTTTTCAGCGAGAACATCCCGGCTTTCGAGAACGTCGCGAACCTGGACAGGCTTCCGCCCAAGGGCGCCTACATTGTAGCGCTCCCGATGAAAATAAAAGGGGGGAGCGGAGGGCCCCTCAGAATAGTGGCGCTTGTCCCTGAAACGAATTGAGCGGGTAAAATATCAGGATGGAAACCGGAATCCGGACAAGAAAACAGGCGATAGAGGAAGGGAGGCAGAGGGACATAACAGAGACGGCGAAGGAAGCCGGCCTGCTCGTGCCCGTATTTATCACCTCGGCGGTCTGGGAGAACTGGATCGCGCCCGAAGGAACAGGCTCGATGACTGAAGAAGACGAGAAAAGAAGACTCAGAAGCGTACTGGACAAGCTCCTTTATTTCATAAGAGTCCACCGCCTTAACAATAAATCCAACCTGATATACTTTCCTGTACCCCTTACGCGGGCTGGGAAAGAGGAAAACGTGCAGCTTATGTCGCACCTGGGGCCCCTCGAAAGGGCGGACCAGAGACCGTGCATCACAATAATGACCCCCGAGGAATACGACCTCGAGAATGGGCCCTCGTAAATACCCCGTCTGCTGATACCCTCCAAGCCGCGGCTGCATGAGAAGGCAGAGGATACCATGAGCCTGACATCAGGGATGTCCGTCACCGTCCGATAAAACACAATCGACGGATAATGTATAATATCTACGAGCGGGCCGGGTTATGGAACACAGGGAAATCTA
>CADEFK010000140.1 GCA_902826595.1 uncultured bacterium | reverse complement strand
CCTGCAGTTATATTCGAGCACCCTCGCCTGACCGTCCTCTATCATCAGCCCGGCATAGAGCACTCCCTTGTACTCCCTGCCCTCTTCCTTAAGCGCCTTGACTGTCGGTATAATGATGAGTCGCATTATCTCCTGAGCGAGCTCCGGGGTTATAACCGGGGCGGGCGAGTATGCGCCCATGCCCCCCGTATTCGGCCCCTGATCGCCGTCGAGGAGGGCTTTATGGTCCTGGCAGGACTCGAGCGGCAGCACGTTGGTCCCGTCGGAAAGAGCGAAGAACGATGCCTCCTCGCCCGAAAGGAATTCCTCTATTACCACCCTGTCGCCCGAATCGCCGAATATCTTGCGTCTCATAATATCGTCGAGGACCTCTACGGCCTCGGTTTCCGTCCTGCAAATGAATACTCCTTTGCCCGAAGCGAGCCCGTCCGCCTTTATCACGAGCGGGGGCTTCACTTCCTTTACCCATTCGACCGCTTCCTCGAAGTCGGAGAACGCGGAGAAAAACGCGGTTGGAATTCCGTATTTCCTCATCAGGTTTTTCGAGAACACCTTGCTCGTCTCGATCTCGGATGCGGCCCTTGTCGGGCCGAATACCGAGAGACCCTCTTCGGCGAACCTGTCGGCGATGCCCAGAGACAGCGGGAACTCGGGGCCTACGACGGTGAGTCCTATTTCCTCGGCTCTCGCGAACCTGAGCAGGCCCTCTATGTCCGATACCTTGATGTCGACGCACTCCGCTTGTTTTGAAATCCCGGGATTGCCCGGAGCGCAGTAGAGGGTCTTAACGAGCGGACTCTGCCTTATTTTCCAGCATAAAGCGTGTTCCCTGCCGCCTGAACCGACAACAAGCACTTTCATTGCAATCGCGACCCCTCTATTTTTTCGGATAATACTGCAAGAAGCCCGTAAATTTACCAGACATTATCGCATTTGAAAATGAGCAGCGAATAGTAACCCGGCATGCAGGAGCTGGGCCCGGCGTTTCGGACTATGTATCGGGTAATACCGTTATTCGACCGTGACGACCTTTGCCAGGTTCCTGGGCTGGTCGACGTCAGTCCCTTTGAGCACAGCAATGTGATACGCCAGGAGCTGGAGCGGGATGACGGAGAGCACGGGACTCAGGAGATAATTGCTCCCCGGTATAACGATGACCCTGTCGACGCTCCCCTTGAGCTCCTCGGGGGGCATATCGGAGGTGAGGAAAATCACCTTGCCCCTCCGGGCCCTCACTTCCTGGAGGTTGCCGAGTATCTTCCTGTATGTGATGCCGTCTTTGGGCGCTATGACGACCACGGGCATCTCGTCGTCTATAAGCGCGATGGGCCCGTGCTTCATCTCCCCGGCCGCATATCCTTCTGCGTGTATGTAAGAAACCTCCTTCAGCTTGAGCGCCCCTTCGAAGGCGACCGGGTAATTTATACCGCGTCCCAAGTAGAGGAAGTTTCTGTAATGGAAAAATTCCTTGGCCAGGTCTTTTATTTCGTCGTCGAGCCTGAGCGTCATCTGAATCAGCTGGGGCAGCCTGATGGCGTCCCTGATGAGCCCGATCGATCTTTCCTTATCTATCTGTTGTTTAACACTCCCCAGATAAACCGCTAACAAGTAGAACACTACGAGCTGGGTAGTAAAGGCTTTGGTCGACGCGACTCCGATTTCAGGCCCCGCGTGCGTATAGATGACTTTGTCGGCATCCCTCGAGATCTTACTCATAAGGACGTTGGTTATTCCCAGGGTCTTTGCCCCGCCCGCCTTTGCCTCAAACAGGGCTTCGGACGTATCCGCCGTTTCCCCTGACTGCGAGACGGCGATTGCCAGCGTGTTCTTGTCGAGAATCGGATTCCTGTAGCGGAACTCAGACGCTATCTCCACCTGCACGGGGACTCTGGCAATAGTTTCGATCATGTACTTGCCTATGAGGGACGCATGATACGACGTGCCGCAGGCAAGAGCGGTTATCCGGTTGACGTCTTCGTAAGCAGACCCATCGAGACCTTCGAAAAACACCTCGCCGGTTTCTTCGGAGAACCTCCCCCTCATCGTATCCAGTACGGCCTCTGGCTGCTCGTGGATCTCTTTTATCATGAAGTGGCGGTATCCGCACTTTTCAACAGAGACCGGGTCCCAGTTTATAACCTGGACGTTCCTCTCAACAGGGTCCCCGTAGAGGTCGGTGATGCTGATGCCGTTTTTCTCGAGCACAGCGACGTCGCCGTCCTCGAGGAAGATAACGTTCCTGCAGTAGGGCAGGATCGCCGGCACGTCCGAGGCCAGATAATTCTCGTGATCGCCCAGAGCCACTATCAGGGGCGAGAACTTACGGGTCGCAATAACCTTCTCGGGCATCCTGTCCGATATGACGGCCACCGCGTAGGACCCTTCGACCCTCCTGAACGCGGCCCTCACGGAGTCTTCGAACGAGATACCGGGAGCGCAGCAGCTCTCGATCAGGTGCGCCAGTACTTCCGTATCGGTGTCGGAATAAAACTTGTAGCCCTTCTTTATAAGCTCGTCTTTGAGCAGAGAGAAATTCTCGATTATGCCGTTGTGGACTACGGATGTGCCGCCCGAGATGTGGGGGTGTGCGTTCTTCTCGGTGGCGTCGCCGTGTGTGGCCCAGCGGGTGTGCCCGATTCCGAGTAATCCCTCGAGCGGGTGTTTGCCGATCTTTTTCTTGAGATTGGACAGTTTGCCCGTGCTTCTGAATACCCTGGGACGTCCTCCCTCCATGAGCGCTATCCCCGACGAATCGTAACCCCTGTACTCGAGCCGAGTAAGGCCGTCCAGCAGGACGTTCACTGTTTTTTTCTTATCGCCGACGTAACCGACTATCCCGCACATCTATTTTTTCCCCTTCCCTTCACGGGGCTTCCTGCTCCAGTTCTCTATCACCGTCTGTTTTGCCCGCCCTATGGCGAGCGCCCCTTCCGGAACGTCTTTCGTTATAGTCGACCCGGCTCCGGTGGTGGCTCCCCTGCCAACCCTTATCGGGGCGACGAGCATGGTATCGCTTCCTATGAAGACCCCGTCTTCAATAACGGTCTCGTGCTTCCGAAACCCGTCGTAGTTACAGGTGATAGTTCCGGCGCCGATATTGACGTCCTTGCCGATGACAGCGTCCCCCACGTAGGAGAGATGCGGGACCTTGGAGCCGCTCCCGATCCTGGATTTTTTGATCTCGACGAAATTCCCAATCTTCACGCCGTCCATTATTTCGGCCCCGGGACGCAGGTGCGCGAACGGGCCTACGATGACATTATCCCCTATTTTGCAATTCGCAATGTATGAAGAGAGTCTGACCTCAACTCCCTTTCCAAGCACGGAATCCTGAATCCATGCTCCCGGGCCCAGTGAGGACCCCGCGCCGATCACCGTCTTTCCGTAAATATAGGTGCCGGGGTATATTACGGTGTCGGCTCCGATCCTTGCGTCCGGCGAAACAAACGTCGTCCCCGGATCGATCATGGACACGCCGGCCCGCATAAGAGAATCGTTGACCCTCTTTTTGAGAATCGCCTCGACCTCCGACAACTGGACCCTGTCGTTGACCCCCAGGGCTTCGCTTCCGTCCCGGGACTTTACTCCCAGGACCCTGCGCGATCTCTTTACCGCTATTTCTATGATATCCGTGAGATAGTATTCCTTCTGCCTGTTCCCGGATCCCACGCCCTTAAGTACTTCCCAGAGAAAGTCCGATTTCACACAGTAGGTGCCTGAGTTTATTTCAGAGATCTTCTTTTCGTCCGGGGAGGCGTCCTTCTCCTCTATTATCTTTTCGACACCGCCTTTGAGGTTCCTTAGAACCCTGCCGTATCCCGATGGGTCGGTTATATCCGCGGTGAGGAAGGAGACATCCGCCCCTCCCTCCGTATGTTTTTTTACAAGGTTCTTGAGCGATTTCGAGGTGATGAGCGGGAAGTCTCCGTTCAAGATCAATATATTTCCTTTAAAACCCGCAAGCTCCCCGCGGGCGCAATCGGCGGCATGGCCTGTTCCGAGCTGTACTTTCTGCTCGGCGAACAGAATGCCCGCCTGACCGATAGACTCCTTTACATCGTCCCTTCCGTGCCCCAGTACGACGACTATTTTCTTGGGCGAAGAGCCCCTGACGGCGTCTATAACGTAGCTCAGCATGGGCCGCCCCAGAACCGGGTGCAAGACCTTGGGGACATGCGATTTCATCCTCTTTCCGATGCCGGCCGCAAGAACGACCGCCGCCAAGTTCATATTCCGGATCACGATCTCCCGTATCTGTCTTCTATCCTAACTATATCATCGATTTCAGGCGTAGAGACCTCGAATACATCGCAGTCCTCGAGAGCGGTCATCCTGTGTCTGGTATACGGCCTGATTCTAACGGAGCTTCCGGGAGAGAGCGTCAGGGACTCTTTTTCCCCGCCCTCCTCCTGATATTCCAGCATCATTCTCCCGCTGTAGAGATATAGGGATTCGTCCTTTATTTCGTGGTACTGATAGCTCAGACTCTCCCCTTTGTTTATGTGGAGGATTTTCCCGACGTATTTGTCGGTATGGGCCCACCACAATTCATAACCCCAGGGTTTTTCCACTCTTTTGATACTCGCATTATTCATAGGATCCTCGGATGCAGGCAGTAAGAGCGTTTTCGGGCGACTCGTCTAACGGAAACAGACCAGCATGTTATCTAACCGACGTGAAGATTGGCATTAGAACGGTATGTCGTCATCGGAGCTGAAAGAATCTTCATCGAGATCGAAGTCGTCCGGGGCCCGCTCATCGCGCCCCGAGGAAGACTCCGCCTTACCCCCGGCCGGACTCAGCATCTGCATGTTTTTCGCCACTATTTCGGTAGTCCATCTCGTCTTGCCCTCCTTATCCTCCCAGGAGCGCGTCCTGATCGACCCCTCCACATAGATCATCTTCCCTTTGGACAGGTATTCCCCGCAAATCTCGGCCAGCCTTCCCCAGGCGACTATACGGTGCCATTCGGTATATTCCTGCTTCTCCCCTTCCTTGGTGGTACGCCCTTCGGTAGTGGCTATCGTGAAATTCGCTACCGCCTGGCCGCTCGTCGTATATCTGATTTCCGGGTCGCGGCCCAGATTGCCGATCAGCATTACTTTATTTACTCCCCGCATTATTATCTCCCTGTATATATTGTATATCTTAGTCTAAATTCTATCACCAGAGGACGTGAAAATCCAGAAATCAGAAAAGATGAGCGGAAAAGGAGAGGAACCCGTGAAGTATCCTGCCGGTCATGCCCCATATTATATATTTCTCGAAGCTGTAGACGTAATCTTCTACCAGAATCCCGTTCCTTTCTCTCCACCTGACCGCAAAATTCCTCTCGTCCATTAAATGCTTCACGGGAATCCAGACGGCGGCCTCGACCTCGCAGAGATTGGGCACGATCGATACC
>CADEFK010000139.1:4364-5703 GCA_902826595.1 uncultured bacterium | reverse complement strand
AGGCCCCTCTGGATTTCTCCGTGTTCGGAGCTGCCGCGGGAGCCTTTCTACTGGCGGCGATAAGCCTGGAGGAACGGCGACAGCCCGGCTAGTTTTCGATCTCGTCACGACGCTTCCCCGAAACGCCGGCCGGCAATACGCCCTCGTATACCGCCCGGGCGTATGCATTATATCCCGCTTCGAGCGGATGGCCGTCGTCGGTAGTAGAATAGACGTCTCTCGACGTGTAGAGATCCCTTTCTATATAAGGACGGGCGTCCGCGAACCTGATGCCTTCCGACATGAAAAACCGGGAGAGCCCGGCGGCAAGCTCGTTTTCATTTTCCACGAGCCCCGTGTAATCATCGGGGAGCTTGTAGCCCTTCTCCTTCAGATAGTCGAAAAATACCACCTCTTTCGACGGTATCAGAACGACGCTGAGCTCTATGCCCAGGGCATCGGCCTTCTTCTTCATCTCGCGCAAGAGGTCTTCCGTCACCGCGAGGCCGAGCGAGATGCGCTCGCGCGAGAGGTCCATCTTCTTCCTGTGAGAGCTGATCGAGCCGTATTTGATGAGGGTCGGGTTCTTCTCGTCCGTAATCCGGACAGAGTCTCCGAAATCCGTGCTCTCGTTCACACGCTTTACTGCGGAAGCCGCCATCCAGTACACGTGGAGCCCCGAGAGCGTCCGGTTGAGGCCGCTCAGCCAATCCGAGGAAGCGGAGCAGATACCGGCGTCGTAGCCGCGGGCCCGTGCCCACTCCTTCCAGTAGTCCGACTCGTCTATAAGCTTGCATACGTCGTTCAGGTCGTTGGCCGGGTATAGAGCGACAATTATGTGTTCAGGTTTTAATGCGGCCGTCGTGTCGAACAAATAATAGTATTGAAGGGGGCCGTATCCCCCGACGCCCAGGTTGTAGACTGACATGCCGGACATGCGGGCGAGCTGCCGGGGCCACGAGTTCTCGGATTTCACGTTAACGCCGTACGTATGGGAGTCTCCGAGTACCGCTATGTCGACCTCCCCGGGAACCCCGGGATTTCTGAACCCGTTCTCGTCTATCTCGGGCTGGGACGGATCGATTCTCCGTCCGAGCCTGTCGTCATAGACCTGGCTGTTTTTAGGCGAATATATGAGGAATGCGGAAAGGACCCTGAGCCCTGTCTCGAGAAGAGCAAGACAGATGAGGATGGCGCTTACGAGAACGAGTATTTTCTTGATTTTCATATGGGCCGCGCTCTCGCGCAGGCTTGAAAGATAGCATTATATTAGGCCGCTTTCCAATCGGGCGTCGCGGAGCGTCCTGGTCTTCTTTTTTCAACGGAAGCCCGCAGCGTGGTTGTTGACTCGGGAAAACAC
>CADEFK010000139.1:0-4264 GCA_902826595.1 uncultured bacterium | reverse complement strand
TGGTCTTCTTTTTTCAACGGAAGCCCGCAGCGTGGTTGTTGACTCGGGAAAACACACTGACGTATAATGTGTTGAAGAGAAGGGGCGGTTTTACTCGCATAACGCCCCGGCCGGGGCGTTATGGGGATCCCTCCGTTTCAAAAAATACCATAAGCGAAAATATAAGCGATATCTCTCGCGGGAGGATGAGTATGGCTCGCAGCACGAGGCGTGAGTTCATTCGGCAGATGGGACAGGCGGGCATCGCGCTCGGCCTCGGGGCGAAGCTGGGGGCGCACACAGGGTGCGGCAGCGTAAACCACGCGTCGGGACGCTACGACGTGATAATCATAGGCGGCGGCACCGCGGGAGTGATAGTCGCTGCGAAGCTCCAGGCCGCGAGCGGCGGACGTAAGCGTATACTGATAATCGAAGCGGGCGGCAAGACGGCGGCCTCGATAGGAGGCACGGACCTCCCGCCGTGGCTCCCGCAGGGCGAGGCCGGCCTCGCCCTGTTCGACGTGCCCGGGCAGTACTCGACAGTCCCTTTCACCCCGTCAGGCGCCCCTTACCAGCTCACGGAGACACCGTTCACATATCAGGGCATCGGACTGGGCGGGAATTCACAGTTTAACGGGATGCTCTTCCAGACGAACCCTCCCCTCGTGTTCAACCGCTCGTGGCCGGAAGGCTGGGGATGGACGGACATGGCCCCCTACTTCAAGCGCATACGGCAGAATATGCCGGTGACTAACACGCCTTCTGCGGACGGCATACCCCAGAATACCGGCCCCGCCGATATAGTACACCCGCTCTACGAGAGCATGGGATGGGTCGAGACGGATACAAGCAGGCCTTTTCCGGAGCAGGGAGTCTTCAGCCGCCCATATGTCGCGGCGGAGGACGGGATGAGGGCGGGACCCGTGAGCGGCTACTTCGAGGAGGTCGATCCCGGAGGCGTTCCCGTTGAAGGTCTCGAGATACTGGAATTCACTAAGGCCGACCTCATCGAATTCGACGATAACGGCAGAGCCGTGGCCGTTCACTACACGAAGCGCGGCGCGCTCGACCAGAAGCTGCCCGGAGAGCCGGGGTCGGCAAAGCTCAAAAAGGACGGCCTTCTCGTCATGGCGGCCGGGGGGTTGGTCACGCCCAGGCTCCTCTTGTTGAGCGGGGTCGGCCCTAAAGGGCGCGAAGGGGAGATATTCCCCGGACAGACTCCCGTACCTTTCGCGATAGAAAATCAATACGTGGGCGTTGGTCTATTCGACCACGTTCTTACGATGGTAACTTACTCATACGACGGTCCCGTACCCTATCAAGCGTACGACTACGCCGACTACGCCGGGAACGAAGCGGACTTGCAGGAGTATCTAAACTCCAGGAGCGGACCCTACGCGCAGTACCAGCCTGTGTCCATCCTCAATTTGCGGCGCGGCTCCGACGTGCCTAACGTCGAGGTCTTCATAAACCCGAACGGTGCGGGCGCGCCCGGAGGGCCATTTTACGGGCCTGACACGCTCTCGGCGTTCATCATGCTCCTCGACCCTAAGTCCCGCGGGCTCGTCACGCTCGACGAGAACGGCAACGTGAGGTTCCCGAACATCTACATGTCCCCCGATACGCCCGAAGGGCAGGAGGACATAGAGCTCATGACGCAGGCGACGTTCGATATAATACAGCTCTTCAAGGAAGACAAGGGGCTGGGCATTGTATTCGGGCCCGGAAGCCAGAGCTTCCCTGATCTCGACCCCGATAATATTGATGACATACGCACTTACGTCACCAGCCCGTCTCCCGTGGACGGTGTTTTTTACAGCAGGCTCACAGTCAACCACTGGGGCGGCACTGCGCGGCTCACGGACGGTCCGGGCGGCGTCGATCCCGGGACACTCATCCTGCGCGGCACAGAGAACGTGGCCGTGGTGGATGCGTCGCTGATACCGACGGTAGTCCCGGCGCATCCGGTCGGCACGATAATGGCCGTCGCCGACAGGGCGGGCGACATCCTCGCCGCCCGGTGGGATTGAGGGGGATATATTAGTTCGCAGACTATTTCGTCACACCAACGGGCAGAAGTACATCCGTGCAAACATTTAGATGACGTCCCTCACCCCGCAAACACATCATCCACGGTCTCACCCCTTCTCACCACCCTCGCCCTTCCCTCCTCTATCAGCACGATCGGCGGGCGGGGGAATATGAACGTGGTCGACTGGGGGATGTTGTAGGCGCCGACATTTTTCACGACGAGCCTGTCGCCGGCTTTGAGATCGGGGAGCATGCATTTTCCGATTATGTCCGTCTGAAGACAAAGCGGTCCGTATACAGTCGCGTCTCTCAACCCTCCCCTGTCCTCTACGCATTCTATATCCTGGAACTTCCAGAATGACGTAGGAAGGATGTTTATACCGCTGTCGACGACGACCGCCCTGACTCCGCCCCTTAACTCTTTCACGGCGACGACCGTAGTGACGAGGTGTATGGCGTCGCTGACGATCGCCCTCCCCGGCTCGAGTATAAGCATCGGCGGGTCTTCGCTCCCGAAGCCTTCGAGTATAGGCTCCGTTACGGCCGAGACATAAGGTGCAATAGAGTCAACAGCAGGGAACCCGCCTCCCATGTCGAGATACTTCATCCGGACGCCGAACTTATTTCTCATCTCCATCGAAAAGCGCGTCACCGCCTCCGCGGCCTTACGGTATGCCCCCGGGTCTTTCGGCCATATGAGCCTCACGCGCCTCGCAGGTATTCCCCCTTCCTCGTGCGGCTCGACTATGTAGCTCGTCAGGTGGACGTGGAGCCCGGCGATCCTTAAGAGCTTATGCCGCGAAGCCCGCTCGAAGGCGCGCTCCGCCTCCCCCGATTCGATATTGAAGCCGAACCTGTCGGGCATCTGGTCTATGCCCGTCTCCATGCTGACCCGTATGCCTATTTCGACAGGGGCGCCCGATTCCCGCGCGATCTCTTCGAGAAGCTCCATCTCCTCCATGTGATCGGCGTTTATGAGGGCGCCTTCCTTTACGGCCCTCGCGAGCTCTTCTTTTTTCTTATACGGCCCGTTGAAAACCACAGAGCCTCCGGGCACACCCATCCTCCGCGCGAGCTCGTATTCGAATCCCGAGGCGGCCTCCGCCCATAGGCCCTCGCCGTGTATGATCCCGAGAATCGCCGGGACTGAGTTGACCTTGTACGAGTATGCGGTTTGGATTTTAGGATAGGCGGAAGAAAACGCGGTGTTGAAAGTACGGCAGTTATTTATTATCGTCCGGGCGGAAGCGGCGAAAAGGGGCGAGCCGAATTCGTGGGCCAGATCGTCGATCGAAACGCCGTCTATTTTATTCATTTCGGTTCAGGCAAACGTCATGAATTTCGATAGATATTTGAGTCCCGAATCGGGGAGGATTACGACTATGCGCTCGTCCTTCCCTCGCGAACGTGCGTACTCTATCGCGCCCGCCATCACAGCTCCGCTCGAATCGCCCGCGAGTATGCCTTCCTTCTTCACGAGGGCTTCGACGGTCCTGAGCGCTTCGTCCTCGTAAACCTGTATAACGTCGTCGATGTAATTGAAATCGATGACGCCCGGAATGAAGTTCTTCCCTATGCCCTCTATGCTGAATTCCTCGGCCTCGACGAGGGTCTTCTTCTCGAGATAGTCCTTGAATACCGAGCCCCGGGGCTCGACGCCGATTATTTTGACGCCCTTGTTCATTTCCTTGAGATACCTTCCTATGCCTGTAATCGTCCCCCCCGTCCCTATGCCGCAGACGACGGCGTCCACCTTCCCTTCCGTGTCCATCCATATTTCTGGGCCCGTGGTTTTGTAATGGGCCTCGGGGTTGAGCTGGTTGAAATACTGGTTCACGTAGAACCCGCCCTTCTCGCGCGCTATCCTCTGGGCTACCTTGTAGCAGCTCCTCTCGTCTGAGGGCGGGAGGCCCCTCGGCGTAAGCACGACCTCCGCCCCGAAGAGTTTTATCGCGAGTATCTTCTCCTTGCTTATCGTCTCGGGGAGCGTGAATATGCACCTGTAACCCCTCACCGCGCCCACGAGAGCGAACGCGACCCCCATGTTGCCGGACGTGGCCTCGACGATCAGGTCACCCGGCTTTATGAGCCCTCTCGACTCCGCGTCGCCGATTATATGCTTCGCCACCCTGTCCTTGAAGCTCCCGCTCGGGTTATAGAACTCGAGCTTCGCGTAAATTTCGCTTCCGAGACCGCGGGCGAGCTTGTTTATGCGGACGAGCGGAGTGTTGCCTATGAGGCTCAATACGTCTTC
>CADEFK010000138.1 GCA_902826595.1 uncultured bacterium | reverse complement strand
GCCTCTTCTGGAAATCGCTCATCTTCAGCGCCTACATTTCGGAAAAAGCAGATATGTAAAATCGGGGCGGGCACGCACAATGTGTGTTTATGATTCTCCCGCCGCTCCACTGTCCGACCTAACCTGTCATTGCGAGCGCAGCGCGACAATCTCATGAATAAAGCGAGATCGCCACGGTCGCTCTGCTCCCTCGCGATGACAGAAAAAGGGCTGCGGGTGGAATTGGAAGATTTAGCGAGCACATGAGATTTTCAGCTAATTCTGTAGAATATTTTCGTAGACCACACTGCGTGTGTGACTTTTGCTTCTTTTCATCCCTGTCCTGAATTCATTTCAGGAAAGGAAAAGAAAGATTATAAAAACAGTGTTTCACCTTACTTTACTTTGTCTTTCGATAAAACACACTACGTGTGCAATTCAATTCCACATTCAAAACTCATACCCAAGCAATTCTATCTCTCTGCTGAATAGCTTCCCGACCGCGTCCCTCCAGGCGGGGGTATAGACCTCCCTGTAGGGCCTCCGGTCCTGCCTGTAGTGCGATTTCTCGGTCGCCCCGAGAGCCCTGTCGAACGGCACGCCCAGCATCCCGAACACATCGGCCAGCTCTTCGTTCAGGTTCTCGTACCTGAGCACGCGGTCGACGATTATTTTGCCGTCGAGGTCCGTGTACTTCGTGTAGTTGTACGGGAGGTCGGCGACTTCGAGGTACTTCTCGAACGATATGTTCTCGTCGTATCTCTTGTAGCGCTGCCTCACGAAGTGGTAGTGGGACAGCGCCTTGTCCCACGGGTTCCTCTCTACGGTGAACTTGAAGTAGCCGTCCCATATTTCGCGCGGGATCCTGTCCCTCGCCTCGCGCGCCTTGATGTGCGACTGGAATTTCTTGAGCGTGAAGAAGCGCCCGAGAGTCCTGAGCGCCTGGGGGAGGTTCTTCCTCTCGGCAAGCTCCGGCAGCGGGTTGAAGAGTCCCCTGAAATTACGGGGCGTGTACGGCTGCTCCGGCCTGTCTATGGGCGAGAGAATATCCCTCTCCCCGCAGAGATGCGAGAGGTATATCTGTATGCTCGACCCCGCGGTCTTCCGCGTCTTTATGAATATGAACTTGTATTTGTGAGAAAGTACCATATTTCGCCCATGGAAATTCTACCACGGGCGGGAACGCGGGCAAACCGGTCTTTACAGTTACTGGCTCGCGGCCTTACAACCGGGGCCGCCCCGCTTCAGCTGCTGTAAACCCTGCCCCTGTCCCCAATCCTGAGCGCGTTCGGCTTCCCGTTCCCCGATGAGGCGAGCGCCGCGTCGTAAGAAGAATGAAGGTTCACGAACGAGAGAACCCCGCCCGGGCCCAATTCGTTCGAGCACCAGAGCAGGTCGCCCCCCGAATAACCCGTTACCTCCTCGGGCTCTATGTGGAGCTTCCTCGGGGACTGGTTCCTGAATGCCTCGGCCTTTTTCCTTTCGTAAAAGACGGCGGCGAGTATCCTGTTCGAGAACCTGTCGATGTGAAGGACACAGTAAAACGTCACCGTGCCGCGCCCCCTGCGGGGCTTCTGCGCAGGATCGCCTGCGCCGAGCGTGTATTTTTTTATCTCTATCATGCGGAATAGGATAGCTGAAGACTGTTAAGGATGTATGAAGTAATGTTGTTTCACGAGCAATAAATCTTTCATTTAGGGGCAAGACTCCACTGCTTCACTAATTTCGTCATTCTGAACTAGTTTCAGAATCTCGTTTTTAATCCGTAGGAGCGGCATCTTGCCGCGATATCTTTCTTCTGTCTTTGCGAGTCCTTCGACAGGCTCAGGACAGGCTCCGCGCGGCAATCTGGTCTTTTCCTTTCCTGTCATTCCCAGCGATTGCGAGCAAGTACTGTTTCGAGCGTGCGAGAAATAGGTCGATTCTCGCTGATTTTACGATTGTTGATAATCCATGGAAAAGCCCCCTAAATTCAAATACAATCGGTCGCTCCCGGCCGATAGCGAACAAGACCCTTAACTCGGGTCATTCCGTTGCACAAGCCAAAAACCGATCGGGAATCCAGCCTTTTCTTATATTGATTTAATGATATGGATTCCCGCTCATTTGGCTTGTGTTGCTTAAGTGCCCCGACAAAGTTAATTATTTGAAATCAGCCCGCGGCGTCCGATTGCTTACTCGTGCACAATCGTTGCGGGAATGACAACAAAAATCGAGATCGCCACGACTGCAATAAGGTCTCGCGATGACGGACTGAGAGATATAACTGCCTGTTGTGCGGTAGAAAACACAGTAACCCGGACCTCGCCCCCCTCTTCTCTCCAGCATGGTTATTTACGCAAATTCCTGTAAAATATTCTTTCTTGTAAACCGCACGGGCGGCAAAACCGTACATGGACATTAAAACATCGCGACTCACCCCGTTCTCGATATTCGGCTGGAAGCCAAAACCCCCGGCCACGGCGGAAGACTGGCACAAGAAGGGGAACGCCCTCTCAGTGCACCGCGATTTCGCGGGGGCACTCACGGCGTACGAGAGGGCCGTAAAGCTCAGGCCCGATTACTATTCGGCGTGGATAGGCAAGGGGAACGTCCTCGCCTCCATGGATAAATACCCCGAGGCGTTGGCCGCCTACGACGAAGCCCTCAGGCTCAAACCTGAGCATTTAAAGGCTGTCGAAAGTAACGGCTTCGTCCCCTATTACATGAAGAAGTACTCCGAGTTTCTCGAATCAGCCGAAGCGCGCGACGAGTTCGAATTCGATTTCCACCTGGCGTGGATTGGAAAGGGAAATATCCTCATCGCGCTCGGCAGGCACATGGAAGCAGCGTCCGCGTACGGCGAGGCAGTCAGGGCCGAGCCCGGATCACACGCCGCATGGATCGGCAAAGGGGACGCGCTATACACGCTGGGCATGCACGAGGACGCGATAGAGTCGTACGACAGGGCGAACGAGCTCCACCCGGAATTCCATCACGCCTGGCGGAGGAAAGGGAAGGCACTCTCGAGGCTCGGCAATTATTACTCCGCGATCGAGGCATTCGACCGCGCGATAAGCATTAAACCCGATTACGAGAACGACTGGTACAGCAGGGGCCTCGTCTTTGCGGAGCTGGGCAAGCACGCGGACGCAATCGAGGCCTACGACAGGGCGCTCAGGCTGAACCCCGCTTACGGAGACGCCCTCTACGAAAAGGGCCGGTCTCTATCGGCGCTGGGGAGGCACGCGGAAGCCGTAGCCCTCTACGACGAGGCTTCGAAAGCAAAACCCTCGCGCATAGAAGCTCTGATAGAGAAAGGCACGACTCTCGCCTCGCTCGGCAGACACAACGAAGCGTTCGAATCTTTCGACAAGGCTATCAAGATAAACCCCTACTCGCACACAGTCTGGATAAGCAAGGGAGACGCGCTCGCGGGCCTCGGGAAACTGGATGACGCCGCGAACGCGTTCGAGCTGGCGCTGAAATTGAAACCGGACGACCCCGCACCGTACCTGAAGAAGGGGGACGCGCTCACCGGGATGAAGAGATACAGCGAGGCGCTGAAATCATACGACGAGGCGCTCGCGCTCGAGCCAGACGACCCGGACGCCCTCACGAGGAAAGGGGACGCGCTCAACAGCTCCGGGAATTACGCGGAGGCAGCCAGGGTATTCGGCTCGGCTATCGGCATAATGCCCGGACACCCGGGCGCGTGGAGGGGAGAAGGGGACGCGCTCCTCAGGCAGGGCAGGTTCGAGGATGCTCTCGGGTCCTACGGCCGGGCGATCGAGCTTGATCGCGCCTCCAGCCGGGCGTGGACCGGGAAGGGCGACGCGCTCTCCGGATTGGGACTCCACAGGGAGGCCGCTCTGGCGTACGGCCGGGCAGTCGAAGCGGATCCCGGCTATGAGCCCGCGCGGCGCGGGGAGGGGTTCGCGCTCCTGAGGGACGGGCTCCCGGGCGAAGCGCGCGTCTCGTTCGGCGACGCCGTAAGGCTCGACCCCGCGTCCGGGCAAGCGTGGACGGGGCGTGCCGAAGCCCTGACGGAGCTGGGCGAATTCTCCGAAGCGGCGGATTCATACTCCCGCGCAGCGGCGCTGAATCCCGGGAACGCCGCCATTCTCGCCGCCGCGGGCGGCGCGCTCGCGGCCGCCGGAAGATACGCGGAGGCGGTAACGGCATTCGACAGGACGGCAGCGCTCGACCCGGGGGACGCAAGCGTACTGCAGGGCAGAGGGACGGCGCTCTTGCATTTGAGCAGGTTCTCCGAGGCCGCGGAATCTTTTGACAAGGTAATAGCGATAGACCCCGGAAACCCGGCCGCGTGGAACGGAAAGGGCGCGGCGTTATTCCACGTGAAAAAATACGGAGAAGCCGTAGAGGCCTACGACAAGGCCCTGGAGCTTGAGCCGGGGAACGCCCCTGCCTGGAACAACAAGGCCCTCGCCCTTCATGAGATGAAGGACTACAGGGCGGCTGAGGTCTCGTTCGATCGCGCAAAGGGGATCGCGGGCTGGTGGACCGAGCCCCGTATCGGGAAGGCGAATCTCTACCTCACGCTCGGCAATGCGCCGGCCGCTCACGATACGGCGCAGGAGGCGATTGCGGCGATCGGCAGGGATGCCGGGCTCCTCGCGGCGAAGGGGTTTACGGAGCTCGACATGCGGGACTATGCCAGCGCGTCGGGCTCGTTTCGCGAGGCCGGGGACCGCTCCATGGGAAACCCCGCTCACCTCATGTGGCGCGCTTACGCCGATTATCTCTCGGCCGGGACGGATTCAGCGATCGATGAGAACGCATACAGGGACCGGGTCGCGTCCGTCCTCGACACGCTCGAAAAAGCGCGCAGGCTAATCGAGCCCGAGGAGATAGACGAAACCCTTCCTCCTTGGGTCCCGCAGGAGAAGAAGAAGCTCGGCGAGAACGACACCCGGCTCCTGTCGGATATCATGTATTTCAAAGCGCGCTGCTATTTTAATCTCGGGGATTACGACAAGTCGGTCAGGGCGCTCAAAGAATGCGCGCGCCTTGATACCGTGGACGAGAGGGACGTAAACCGCGTCCTCAAGGACGTGTGGAAGAACTACACGAAGCCCCCTCTATGGAGGTGGTGGCTCTCATCTCCCGTTAAGCCGTGGCCGAAGAGGATTTTATTTTTCACCGTATCGCTCCTCGCGCTGGGGCTCTTAGTAGCCCATCCGCTCCTGACCGAGCTGATAAAACCCTACGCCGTGGACACGGCCGTCTATATTTCCCTCGTCGCTCTATTGATCGGGATTCTTTTCGTCCCCCTCACGGAGAAGACGAGGGAGGAAGAATACGAATTCAGCCTCGCGCCCGATCTGCGGAGAGACCCCGTAGTCACACCCGTCACGCTCGACGGCCACATCAAACAGATACGCCGGAACCTCTCCAGTTAAAAACGTTAACTCCTGCTTGTTTTATCGCGTCATTCCCGGCGCCGGCCAGGAATCCGGCCTGCACGGTATCGCTGCGGGAGCGGCTCTTAGCCGCGATAATGCGCAATTTCAGCTCTCCTCCGCGAATTTTCCGGTATCCGTGAAACTTTTTTCTCAATGCCCCCGTATTAACACATGTCAATGAAGATTGCGGCGGGCATGCAATGTAAATCGGCATATAACACAATTTCACAAACCCTGAATCCATCCTCGTTGCAATAACAACTAAATAGGCAAATACAATTTTTAAGGAGGCAGTAAAATGAAGAAGTTAATAATTGCAGGTACATTAGTAGCG
>CADEFK010000137.1:3469-5962 GCA_902826595.1 uncultured bacterium | reverse complement strand
GGGATTCAAAATGTCAAAACCGGTGTACTTTCGGACTCCTTTCGGTGTAGTTTTGGGGAACGTGTGCTTGACGCCTTCCCCCCGTTCGTCCTATGACTGAATATTGGATTCCCGATTAAGGCCTTCGGGAATGGCCGGAAGTTACGGGCTTGATGCACTCCTCGCCTTTGTTCTTGTAGGAGTTCACGTAGGGGGAGACTTCCCAGCATTCCATGTCGCCGGAGGGATACGGAACGAGGAGCGGCAGAATGTCTCCGGGCTTGCCGAGCTCCGGGTCGAGCCAGCGCGCCTCGTCCTTCTCATGCAGGATCACCGGCATCCTGTCGTGGATCGGGGACATGAGCTCGTTCGCTGACGTCGTAATGATGGTGAACGAGTGGAGCTCGTCGTCTTTGCCCGCGTGCCATACTGTCCAGAGCCCCGCGAACGCGAACGTCCCGCCGCCCTTGAGCCTGATGAAATAGGGGGTCTTGCCGCCGCCAGCGAGCTTCTTCCATTCGTAGAACCCCGAGGCAGGGACGAGGCAGCGCGATTTCTTAAGGAGCGTTTTGAAGCTCTGTTTCTCCGCTACCGTCTCGGCGCGGGCGTTAATCATCCTGTATCCGATCTTCACGTCGTCCGACCACGCCGGCACTAGCCCCCAGCGCATGAGGCCGAGCACCCGCCTGTCGCCCTCGACTGTGACGACGGGGCAGTCCTGGGAAGGGGCGATATTATACTCGGGCGCGGGCAGGATGCCTGCCAAGGTGTCGCAGTTGAACCTGCTTTCGAGGAGTACTTTTTCTTCCTTGCGCACGAACCTTCCGCACATGTATTTATTTTACCATTTCATCAACGGGCGGTTCACAGTAAATACTGTAATATCGGGGAGAAAAAATGCGTACTTCGACCCTTCGACTTCGCTCAGGACAGGCTCGCAGATCAGTATTATCCTTGCTCTTATATTTGGCGAATGCTGAGGAGTGACGGAGCAATCATATATGAGCGCAGATTCTGCGCCTCAGCACGAACGGGTTGGCTTCGGTTGCTGGTTGAGCGGAAGAGATTCGGTAGGATCGTAGAATCGCACTACGTGTGTGTGAGTTATTGGGATAGGCCCGTGCTGCCCGAACCGTTCTGATCCGATATCGAGCGCATGTATTCCTCGCTCGCGTAGATGAGCGATACGAGGCACTTTTCCCCGTCTCCGCGGAACATGAGAATAATTACGGTCCCGGGCACGTTCCACTGAGCCCCGAGCATGAGGTCGCCTCTGCACACGGCTTCGGCTTTCTTATCCGGCTCAATGACCGCCTCCTGGTTGAGCGGTGTTTCCTCGTCGAGCGCCGGCTTGCCGTAAGCCTTTATAACCTCCTGCTTGAGGCCTTCGTAATTCTCGAGGTAGAGGTCGTCGCTCTTCAGCTTCTCCGGATATAAAACGCCCGCGCGGTAGAGTTTGCCGTTCTTGAACTGGTATGTGATATAGGTGAGCTGTTCCCCTGAGCTGCTCTTGTAGCTTAGCGAATCCTCGGTCTCATTGCCGGGCACGCGCGGCTCGGCCTTCTTTACCTCGGCTTTCGTCATGCCCCATCTCGTCCCCCTGAAATCGAATTTCTCTCCCGTCTTTGTCTCAAGACCTGGAGTGGCCAGGGGGGCGGGAGATGCTAGGTCTATAAGAGGGGGCGGGGTGGAGACCGGGGGCGTCCCGGTAGTTACGGCCGGGGCCTCGGGTGTCGGCGAGGGTTCCGGAGCCTTCCCTTCGTTCCGGCATGCGGTGATCGAGAGCGCTATCGCGAGCGCGGTTAATACGGCGGATGATTGATTCAAAACCCGATTCTCCTCCTGTTCATGTATAGACGGCGGAATAGTTTACCTGACTCCCGCCGGGAGGGGAGGGGTGTTTTTTGGGGGGGGACGGCCGGGATTTAATCCGCCGGGGCGGCCGGGTACGTAGATTATTTAGAAGCATGGCTAAGGGGAATAGCGCAATACGGCATTCTCTCGCCGCGGATTCAGGTAAAGTTTCGAGAAGGGGAACAGAGCCTGCCGCGGCAGAGGTGCCGCTATCCGGGATATGCTCCGTCACTCCGCGACGAACGGGCGGCATGACGCCGCGGGTTTTCGAGGGAATCGCCCGTTAAATCCTCCGGCCCTTTTACAAGACCGGGACGGCAAAGCTCGGGACTTACGGGCCGGGCTTCATTGCCCGATTGAGCGAAGAAGCTCCGGAAGTATCGAAATATCACACCACATGTTTGTGCGAGCGAGCGCTCGCCTCGGGAATTTATTTTTTTCCGCTTCGGAAAATCTTTCTTGGTGAAAGAAAAATAGCTGGTATAATTAATATTGAATATCCCCTTCTCAACCCTCGCCCCTCGTTAGTTGTAGTTAAGGAGGGGGGAGGGTTTTTTTTGCCCTCATGCGAGCACGGTCTTTTCCCTCAAAAGCTCTTTTTCTTATCCTTCTTTTTCTTAATGAACACGCATTGTGTGCCGCGAATTCTGTGATGCCGGG
>CADEFK010000137.1:1220-3369 GCA_902826595.1 uncultured bacterium | reverse complement strand
TCTGAACAAACAGGGGTCCACGCCGCGGGCCCTTTCCCTGAAGAGCTTGATTATGTTGCCCTCGTACATGTGGAGAAAGCGGGAGACGATCTCCATGCGCCTCGGTGTGAGCCGGGTGCGGCATACGGCCTCGAGCGTCCCGTCCCCGCCGAGCTCCGCGTACAGCTCCGCCAGCGTCTCGTCGGGCTCGTGCCTATGGCTCAGGCGGAACTTGCAGTTTATCCCGCCGCCCGGCACTACGTTTAAATCGTCTATGGTCAGGAGGAGGTCCCCCAGCCGTTCCGATCTTGTGTCCATACGCTCAGTGTCCGGCCGCCGTCACCGCCGTGCCCCCCGCCGGAAGGACTATATATATAGTATATTACAAAACGGGCCGGAATGAGAAGGGGGGACGGAACGTTTTACCGTCGGGCGGGGGGAGCCGCCATTGACTTCCTGCGCGCTTCGTCTAAATATATTAGTATATTACTTATAAGAGGAGAAGCGCATGAGGACACTCACAGGCCTGTTGGTAATTTTGCTTGCTGCTTTCACGGCCCTTTCGTTCGGAGAAGCCGCGGGAGCGGACGAACTGGTAGTGAACGGGGATTTCCGGACCGGGAATTTCGACGGGTGGAGCACGGACAACCAGACACAGTGCGAGGGCAACTGGCTGATCTATTCCGGGAGCCAGACGCCGGCGTCGTTGAGCCCGGTGCTCCCGCCGCCCTCGGGTGAGTTCGCCGCCGTTACGGACGAGCTCCAGGTACAGTCCTGCTCGCTGCTTCTGTATCAGGACATAACGGTTCCGGAAGGCGCGGGCGAAGTGCTCTGCTCCGCGGTGGTCTACGTCCGGAATTCGATACCCGAATACACCATCGGCAACGGGCTGGAGCTATCGCCTAACAAGAACCAGCAGTACAGGGTGGATCTGATGGACCCGGAGGCGCCTCTATACGACGTCGGCGCGGGCGTGATCGAGAACCTTTTCCAGACGGCCGAGACCGACCCGCAGTCCATAGGGTATACCCCGATCGAGTTCGATCTCACTGCATTTGCAGGCCGGACGGTTAGGCTCCGGGCGGGCAGCGTGAACAACGAGGGGCAGCTCTTCTCGGCCATAGACGAGGTGACCTGCCTTACCGAGAATAACCTGGCTATCCCCACCCTCTCCGAATGGGGGATGATTTCCGCCGCTCTCGGACTGGGAATGATAGGGGTGCTGTTTGGGGTGAGGAGGAGAAGACATAATTCAGTCTGATTGAATTTACATCCGAGGTGCTGCCGCAACCATCCTCAATGTTCTGGCTCAGGCAGCGTTCAGCAGGAATCATGCACTCTCACGGGCTTCGTGGGGAGAGCGGCCAATTCCTCACTTGCTCGCAATCGCTGCTCCTGACAACTGCGAATTAAAATTGGAATCCCGGTGAAGGCATTCGGGAATGACAGGAAAAAAGACGATATTGCCGTGTCATTCCACCTGCTCCGCCCCCTCGGGCGATTTCAGGCTTTCGCTCTTGACCTTCTGGAGGTTGACTTCGCTCACGCAGTCGCTCACGGCCGGGTAAGTGTTGTTGTATTTGTTGATGCAGTAGCTCTTGATGCACCCGGCGTCGCCGCCGCACTGCTCTATTATCACGGCCGAGGCGTGCGCCTTGACCCTGTCATTGCAGTAGGCCGACCAATCGGGGTCGTCGGCGCCTTTGTAGCCGACTGCGCATTTTTTCTTCACGCAATCTGCGTCGTCGCCGCAGATGTTGTATATCTCGGCGAGCCGCTTCTCCTTTATCTCGTTCCTCTCCTTCTCTTCGGCGAGTCTCGCCTGCTCCTCGGCTTCGATCGTCTCGTCCGTGCTCGACTTCACGTCCTTGGCGAGCTTCGCCGCGCCCGGCCTGTCGAGTGTGAGCTCCTCCCAGTACCATATGGTGACGGGCTGTCCCTGGGGGTCCATCTCGACGTATGAATTCTTCCACCACACCTTGCCCGTTTCCGTGTCTACCTTGTGGACCACCGAGCCGTCCTGGGATGAATGGAGGGCATACCTGTTTTCGGAGCCCGCCAGCGATAGTATTATCAGGGTGATTATTATTCCGACGGCGACGCCCGCGGCGAAAGTGAGCGCGCCAATTTTCCTGCCGGAATCCAGATCTCCGTCTATGTCTCCGCTCAT
>CADEFK010000137.1:0-1120 GCA_902826595.1 uncultured bacterium | reverse complement strand
GAGGAGGATGTGCGCCAAGTGAAAGAGCTTAAAGTCAGGTACGTCAAGCCATATTTAATTGTTATCACGATACTTTTATTCTCCGCAGCACCCGCTCTCGCGCAGGTGGATTTTACAACGGACGAGTCGCAGTTCCTTGCAGGGAATCCGAACCTGCAGTTCCAGGATTTTTCGGGTGCGCCGGAACCCCTGCCCCAGGTATGTACTAACCCGGCGACATCGAACTCGAACGACGGCTGTTTCAATCCCGGGAGGATACTCGAAGGCATAGAATTCTTTGTGGATCCGCCGATTTTTAACGACATGGTGCTTGAACCGGGCAATGCTTTCGGTGACAACAACCCGCCGTTCGTATTAGTGGCAAACGTGGGCGGCGTCGGTTCCTCTTTCAATATAGTATTTACCGCAGGGGGTATAAACGCGGTTGGCTTCAACGCGGGATGCCTTAGTGAGTCAGGCCCGTGCAGTACGACCGTTCTGGTATCGGTTTTCGGCGGGAGCGGCCTGCTCGGCACGACCGAGATACTGGCGACGAACTCATTCAATTCGTTCCTCGGTATTAATGCGACAGAGCCGATTACGGAAATAACCATTCTGGATCCGGGTGACGATGCGATACAGGGCGTGCTGAACGTGTGGTTCGGGACCTCGGTCGAGAGGAATATCCCCACGCTCTCGGAGTGGGGGATGATAGCTGCGGCGGCGGGATTAGGATTGATTGGAGTGTTCTATGCAGTGAGGCGTAAAAGGTTACAAGCGAGCGCGTAACCGGACGCCCTCGGCTGATTGCGGAAGAGTTATTTAGACACCGCATGTTGGAGCACAAGCCAAAGTAGATACACGATGCAGGATGCATGATACGGGTTCCGTCCTTTGCCAAGGCTTCCGGCTTCGCTAAGGCTAGCCGGACAAGCAGAACGAGCGGATTGAAAAACGAGATTCCTGATTAAAACTTCGGGAATGACAGATAAAAAGACGAGATTGCCGCGGCTCCTTCGCGCAAGGCTTCGGAGCCTCGCAATGACAGATAAGGTGTAGGCCTCTTTCTCCGTAGCGGCGGAGTCGGCTATATTTATCCGTGGTGAACAACATCAAAAACTACGTCAGGGTTTGCGATAAC
>CADEFK010000136.1 GCA_902826595.1 uncultured bacterium | reverse complement strand
TGCACGGCTCCTCGTTTACGGGCGACTGCGGGAAGGCGCTCACGGACCTCTCCTCTGTCATCGAGAGCATACTCGGCTGATTCCGCGGCGCGGGATTCAGATCGCGGCCGGTTTGCTCATTTCACGGGAACGATCAACAGCGTAAGCGCATAGCTTACCGCGACGCTTATTATGCCGAGCGCTATCCCCTTCAATATTTCCCTCGGGAGTGCTTTCAAATAGATTAGCGAATATATCATTACGCCCCACACCAGGAATGAAAATACCGTGAAGGGGAGGGCGTCATAGAAAATCGACGTGAAGACGACGAGGATTAGCGCCCTCGCTATGTGGAGGTTCGCACCTCTGACGAGACTTGAGATCAAGTAGAGCGCGGGCAGCGCGGCAGCGACCTGAATGAGGAATGAAAGGTAATCGCCTATCGCGGCCCTCACGAGGACGAGAGAATAAAACGGCAGCCCGCCTAACGCGATCAGGTCCCTCGCTATCTCCCCCTTCATGCTCCCTGACAATTTTAACGTGTCACTTATATTCATTTCGCTCCTCCTCGATATTCATGTCATTCCCGACACCGATCGGGAATTCAGTCTTTTCCATTTTTAATTCCCTCTCCCCAGCGAATAACGGTTCTGAGCGTGCTCAAGAACAGGTCGTTCTCGCAACGAAGGCAGCCGAGGTGTTTAATTCCGACTCAATGACGCCTGAGCCAAATAGTTAGGAGGGGGTACGTTGATATTCAATCGTATAAGAAAGTCTTTCCCGGACGTGTACAGAATCGCTGGCCCCATGAACGTCTTCAGCTCTTGAGCTTGTACCCCGTCCTGAATATCCGCCACACGACGGCGATGCAGACGGCGAGGAAGAGGAGCGTCATGCCCAGGCTGACTTCCACGTTCACGTCCGCTACGCCGTAGAAGCTCCACCTGAACCCGCTTATGAGATATACGACCGGGTTCAGGAGGGCGACCTTCTGCCAGAAGGGCGGCAGCATGTGTATCGAATAAAAACTCCCGCCCAGGAACGTTAGCGGCGTGATTATCATGAGCGGCACCATCTGGAGCTTCTGGAAGCTGTCGGCCCATATGCCGATAATGAACCCGAAGAGGCAGAAGGATACGGCTGTCAGGAGGAGGAACCCCGCCATCCAGAACGGATGGAGCACATGGTAGGGCACGAAGAGGCGCGCGGTGGCCAGTATAAGAGCTCCAAGAATGACGGACTTCGTAGCGGCAGCGCCCACGTACCCTAAGATCACCTCTATATAGGAAACGGGCGCCGACAGCACCTCGTAAATCGTGCCCGTGAACTTCGGCAGGTATATGCCGAAAGACGCGTTGGAGATGCTCTCGCTCATTATCGTAAGCATGACGAGGCCGGGGACGATGAACGCGCCGTAGCTTATCCCTTCTATATCCCCGACCCTCGACCCGATAGCCGCGCCGAAGACCACGAAGTAGAGAGATGTCGAGAGTATGGGAGACGCTATGCTCTGCATCAGCGTCCGCCACGTGCGCGCGAGCTCGAAAATATATATCGACCTAATCGCGTAGAAGTTCATCGTTTCTCCGTAACGAGACTCACGAAAATTTCCTCGAGCGAGCTTTCGCTCGAATGTATGTCCCTGTAGTCTATACCGTGCTCGTTCAGGAGCTTAAGGAGCGGCGCTATCCCCGTCTCTTCGCCGTGTACGTCGAACGTATAGACGAGCTCGCTCCCGTCACCGGAAAGCTCGAGGTCAAACCCGTTAAGCCCGGCCGGTATGGAGGCTATGGGGTTCTGGAGGTAGAGCGTCAATTGTCTCTTGCCCAATTTCTGCATCAAGGCTTCCTTTTCTTCTACGAGTATGATCTCGCCCTTGTTGATTATCCCGATGCGGTCGGCTATCAGCTCGGCCTCCTCGATGTAATGCGTCGTCAGTATTATGGTCACCCCGTTTTCACGTAGGCCCCTGACCATCTCCCACATATCGCGCCTCAGCTCGACGTCCACCCCCGCCGTGGGCTCGTCGAGGAAAAGTATCTTCGGCTCGTGCGCCAGGGCCTTCGCTATGAGCACCCTGCGCTTCATCCCCCCCGAGAGCGCCTGTATCTTCGTATCGGCCTTGTCGAGGAGCGAGAGGTCTGTCATGACCTTCTCGATATGGGCAGGGTCGGGCGGCTTTCCGAAGAGCCCCCGGCTGAAGCTCATCGTGTCCCGGACCGTTTCGAACACGTCGGTCGTCAGCTCCTGGAGGACAAGGCCTATCTTCGACCGGGCCGCGCGGTAGTCGGATATTATATCGTGGCCGTCCGCGAGCACGTTCCCGGACGATGGATTGACTATCCCGCAGATGATGCTGATGAGGGTCGTCTTTCCCGCGCCGTTCGGTCCGAGGAGCGCGAAAATCTCCCCCCTCCTGATATCGAGATCGACATTCCTGAGCGCCTGAAATCCCGACGCGTAGGTCTTGCTTAGATTGCTAACCGATATTATCGAGTCCACTGATGCACCCTAAATTATGAGGTTGTATAGTTTAGCTGGTTAAAGGTTATATATATATAAGATTCCTAAACTGTTCGGAAGATTCATCCCTTCTCAATAATAAAATTTATACAATGCTTCTTCGCTCTCTGCATGCGGCTTATGCCGCACATCATGACCAATATGCAGGCGCAGTGTGTAGGGGATACGTCTCAAGCTTTATTATGATTCCTTCTTAACGTGCAGGTCCCGGTGGAAATGGTATTCGAACGTTTTTTGCTTGGAATCTCCCGCGCCGCAAAGGTAGCCGGCCATCTCCCCTATCGCGCTTGCAATGAGGCCCGATGCCAGTATCGGGAAAACCTGCGGTTTCGATTTGAGAAGCCCAAGGCTGCCCGAATAATTGCTCGTGATCCTGTAAAAACGCACGAGCGGAATTAGCAATGAGCCTAAGGCATAAGATATCCGTCTGATCTTCGGCCACGATTGACACCTGGCTGCGGCGAACATTCTGCCCATATAAATATGATTCTTCAAGAATGGTGTCAGCACGCCGAAATTCAAGTGATATAACTTCGCTTCCGGCTCGAGATAAAGCTTGTAGCCTTTCGAAACAAGGTCCCAATGCAGAACGCTCTCCGCCTCAAGCATCTTTTCCAGGTCTTGCCCGTATTCGAGCAGTATATGATGCTTGTAGCTGCTGTTGTGGCCGGGGAGGTGTTCTCTTTCTCCGCAGTCCTGCGGGAAAAGCCACTCCGAGTAGCCTATCAGAATGTCGGCCAATCCGATCGAGCTCTCCGGGTTCGCATTGTAAACGACGGGTCCGACCGCTGCCCATTCATTTTTATGAGATTCGATCAATGCCTCGGCCCATTGGGGTATGGGGAATACGTGATCCTCCGAAAAGACGACTATCGGCGCTGATGCGGACCTCACGCCTGCCGCAAGCCCCCCGCCGTAAGAAGCAATCTCTCCCTGACGTACGACTTGAAACCCGTGAAAACCTTCGAGATCTTCCGGGTTTAATCCGAGCTCCCGCCCGGAGAGCGCGACGATTACCAGCTCCAGCCTTTCCTTTACGGTCTGCGCTTTCAGGCAATCGACGGTTCTTTTAATCGTCCCGTAGGTATCGGGCGTAACAAGCACAACAGAGATTCCAGGCCCATCGGATGCAGTCATAATAGTCCGGATGATAATAACCGATTTTTAGGGGAAATTATAAAATATCAAGCCGCCTGTCATCCCGCGCCATGGGACTCGCTTCATAGTTTTACCGGCTTCCCCGTCGATGCGGATTCGACCGCGGAGAGGGCAATTTCGAGCGCGCGCTTCCCGTCTTCGAGGCCGCATTCTACCTCTTTATCGCGGATCACCGAGTCGGCAAAGCTCCGCCACTCGTTATAATAAGACTCTTTAAAAATTCCTCCGTGCCTGAATGAGCTTGCGTTACTCGTTATCTCCACGACGGTATGAAAGGGTCTCCCGATTATGGAGCCGAGCCCGCCCGGAGCTGCCGAGACGGGTTTCATATCGAAACCGTCTATGTCATAGAACGATATCCTGAGAGTGCCGGCATCCCCGTATATCTCGATCTCGTTACTGTGCCGAGACTCGAACGAAAATACGGACGACGACAGCACGCCATTTGACATCTTCAGTGAAACCGACGACGCCTCGTCCTCGATATCTCCGGATACGCTTCTTGCGTGAACCTCTTCCGCTTCCGAATTAAGTAAATATCTCAACAAATCGAAATGATGAATCCCAAGATCGAGTATCGTCCCGCCGCCGAGCCTCCGGCTTTTTCTCCATTCGGCGAGGCTCGGATGATTCGTGGAGATAACACTCCGCACCAGTTTTACAGGCCCCAGCTTTCCCATTTCAATGACTTCTTTCGCCTTCCGCACATTACGATGGAAGCGAAGATTAAAACCTACGAATGCCTTCACCGATGATTCTCCGGCTTTTTTTATCAATTGCTCGCTTTCTTCCGGGCTCAGCGCAACAGGTTTCTCGATGAACAGGTGTTTACCCGCGTCGAGCGCTGACATCCCCAGCTCATAGTGATATCCGGAAGGGGCGCACACCGCGACGGCTTCTATTTCCGGGTTGTTTATAAGCTCCTGCGGGTCTGGAATACGATTTCCCACTCCGAAGGCTTCGGCGAGCCTGTTTAATTTATTCGTGTCGACGTCAGAGAGCGCGGCAACATTGATGCTGCGGACCGATTTGAGCGATGGCAGGTGAAAGGACTCGGTTGCGGCCCCGCAGCCTATTATTCCAAGGGCGATGGTTCTTTTCATATTCGGCCGGCTCGTTTATACGCGAGCCGCCGTCTAATGATAAAGCATCCGGACCGTTTTTACGATATCACGGGTAAAGCCCCCGGAGCTTCTTCGCGCGGGACACCTGCCTTATGCCGAGCATGAGGGCGGCAAGCCGCATCGGGACGTTTTCCTTCTCCGCGTAATCCGCGACCCTTACGAACGTACTCTTCATCCGCTTCTTGAGCTCGTCGTGCACGGCCTCCCTCGACCAGAAGTATTCCTGGAGCCCCTGCACCCATTCGAAATAGGACACGATGAGCCCTCCTGCGTTTGCCAGTATGTCGGGGATGACGGGTATGTTCCTCTCCCTGAGTATGTCGTCCGCTTCCGCCGTAGTCGGGCCGTTCGCCCCTTCGACCACCATCCCGCACCTGAGCCCGGGCGCGTTGTCCTTCGTTATCACCCTCCCGAGCGCGGCCGGTATGAGTACGTCGCATTCGAGAGTGAGCAGCTCTTCGTTCGTCACCTTGTCGCCGCCCTTGTAATCGCCCACCTTTCCCTTCTCCCTCACCGTTCGTAAAAGCTCTTCGACCGGCAGGCCGTTCGGGTTGTATATGCCGCCGTAAACGTCGTTCACCGCGACGACCTTTATACCCATGTCGCCGAGCTTGAGGGCGGTGTAGCTCCCGACGTTCCCGAACCCCTGTATCACGACCCTTACCGTGTCCGAATACCTCTTGAATCTCCTGAGCGCGTCCTCGGTCACGTAAGCGACCCCGAACCCCGTCGCCTCCTCCCTCCCGAGGGAGCCTCCTATGATGACGGGCTTTCCCGTGACGACCGAAGGGATGGTGTACCCCTGCGCCATGCTGTAGGTGTCCATGATCCATGCCATTATCTGCGGATTAGTCCCGAGGTCGGGGGCGGGTATGTCCTTGGTGGGGCCGATGATAGGGAGTATCTCCGCCGTGTATCTCCTCGTGAGCCTCTCGAGCTCGTTATGGGACAGGGTCCCCGGGTCGACCGCAACGCCGCCCTTGGCGCCTCCGAACGGCAGCTCCGCGAGGCCGCACTTCCACGTCATGTTCATGGCGAGCGCGGCGATCTCGCCCATATCCACGTCCGGGTGGTAGCGTATGCCGCCCTTGTAAGGCCCGAGGGTCTGGTTGTGCTGTACCCTGTATCCGCCGAATACCTTTTTCGGTCAGCCCTCCATCTTCACGCGGCAGCTCACGATAAGCGTCGCCTGGGGAAGCGCGAACCGCTCCTCGAGGCTGTCGTGCCC
>CADEFK010000135.1 GCA_902826595.1 uncultured bacterium | reverse complement strand
CCCCCACCCGTGCCCTCCCCCCCTCGGAAAGGGGGGAGGGAATTGATGTTGAATATATGTTTTGATTACGGTCTTGCTTCGAATATGAGATTGAACGGGGTTTCCGCCGCCCTTCTGAATCGGGAGAAGCCGCCCTTCGTTACGATCTCCCTCAAGCGTGCTTCACCGGCCTGGGCGCCTAACGCCGCGCCTACCTCTTGCGAGAGCGACGCCGGGGTGCAGATGAACGTGGAGGCCCCGAAATAAGCCCTTCCTACGGGGTTAAGGTTGTCTTCGAGGTTGTCGTTCGCGAAGGGCTCGACGATCATCCACGCGCCGTCCTTGGAGAGAGACTTCAGCACGTGCGCCGAAGCGCCCGCCGGGTCGCCCATGTCGTGCAGGCAGTCGAAGAATGTGACGAGGTCGAAGTCCGTGCCCGGGTAGTTTTTCGAGGCGGCCACCTCGAAGGTAGTGTTGCCCGAAACACCCTCATCTGCGGCAGCCTTCCTCGCCCACTCGACCGAGGGTTTGTGGTAGTCGTAGCCGATGAAAGTGGATTTGGGATAGGTCTTCGCCATAAGTATGGTCGACGCGCCGTGTCCGCAGCCGACGTCCGCGACGAGCGCGCCTTGTCTCAGCTTGTCCTCGACGCCGTCGAGCGCGGGTATCCACGAGCTCATGAGGTTTGCGGCATAGCCGGGCCTGAAGAACCGCTCGGTCCCTTCGAAGACGCCGTGCCTGTGCTCGTGCCATCCAAACCCCTCGCCGGTATTGAAGCGCTTCTCGATCTCGGGAAGGGACATGATTGCGGATACAGCCACCTGAAACGCTCCCGGTAAGAACGCCGGGCTCGTCTCGTCGGCGAGCATGAACGCCTGCTCTTCGGAGAGATGGAACTTCTTCGTCTCCGGGTCGTAAGTAACGTACCCGCCCGCTGCCTGGCAGGAGAGCCATTCCATCACGTACCTCTCCGCCGTCCCCGTCTTCGCGGCGAGCTCTCCGGGTGTGAGAGGGCCCGAGGCCGCCAGGGTTTTGTAAAGGCCGAGCTTGTCCCCTATGACCGTGAGGGCCGCGTGATACGTGGCTCCGAAGTCCACTATTGCTTTCCCAAGTTGCTCATTAAGTCTGTTCTGATCTATCGACATCTTTATTGCCTCCTCATTGAAGATTTAATTTGAATATGACAGGTGCACAGACCGTGCCAGATATGATTGCACATTGAAATATTCTGCAACGCCAGGTGGTTATGCATATAGTCGTGTCATATAACACACCGTGATATCAAGCTGAACGCGAGATTTCACGGCGATTAACCGTGAAATATAACGTTTTGGCGGCCGAGCATCAATGTTATGGCGGTGGGCCGGGAGGACTATTCCGGAAAGTTGTCAGGGAAGCGGACAGTCGCATCGGTTACGCATAAGCGCATATAGATGAAAATGAATTATCCGTGAGTGTTGCGGCGTATAGCTCCATGGCATCAAATATGCAAACTATTATTATAAAACTGATCGCATGGGGAGGTAAAAATGCAATTCATGATTACTCAGTTACACGACCCGCAGGATTGTCCCAAGGACATAGGCGGCTTCCGGAAGGTGCTTATAAACGAGAAGGTGAAGGGGCTCAAGCTCAAAAACATTTATGTCGAGCACGGATCACACACGATTGTCTATATAGTGGAGACCGACGATTATAACAACATCGTCGCGTTCCTCGAGCCGGGGATGATGACGTGCACATCGTCAATCACGCCCGTTTCCTCGATGACCATGGCCGAAATTATGAAGAAGTGATAGCGGGTGTGCGTCACTTCTGTCATCGCGAGGCCGTATTATGGCTGTGGCGATCTGTTTTTCGTCATGCTGAAATTTTTTCAGCATCTAGTTTTTTCATGGGATTGCCGCAGCTCCTTCGCGCAAGGCTTCCGTCTTCGCCTGAGGCTATGCCGGACAAGTCGGAGCCTCGCAGTGACAGGAAAATCAAGATGCACCCCACCCTTGACCCTCCCCCTTTAGATCCTGAAACAAGTTCAGGACAGGCGGGGGGAGGGGATTTTATGTGCGGGCGCTACTTTTTCAACTCGGTCTTGAACCAGTAATCGATGGGCGCCTGGCCTTCCTTCGTCCATACTACCGTGCCGGTGCGCTCGTCGCCCTTCACCGTGCCCGACCAGTGCATCTTCCCTTCTTTCGCGCTCACGGTATCGGCCTCGAACGTAGTCGCGCCGCCGCTTGCCGTGGTCGTGTAAGGCGCGTCGCCGAATCCGTACTTCTCGCAGGCTTCGGAGCTGAACTTGCCGTCCTTGAATATTAGCTCGTCCTTGTCGCCCTTATCCTTCCCGGCCTCGCCCATCTCGCCCGTGAATGTCTTGCCGTCTAGAGCGCCCTCCCGGGCTGCTGCAAGCAGAGAAATCGATAGGGCATAGAGGCCAAAGACTAAAAGGACATAAAAGGTACCTATCATATAAACTTTCTTCATTTCTTAACACCTCCTCTTTAGTTTTTAATCTATGTTGAATCATACAGAAAGCGTGCCATATCGATGAAGATAGTAAATAGTCAAGGATACAAAGTAGTTACGTAGCGAGATGCGCAATATGATGCATCGTGATATTAAGCGTAGCGTGAGATTTCGCACTGTTGGAGCGTGAAATTACGCGGCCTGGTCGGAATCGTTCCCCGTTTGATTTAAAGCGCGAATATCGCCTGTTTAGTTTCTCCGGAAGCAAAAATCACACACGTAGTGTGTTTTATGAAAAAACGAGATGCTGAGACAAGTTCAGCATGACAAGGAAAGATTTCTCCAACTGGTCGAAATGACGGGGTAGGGATATTTGAGATCGTATGCCAGCGGGCGTTCACCCGCCGTTTTCGTCCCTCTTTATGCCGAGGGCCTTCATGCGGGAGCGGAGCGTGGAGGGATTCATGCCGAGCCGTTCGGCTGCGCCTCCCTCTCCGTATATCCTGCCGCATGCGGAGGCGAGCGCCTTCAGTATATTTTCCTTCTCGAAGCTTTTCATCTCCTCGAGCGTCAATATCGAACCGGCAGGCGGTGACTCTGCGGGGCCGGCGGCCTTCGAGGCCGGCTGAGCGGAGGTCTCGGGGAACGAGCGGTGGAGGTCGAGGCGGCCCCCCTGTGAGGTGATGACCGCCCTCTCTATCACGTTCTGGAGCTCCCTCACGTTGCCGGGCCAGGAGTATGATTTCAGAAGTCTTATGCAGTCGTCCGTCAGCGGATGGAATTCCCGTCCCATCCTCTTCGTGAATTTATCGGCGAACGACCTCGCGAAAAGCTCTATGTCTTCGGTCCTGTCCCGGAGCGGAGGGACCGTTATGGGGAATACGTTCAGCCTGTAGTAGAGGTCCTCGCGGAACTCGCCTTTCTCGACGCTCTTTTTGAGGTCGCGGTTCGTGGCGGCGAGGACCCTGACGTTCACTTTCTTCGTTTCCGAGCTGCCGACGGGCTCGAACTCCCCCTCCTGAAGTACGCGCAGGAGCTTCGCCTGGAGGTCGAGCGTGAGCTCTCCTATCTCGTCGAGGAATATGGTGCCTCCGTCTGCGAGGGTGAACCTGCCGTCACGCTTTTTGGTCGCGCCCGTGAACGCGCCCGCCTCGTGCCCGAAGAATTCGCTCTCTATCAGGTGCACGGGGATAGCCGCGCAGTTGACCTTTATGAGCGGCTTCTCGCTCCTGCCGCTCGATTTATGTATCGTCCTCGCGATCACTTCCTTGCCCGTCCCGGTCTCTCCCAGTATGAGCACAGTGCTGTACGTTCCGGCGACATGCCTAACGTCCTGCATGACCTCACGCATCGGGGCGCTCCTGCCTATAACGTCGTCGAAATTGCCAAGGTCCTTTATCTCCTCCTCCAGATAATGCGCTGCGTCCATGAGCGAGCGTATGCGCTTCGTGGCCTCGATGCGCTCGTTCACGTTCCTTAGTATGAGGGTGTAGAAGAAATTATTGCCGGCCTCGTATGTGGATATGGTCGCTTCCGCCGAGAATCTCCCCCCGGAAAGCATGACGGCTTCGAGGCCGCCCGGTATCCAGACGTACCTCCTCCCGTCGGGCTGCATGTGCAGCTCTTTTATGATCTCCATGAGCTTTACCCGGCTCTCTTTCGAAAGGAAGCGCGTGAAGTCGCTCCCGATCAGGCTCCCGGGGCCGAAGCCGAAAAGCTTTTCGGCGGCGGAATTGACGAGGTTGATCCTGAGGCCGCCGTCTAAATCTATGATCGAGTCCATCGCGGACTGAAACAGGCTCGAGAGCTTCCCCTCGCGCTCCCTTAAGGTCGCTTCCGCGCGTATCCTCGATAGCTCAGCCGCTGCCCTGTCGGCGAATATGTTGAATACGCCCATGAAACGGTCGTCCTCCGGAATCGGGCGCGTGTCGAGCACCGACAGAAAACCGAGCGTGGCGCCGTCCGCATCCTTGAGCGGCGCACCCATGAAGCTCACAGCTTTGAACGATTTGAGGCTCTCGCTCTCGGGGTAGATGTCCATGATGTTGTCCGGATGGTGGACTAGCTTGTCGGCCATTACCACTTCCTCGCATACCGTCCCCGTGAAGTCGTACTCGTAATCTTCGTACCACTCGCCCTGCATGAGGAACGCGAGCGCCTTGAGGGTGCGCTTCTCCTTGTTAAGCACTGTGACCCACGCCCCTTCGGTGCCGAGCGCCTTCGAGAGGTTCTCGACTATGGAGTAGAAGAACCTTTCGCCGGTCGCGGACGCCGTGCATTCCATGAGGTTCCGCAGCACGGAGTCCTCATCTATTTCACGCATGGAAAGTTGAGGTCTTGCGCTCATTCTTTTACCCTCTGGTATGAGGTATGAACCGGCCCATACCCGGTTATTCCCTGAAGACTGAATACGTTTCCCGCAATATGCGCGGTCAACAATAAAAGTTTAACACAAATGATTATCGGAAATAAAGGGGGGAGGGGGCAGGATACAAGATGCAGGATAACCCCTCTTATTGATCGTACCGGGCGGTAGCCTGTCCCGAGCTCGTCGTATGGTCGAAGTGTGGACGGGTCAGGATTTGTCGATTGTTTGACCGGAAGAGGTTCAGAAGAATCATAAAACACACTGTGTGTCTGCGCGCGTGTGTGCGGTCCTGAATGAATCTGGTACAATTCACTCGGGAAAAGAGTAACAGCCGCCATGAAAGACATCACAAGCAGAGAGGACATAGAGACGCTCGTGGGCAGGTTCTACGAGCGCATGATGGACGACCCGATCCTCGGGTACATCTTTACCTTCTACGCGAAGATCGACCTCAAAAGCCACCTTCCCGTGATAAGCGATTTCTGGGAGACGGTGCTCTTCCAGAACCCGGTTTATCAGGGCGGGGCGCAGGCCATGAACGTGCATGTGGACCTGAATAAGAAAATACCTTTCAAGAACCAGCACTTCGACAGGTGGCTTTACCTTTTCCACGGCACGGTCGACGATCTCTTCTCCGGCCCGGTCGCCGTGAAGGCGAAGGAGCGCTCTACCTCGATAGCAGAGCTCATGAAGAAGAGGCTCGGCGTCCTGCCCGACTGCTAGGCGGAAAGCGAGCCGCCGCGGACATTCGAGACTTCTGCGGTTGCCGGATTGGGCAGAGGAGATTCGGAAGATCTACTACCAGGCTAACGGAACGTTAATCATCCCCATGCCCCGATGCTCCAAAAATCCCGCGAAATTTTAAATAAAGATAAGCGAGCGCCGTCCCCCCTACGAGACCGTCGATAAAGCCCCACGCAGCCCACGCGAGCGCGCCCGCGAAATCATTCGGGAAGTATGTGTAGGATTCTCTGAGCGTAATGAAAGAATCGGGCATTCCGATCTTCGACAGCAGAAAGAAAGTCACCCACACCGGCCTCACCGTAAAATCGAAAGACGCGATCGCGAGCCCGTACGCCATGCTCGTGAGCGCGAGAAGCCCCGACGCGATGCGGAGAGCGAAGCCCGCAGCGATGCCGAAAGACAGCGCCTTCCTTATTAAACTTATTCTCCTATTCCCCGCGAGCGTGTTATAGTCGTGAGCTATGATAATTCCGCTTACGA